>SLSY01000238.1 GCA_007130145.1 Bacillota bacterium
ACTTTCCCATTTTACACAATTATATAGACTCAATAAAACAGCTTGATTAGCTTATTTCAACGGCATCTACTTTTATTTTCTTGTCAGCAGTACTACCGTCTCAACGTGACTGGTCATGGGAAACATGTCCACAGGCTGGATCCTTGTGGGTCTGTAGCCCCCCCCCGGCAAGGACTTTCAAATCCCGGGCCAACGTAGGCGGATAACACGAAACATAGATAAGACGATCCGGTTGCGCTTGTATCATGGCGTGAAGAATCCTCTGATCGCACCCCGCCCGCGGCGGATCTATGATGATCACTTGGGGTGATACCCCCTGACCCAGCAAGCTCGGCATGAGATGCTCAGCCCTGCCCGCGAGAAATTCCGCATTGTCGATGGCGTTGAGTTTCGCATTGAGTCTGGCATCGCTGACAGCTGCCGGTACTTCCTCTACTCCCACCACTCGCTGTGCCACTTTGGCCACGAAAAGGGTGATGGTACCCACGCCACAGTAAAGGTCCAGAACTGTCTCAGTTCCCTGCAGGTTAGCATACTGGCGCACCAGCCGGTAGAGATTGACTGCTTGTGCTGAATTTACTTGGTAGAAGGCGTGAGGAGAAATGCGGAAGGTCAGACGCCCTAGTTCATCATCACCCATGATGTCATCAATATGAGACTTCCCGGCAAGAGTGCGATTCTCAGTCCCCAGGATGATATTGGTCTTCGCGGGGTTCACATTCTGCACGACGCTGCACAGCCCATCCACTCTGTCCATCAAGGCTTTGGCCAGTTTCGTGCCTTGGGGAAAGCGCTTGTTCTTGGTCACCAGCACCGCCATGTTCTCTCCCGTGCCGACAGCGACTCTGGCCACCAGGTGGCGGATGAGACCGCGATGCGAGCGCTCATCATACACGGGCACCTTGAGTTCACGCAGCAAGTTCTTGGTCTCACGCAAGATACAGTTGCTCTTCTCATGCTGTATGCTACAGGCCTCACTATCAACAATTCGGTGTGTCCCGGGCATATAGCAACCGGCAACCAGTCGTCCTCGGTCGTATCCCACCGGGAACGCAGCCTTGTTGCGGTAATTCCAGATGATGGGCGCAGGCAAGGTCGGCAAAACGTGAGCGCTCAGGCCGCCGATGCGGTTGAGCGCTTCCACCACCCATTCACGCTTCCACTGCAGCTGCGAGGAATAGGAAAGCTCCTGCAACTGGCAACCGCCGCAGTCACCGGAAAGATGGCATGTCGCTTCTACCCGCTGGGCAGAAGGCTCCAGGAGTTTCTCCACCCGCCCCACCAGGTAGTTCTTCTTGGCCCGAGTCACCGCTACTCTCACTCGATCGCCGGGTAGTCCTCCCGGAACGAAGACCACCTGCCCTTTGATCTTACCCACGCCTTGGCCCCGGCCGGTAAGACCCGTAATGGTCACATCGCACTTGCGCTCAGGCATGAGGCTGCTCCGGAAGGATGCGGACTTCCGGCTCCAATAAGATGCCAAACTTCTCATGGACCTCGCTCTGCACGTGGTGCATGAGAGCCAGAATGTCAGCAGCTTTGGCGTGGTCTGCGTTGACGATGAAACCTGCATGCAATGGAGATACTTGGGCACCGCCGATTCTCACGCCTTTGAGTCCCGCCTTCTCAATGAGTGCCGCCGCATAATGACCCGGCGGACGCTTGAAGAAACTCCCGGCACTGGGTAGCTCCAGCGGCTGTTTTTGCCAGCGTTTTCTCTCCAACTCATCTATGCGGGCCACAAGTGTTACCGGATCCCCGCGGGTAAGGGCCATCTCAACTCTTGTGACCACGGTGGGTGCATACTGCAAATTGCTCTTACGGTATGCAAAAGCAAGGTCTTTGGCCTCCCGCCAGACAGAAGCATGAGGCGGCTCCACCAACTCCACCCGCTTAACCACATCGGCCATTTGTCCTTCGTATGCACCTGCATTCATAATGGCTCCGCCCCCAAGACTCCCGGGTATACCTGCGCAAAACTCCAGTCCCTTCCAGCCGGCTTGGGCGCAGGCACGGGCCAAAGCCGCCAGCGGCACGGCCGCTCCCGCAAGCACGCACCCCTTTTCATCAATGTGGTAGTCACTGAATTGTCCGGCCAGCTTGATGGCCACCATGCGCACCCCTCTGTCGGATACCAGAAGATTCGAGCCTCTGCCAAGAACGAACCACGGTAGGCTGTGCTCATGACAATAAGACAAAGCTTCTTGCAGCTCGTACATTTGAGAAAGAATGAGCATAAGATCGCAGGGCCCGCCCACCGAAAAACTGGTATGCGCGCTCAGCGGCTCAGCAAAGAGGGCCACCGCCCCCGGAAGGCGCTGAACCAACTCTCGCAGGTGCAGGGGCGCTATCTTTGAGGGCACCATCATTCCTCCCTTGCGATATATCCGTAGACGAGCCAGACATCGGGCATTACTCGTGTTCGTCAATGGTACGGGCTAAGCCTTTTCGCAATAAGACATGAACCAAACGGGGCTTTGCTCTTCCATGTGTGGCCTGCATGACCTTTCCTACCAAGCGATCCAGGGCCTTACTCTTTCCTTGTCGAAAACTCTCCACCGCAGCGCGATTCTCCTTCAGAATCCTATCCACCACCACAGAAAGGGTCTCTTGATCCGTAATCTGCGTCAGGTTCTTCGTTTCCACCCACTCCACTGGATCAATATCTTCTTTGCACATCCGGTCTAATACCTTCTTGGTAACAGCTGAACTAATGGTGCCATCGGCCGTCATGGAGAGAAGCCGGGCCAATGCAGCGGGAGCAAAGGGCAACTGGCAAAAGGTTGTCCTTCTCTCCTTGACCTGGTGCATCAGTTCTCCCATGATCCAGTTGGCAGCCAGCTTGGCATCCACATCGTTTGCCACCGTTTCCTCGTAGAAATCTGCCAGAGACCGTGAGTCTGCCAATACTCTGGCCGCGTAACGCGATAGGCCATATTGCTCTGTCAAACGCCTTCGCCTCGCTCCCGGCAACTGGGGCAGGTTTGCCTCTATCTGTGCAATCCAGCTCCGCTCCAAAAGAAGTGGGGGCAGATCTGCTTCGGGAAGATAGCGATACTCGCTTTCTGTTTCCTTGCCGCGCAACGCCACCGAGATCTCGCGTCGTTCATCCCAGTGCCGGGTCTCCGGCAGCACGGGCTCTTGGGCCCGCAAGAGCCCTTCTTGCCGCTTAATCTCATCATGCAAAGCCCTAACCAGGCTACGCGAGGAAGCCAGGTTCTTTAACTCCACGCGCTGACCCCATGACAGGCTCGCTTCGGGTCTCAAAGAGATGTTGCAGTCAACCCGAAGTGACCCCTGTTCCATGCGACCATGTGATACGCCCGTATATTGCAGAATCTGCTTGACCTCCTCCAGAAAACCCTGTGCCATCTCGGGCGTTTCCATCTCTGCCTCCGACACAATCTCTATCAGGGGCACACCCGACCGGTTGTAGTCCACGAGTGTGGCCTGAGCCTGCTCGAGTGGTCCATCCCCTGCTCCCTCGTGTACGAGCTTCGCCGCATCCTCTTCCAGGTGTATGCGTCGAATGCCCACCTTCTGCCGGTGGGTTTCGCCCTCCACCAAGACCTTTCCACCCCAGCCCAACGGGTACTGATGCTGAGTAATCTGGTATCCTTTGGGCGTATCAGGATAGAAGTAGTTCTTACGAGCAAAAGAGGAAAGAGGATTCACCTCTCCTCCCAGGGCCAGTATGGCTCGGACGGCGAGTTCAACCGCTCGCCGGTTGAGGACCGGTAAGCTCCCGGGCAGCCCAAGGCACACCGGGCAGGTCAAATCATTGGGCTGATGGGCAAATGCGACCGGGCAAGAGCAAAACAGCTTGCTCTGGGTGGCCAGTTCGGCATGTATTTCCAGTCCAATGAGAGGTATGAAATTCATTGGTTTCATCTCCTCCGGCCATAGAGGGGACCTCGCCTGTTCCCATCAAAGGGCTGGCACTCTTCATACGCCCGAGCCACACCCAAGAGTCTCTTCTCCTTATGGGCCGGTGCGATCAGCTGTAATCCCACCGGCAGGGCGCCGCTCAAGCCACAGGGCACAGAGATCGCTGGCAAACCAGCCAAATTGACCGGAGCGGTGAAAAGATCGGCTTCGCCCAAACCACATGTATCATCAGCCCACTGGCCCGACTCTAAGGCCACAGTAGGAGTCGTAGGGCATGCCAGCACATCAAAGCGGGAAAACGCACGCTCGTAGTCACGACAGATTAGGGTGCGCACACGCTGGGCGTGCTCATAACGGGAGCTGCCTTCTCCTCTTTGCAGAAGAAGAGTCCCAAGCAATATGCGACGTTTCACCTCATCTCCGATAAAAGTGCTGCGCCCGGACCGGATCATCGTCCCGACCGTATCTCCGTGACCTTGCTGTCCATACGCAACACCGTCAAACCGCGCCAAATTGGAGGAGGCTTCCGCTGCGGCGATGACGCGGTATACGGCCAGGGCATGGGGCAAGTGGGGCAAGGAACACAGCTCAATGTGGGCCCCGGCTTCGGCCAAGGCTCTGATGGCCGCCCTGACCACATCGCTAACCTCAGGTTGAATGGAGAGGCCGAAACACTCTTCAGGCACCCCGATACGCACACCTTGAAGATCGTAAGGCGAAGCCTCTGCATAACGCACCAGCGGCCTCCGACTCGAGGTGGCATCCTTGGCATCATGAGCCGCCAGTTCTTGTAATACTAACGCCGCATCGTACACAGTGCGAGTGAATATGCCCACTTGATCCAGGGAGGATGCGTAAGCTATCAGTCCGTAGCGGGACAAAAGACCATAGGTAGGTTTGAGCCCCACCACCCCACAGAAGGCGGCGGGTTGTCGAATCGAGCCCCCCGTATCTGACCCCAGGGCAAAAGCTACCTGACCAGATGCCACTGCTGCTGCTGAACCACCGCTGGAGCCTCCCGGCACACGCGAACTATCCCAAGGGTTGACAGTGGGCCCAAATGCTGATGTCTCGGTAGAAGAACCCATGGCGAATTCATCCAAATTGGTCTTGCCCGCACACAGATAACCAGCCTGCTCCAAACGGCTCACCACCGTAGCAGTGTACGGAGGGACAAAGCCCTCCAGGCTCAAAGAGGCACAGGTGGTAGGGAGAGCCGAGGTGCATATGTTGTCCTTAATCCCTCCCGGAATGCCCCACAACCAAGAGTGTTTCTGGCCGGTGCTTGGGCCTAGACTTTGGGCCTGATGCGACAGGGAGGGTTCGGCGAGCGCAATAAACGAGCCCAAATGAGGCTCAGTCTCCTCTATACGCCCTTCATAAGACCGAGCCAGTTCCACCACAGAAAACTCCTGACGCCTTAGCCCCTGTCCAGCTTCGTGAAGTGACAGTTGGAACAGCTCTGGCAAGGTCATCCCTCTCCCTTCATCACCGGCGGCACCTGCACATATCCATTCCGAGTTCGTGGAGCCATGCGTAAAGCACGGTGGGTTCCCAACACCTCACCGGGCTCATCTTCGCGCATGACCTGCGCGCTGGAAGACGTCAACCAGCCGGTGGGCTCTACGTTGCTTACATCCAGTTCCAGAAGGGAAACAAGGCTCATGACCGCCCGCTCGAGTTGCTCAGTGAAGAGGGCAAGGTCTGCTTCGTTGAGTTGAATACCCGCAAGTTCTGCTGCCTTCTCTACCTCCGCATGGAGGCTTGAAACATCCGTCACTTCAACAGCTCCTCAAACTCTTCTTCCGACAGTATCTTTACCCCGTGGCGCCGGGCCTGGGACAATTTGCTGCCGGCCTTGGCCCCGGCCACGAGATAATCAGTATGCTTCGACACACTGCTGGTCACGCGTCCCCCACGCGCTTCAACCGCATCAGCTGCCTGGGGGCGCGTCCAGTGCTGTAGGGTGCCAGTAAACACAAAACTGTGGCCAGCCAAAGGCAACGGTTGCCGGGAGGGTATAACTTGGACCAGTTGCACACCACCGCTGCGCAGTTTTTCCACAAGTTCGCGCGCCTGCTCGGTGCCAAAGAAGCTGTGGACAGCCTCGGCCGTCTTGGGCCCGATTTCGGCGATGGCCGCCAGCTGGCCTGGAGTCGCCTCCGCAATAGAGCAGATGTCACCGAATTCATCCGCAAGAATCTGGGCTGCCCTCTGCCCCACATGCCTGATTCCGAGGGCAAACAGCACTCGGCCCAAACCGGCTTTGCGGCTCTTGGCGATGGATGCAAGCAGCTTATCAGCTAACTTGGCGCCAATGCGAGGCAGTGACAAGAGCTCAGGCTTGGTGAGAAAATACAAATCGCCGGCATCTTTCACCATCTTTGTGGCCAGAAGCTGGTCTATGAGGGCCGGGCCCATTCGGTCAATGTTCATCGCACTACGCGACACGAAATGGATCAGCCCTTCGCGCAGTTGTGCGGCACATCCCAGAAAATTGGTGCAGCGCGTAGCCGATTCTCCCTGAAGACGCTGAACAGGGGTCCAGCAGACCGGGCACTGCTCGGGCATACGGAACTCGACTTCCCCACCGGTGCGTCTCTCTTTGAGCACGCCCACGATCTCGGGGATGACATCGCCGGCCTTCTGCACGATGACATAGTCGCCAATGCGCACATCACGCTCGGCAATGATGTCTGCATTGTGCAACGTAGCTCGACTGACCGTTGAACCGGCAACCTTCACCGGCTTCAGTTGGGCCGTAGGGGTCAAGACACCGGTTCGCCCCACATTGATGGTGATGTCACGCACTTGCGTGATAACCTGCTCGGCCGGGAACTTAAACGCCACGGCCCAGCGCGGACTATGGCTGGTAGCCCCAAGTTCTCTCTGCACCCGCAAAGAATCAACCTTGACCACCACACCATCGATGTCATAGGGCAGTTCGGGGCGGAGCCGTTGCCAGCGTTCAACTTGTGCCCACAGCTCATCGGCAGCCTGAACGCGACTCCCCTCCACCACAGGAAGACCCCAGCTGGCCATGGCATCACGTGCCTCTTGGTGGCTGGAAACCTCCACCTCTTCCACCGAGCGCAGCTCATAGAAGACAACCTGCAGATGGCGCTCGCGAGCTATCTTTGGATCCAGTTGACGCAAGGAACCAGCGGCGGCGTTGCGCGGATTGGCAAACAGAGGCTGTTCCTCCGCTTGGCGCTGGGCATTGAGACGCGCAAACGCCACTCGTGACAGGAACACCTCACCTCTGAGTTCGACCCTTTGGGGAGCACCGGACAGGGACAAAGGCAGGCTGCGAATGGTGCGTAAATTGGCGCTAACATCTTCACCCACCGCGCCATCACCGCGCGTAGCACCACCCGCGAACACGCCTTGGCGATATGTGACAATGACCGAGAGACCATCGATTTTGGGCTCCACGATGTAAGCTGGTGCTACCTCTTGTTGGCTCCGGCGCACGAAAGCGTCGAGTTGCTCGCGACTGAACGAATTGCTCAAGCCCAGCACCCGCTCGCTATGCCGGACCGTTTCAAAACCCGCCAGCGGCGCACCGCCTACACGTTGGGTTGGGGAGTCAGGAACCACCAGCTCGGGATGCTCGGCTTCCAGTTCCAGCAGTTCTTGAAATAACACATCAAACTCGGCGTCGCTCATCACTGGATCATCAAGGACATGATAGCGATGCTCATGATAGCGGATCCTCTCCCGTAGTTCCCGAACCCTTGCTTCCTTTTCCACCCTCACTCACCTGCTCTCTTGAGCGGGGCAAATTTGGCTAGCAGTTGCTTGAGTCCCTCGCCGGCAAAAGCCACCGTGATCCTGGCGTCTTCGCCCTGACCCTGAACGGCTACCACCGTGCCGCTTCCCCACTTCTCATGCTGCACCTTATCCCCCGCTTGAAAGGTGATGTCCCCGGCCCCCTTCCTCGCTGGGCGAACCGGCCGGGATAGAAGGCGGTTGCCATCGCGGCCAGAGCGTTGCGGATAGCGAGTTTCCTCTAGGAGATCGGGAGGAATGTCCTGCAGAAAACGAGAGGGAAGGGCCGGACCGCTGCTTCCCGCCAGGCTCCTGTGCTGGGCTGTCACCAGATGTAGGTGGTTTTGGGCCCGGGTCATTCCCACATAGCAAAGCCGTCTTTCCTCTTCGATCTCTCCTTGTGCGTACAAGGACCGGATGTGCGGGAGACGCCCCTCTTCCATCCCCACCAAGAATACGGTGTCAAACTCCAGACCCTTGGCCGAGTGGATGGTCATGAGCACCACCCGGTCATCAACATCACTATAAGTATCCACATCCGTCATCAGACTAACCCATTCTAGGAATCCGGCTAGATCTCCGCCCTGATCTTCATCATAGCCTTCGGCCACGGTGATGAATTCTCTGAGGTTCTCCTGGCGTCCCTCCAACTCGACATCGCTGTCGGATTGCCGGCTGAGTTCCTCCCAGAGACCTGTTTGCTCGAGAACTCGGGTGATACATGGGGCCACGCTGGCCTGATCGCTCTGGGCTAGCTCGGTCAAGATCTCTCCCAGAGCGAGCGCGGAGCGCACCGCCCCGCCGCGTAAGCCGGACACCTTGTCCGCATCGCGCAGAACCTCGCGCACCGAACACCCTTTTTCTCTTGCATAGGTCTCCAGGCGCTGCAAACTCGTCATCCCCAAACCGCGCCGGGGGTTTTGTGCCGCCCGCAATAAGCTGAGAAAATCATAGTCGTTGACCATGAGTCGCAAGTAGGCCAACAGATCCTTAATCTCTTTGCGCTCGTAGAACTTGGTACCCCCAACGATGGTGTAAGGGACACCCTGGCGGACAAAGACCTCTTCCAGCGCGCGCGACTGAGCATGGGTACGGTATAACACGGCAAAGTCGGCCCGCCTTGCGCCGGCCGCTACCCTGTTCTCAATCTCCTGTAGCACATAGCTGGCCTCTTGCCCTTCATCAGCCACCGTACAGAGGACCGTGGTATTGTCGGCTTGCTTGGAGGTCCACAGTCGTTTGCCCTTGCGTTGGCTGTTCTTCTCAATGACGTTGTGCGCTGCATCCAATATGTTCTGGGTGGAGCGATAATTCTGCTCCAGCTTGATGATGGCCGCCTGAGGATAGTCCTGTTCAAAGTCCAAGATGTTACGGATATCCGCCCCGCGGAATCCATATATGCTCTGATCCTCGTCCCCTACAACAAAGAGGTTTTTGTGCTTGCCGCTCCACAATTTGACCAGCAAGTATTGGGGATAGTTGGTGTCCTGATATTCGTCAACCAGGACATGGCGGAAATAATCTTGATAATAGTCTCGAATCTCGTCGTGGTCACGGAGCAAACGGACGGCCTCCAGAATGAGGTCATCAAAATCAAGACCGTTGTTCTCTGCAAGAAGCCTCTGATACGCCTCGTAGACCCGGGCGAGCTTCTCCTCAAAGAAACCGCTAGCCTGCGTCCGGTACTCGCTTGCCGTGCGCAGTTCATTCTTCACGCGAGAGATCGCCGCACGCATGCGCACAGCCGGAAACTCTCTCTCGTTCAGTTGCAGTTCCTTTACCGCCTGGCGCACCAAGACCTTCTGATCGGTCGTATCCATCACCGAGAAATCGTTGCGGCGCCCCAGACGGTGAAACTCCCGGCGCAGCAACCTAAGACATGTGGCGTGGAACGTGGACACCCATAACCCCTGTTCACTGAGGCCCAGCAGGTGCTCCACACGCTCTTTCATCTCGGTCGCTGCCTTGTTAGTAAAGGTGATAGCCAGAATGCGACGGGGATCTTCGCCTTGTTGCACCAAATAACCCAACCGACGCGTGAGTACCCGGGTCTTGCCGCTTCCGGCTCCTGCCAGAATCAAGAGGGGGCCCGCGGCATGGGTCACGGCTCGTCTTTGCATTTCATTCAGATCATCCAATAGCATGACATCCTCCTCGGCCCGGTCATAAGCATCGGTTTGACTTCTCGGCCCACGCGACAGGTTCCTGCAAATCATACTACTTGACCCCATCTTACCAGGACAAAATCCCATATTAGGATATCTTCTCTCACCGCCCCTCATCCTGGTGTGGGGCCTGACCATTCCGCGCCATCTAGAGAGATAGTACGGATCTACATAGTGTTCATAGCAGGAGATCCACGGGACTCTCGAGAAACATATATCTTTTACTGAGGGCTAAGGAGGTATGATGTTTGGAGCTTAGGCAGTGTTTGAACCAGCTAAGCGACGATGCTCTCCAAAGGCTGGCCGGGCAATATGAAGTCAATACGCAAAATGAAACCCTGACCGAGCAATTGGGCCAAATCCTTGTATCTCGGGCCCGGGACTCTTTGCTTTCGTCCCTCAAAGATGAGCACCTGTGGGCTCTCAAACTCATCTGCCTGTGTCGGCAGGGAAAGGGTCTGGTGGTGGAGCAATGCCACCAAAAGCTCAATCAAACCACCCGACAATGGCGACGCAATGCGGGGAGAGTCGTACAACTGCTGATGGATTACGGTCTGGTCTACACCAAGCGCCTGAACTATCGTCAAGTATACATTGTCCCGGACCCTTTACGAGAGATCATTATACCCAAACTGACCCAGGGCATCTGGCAGAACTGCTCCCGAACATGCCCCCAGCCCGAGCCCAGTGATGCTGATGGTTTGCGTGCAGTCCGTCTGCTTTATCTGTTTCTTTCCTATTTGGATAAGCATCCAGTTAAACTAACGCAATCGGGGGGCATGTTCAAGCGAGCGCAGCGTGATATTCTCACCTATCTGGGCATCAAAGAGTCTCTCCCCGAAGAAGGACCGGTGCCGGTCAAGTACCCACCAACCGTCGCTTTGCTCTATTACTACTGCCGCTCACGCCGCCTCGTCGACAACCACCAGGGGCGTTTGGTACCTGCCCGTGCCTTAGAGCCATGGCTGGCCATTACCCCACAGGAGAAAGTGTTAGATCTCTACGCATTCTGGCAGGAAGCCTATCTGCAACAGGACAGCGACTTGGAGACTCTCTACGGACTGTTGCGCCTGGCTCCCCCCGATGCTCTCTTGCGCGTCAATGCCCTGCTCAGGGAAATGGAAACCTTTTCATTGGGTCAGATCTGGCAGGGGCTGGGGGCCCGGGCGGATCGCTTCTGCTTCACGCCCCTGCGCCTGCTTGGCATGCTCGAGATGACAGAGACAGGCGGAGAGCAGATGTGCCGGCTCAACGACTTTGGTCGCCACCTCCAGCTGCATGCACCCACCGAGTCGACTTTTTTCGTTCAGCCCAACTACGAGCTGCTTGTACCCAAGAATCTTCACCCAGATTTACTCTGGAAACTGGAAACCTTTGCTGATCTCCAGCACCCGGACCAGCTCATGGTCTATCGCGTGAGCAAGCGTTCCATCTATCGGGCGTTGAACTCGGGAATGACCATTGAGGATATCATCGACTTCCTGAAAAAGGGCGCCAAACATGCACCGCCTAAGAACATCATGTCCTTGTTGGACGAATGGGGCTCCACGTATGGCAAGTTGGAACTTTTGGATGTGTTGGTTCTCAATTGCGAGGATGAGCAGCTAGCCCGGGAAATACAAGCATCTGAGCGGCTGGCTCCCTTCATCGAAGGGCAGCTGACAAAGAGGCATTTGCTCATCAGACGCCAACAACAAGAAGAGTTCCTTGACGCACTGACTGATGAAGGCTATATGCCCAAGTCCTGATCACTTGACCGTACGGACGATCACGGGCAGAAAACGACGTTGGCGCGCCAGTGTCCCGTCAAGATAACGCAGGATATAGAAGGATACAGCAAGCCCAAATGCTCCTCCCAATGCTCCGGTGAGTTCATTGTGCCACCAGGTACCCAGCCCATAGCCAACCAAGGCCAGAGCCAATGGTATGAGATAGAGGACATACGCAGCAGTGAGCATCTCGCGGCCCCCCAGTTCCACTTCCACCCGGCTTCCCACCTCGGCTCCCACCGGGTCAAGTACTTCCACGATGACCTCCTGCTTTTCCCCTTCGGCAAACGTACCGCAGCGGCCACACTTGGCACACATTTCGGAACGGATCATCTTCACTTGGGCTCTGTCAGACATAACCGCCACAACTTCGCCTACTTCACGCACCAAATCACCGCCTGCTCTCGTGTTTCTTCTCCTTGTCTCGCCGCTGGTCGGCTGGCTTTCCCCGGCAGAGATAACCCAGAGTGATGCCGTCCAGCGCCTCCTTCATGCTCTGCTGCAAACGATACCATGCCTCTCGGGTCAAACATTCGTCTTGCCGGCTGCATTCTTCCCCGCCGCTGAGGCATTCCACCGGCGCAATGGGGCCCTCTAGAGTGCGAACCACATCCCCCACGGTGATATCTACCGGATCGCGAGCCAAATGGTATCCGCCTTTGGCCCCACGGGCGCTTTCAACCAAACCTGCCCGTCGCAGTTGCCGGAAGATTTGCTCCAGATACTGCAACGAAATATTCTCCTGGTCAGCAATGAGACGCAAGGGGATGTTGCCTTCTCCATACTTTATGCCAAGCACACACATAGCTCTGAGCCCATACTGACCCCGGGTAGACAACCGCACAGAGCAAACCCTCCAATCCTTACCTCATAGGTCGGAATTATATTTTCATGTTATCATCCGTTGTTCCCTATGTCAAACAGCCCCAATGCATGATGAAAGCCACTTTCGGGCAGCCTGATCTCGGGGTGGGAGCTGATGAGAAGGTGTCTGATTCTATTGTGCATCGTAGTGCTGGCGGGAGGGGCTTGGGCCGGCTGGATCACCTGGCGCTGGGTCAACCCGCAAGCACTGAGTGATGACACACACATCATCGTCGATGCGGCCCTCAATCGGCTGTATATATTCGAAAACAGACAACTGGTTAGACAGTATACGGTGAGTACAGGCCACGAGGTGGGGATCACGCCTCACGGCTGCTATACTATCGTCACGCGCTGGGAATTGGAAGACGACGCCGCTAGCGCTCTTGGCTCTCACTGGCTCGGCTTGTCAGCCCCGCCCGGTCCCAAGGGAGGACGTTACGGAATTCACGGCACCGATGAACCCCATCTCATCGGACAGCATGTCAGCGCCGGTTGCATCCGCATGCGCCCCGAGGACATTGCCGATCTCTATAGGCGAGTCTCTGTGGGCACAATGGTATGTATCAAAGAAGGACCAACATGGCTCTGGTGGCTGGGAGACTGGCTACAAGAGCGGGGCATCCTCTGAACGCAGAACGCGAAGAACGGAGGGCAAGACAGTGCAAACAGGGCGAGAGAATTGGCAAACCCGCTGGGGATTCATCATGGCTACCGTGGGATCGGCGGTAGGACTGGGTAATATCTGGCGTTTCCCCACCGTGGTAGGCCGTACCGGGGGAGCTTTGTTCGTATTGATCTATTTGATCGTGGTGTTGCTCGTGGGCGTCACCGCCATGATCGCTGAGTTTACTCTCGGACGTCACACCCGCCAGAGCCCGCTCAGCGCCTTTCGTACCCTCAAGCCCAACAGCTCCTGGTGGGCCGCGGGCGCACTGAGTGTGGCCGCCGTCGTACTCATCCTCTCCTTCTATTCGGTTATTGCTGGTTGGAGCGTGGCTTACGTGATCCGCTACTGGACAGGAGCACTCAGTGGCCTTGATGCCGCAGGTCTTCGCGCAGCGTATGAAGGTCTCACCGCTGAGCCCCGTTGGACTTTGGTTCTTCACTTTCTTTTCATGAGCCTCACTGCGCTGGTAGTCTCGCGGGGGATTACCGGCGGCATTGAACGGTGGACCCGGGTACTCATGCCCAGTGTAGTTGTCCTTCTACTCTTCTTGCTATTCAGGGTACTGCAACTGCCCGGCTCGGGCGAAGGGCTGCGATGGTTGATTGCGCCTGACTTTGCCCTGTTGAACTTCGCCACCGTCCTGGAAGCCACCGGGCAGGTCTTTTTCAGTTTCAGTCTGGGCATGGGCATCATGATTACGTATGGCTCCTACCTCTTTGGCGACGACAATATTCCCCAAAGCGCAATCTTCATCGCCGGTGCTGATGTGGCCATCGCCCTTTTGGCCGGACTGACCGTCATTCCCGCCGTGTTTGCCATGGGTATTGAACCGGAGATGGGGCCCGGTCTCATCTTTGTTGCAGTTCCCGCCGTTTTCAACACACTGCCGGGAGGATCTTTCTTCGGTGGAGCATTCTTCCTCATGATCAGTTTTGCCGCGCTGACTACCACCCTATCCCTGTTGGAAGTAGGGGTTTCCGTCATCATGGATGAATGGGGTTGGACCCGACAGCGAGCGACCTATGGGGCAGCTTCAATCATCTTTCTTCTGGGCGTACCATCGGCTTTGTCAGAAGGCGCCGTTCCTCTCATGGTTCTCGGTATGACGTTTCTTGATGCCGTCGACTTCTTCGCATCGAACATTCTGCTTCCGCTCGGTGGTATTCTCACCGCCATCTTCGTGGGCTGGATCTGGGAACGACGTTCGGTCATGAATGAACTGGAACGGGCTGGGCACCGCTTCCTTCTGGCTCCCTTATGGTTTGCCTCCCTCAAATACGTGGTCCCGCTGGCCATCATCATGGCCATAGCAGGACGCTTCATCCTCGGCTAAGAGACAGTCCAAAGCAGGCAAATAGGTACGGAGTGACGAAAGGATCAATTCCAAGCCATGTGCTCGTAGCAACATGATGTGATCAAGGATGCCGGTGCCATGGGGGGAGAGATGAAACATGTCCTATTTTCCCGAGCGTCCTTTGGTGGTGCAAAGCGACCTCACCGTACTACTGGAAGTGCAAAACCCCTTGTACGAAACGGCCCGGGACGTCCTTGGTTCCTTTTGCGAATTGGAAAAGAGCCCCGAGCACATCCATACCTACCGCATCACCCCGCTATCGCTCTGGAATGCTGCCGCACTCGGTCTTGATGTCACCGGGACCATCGACGCGTTGCAAAAATTGAGCAAATACCCTCTGCCGGCCAATGTGCGTCACTATATCATAGACTATATGTCCCGGTATGGCCGTTTACAGCTGACCAAATGCCCAGATGGGCTCTTACTCTCTTCTGATGATGCGGCTTTGATGACTCAGGTTCGCCAGGCAACCACTCTGGCCGACCTCCTCCTAGACACGGTGAACGAAACCCAAACCGTGGTATCTCCAAAGGACCGCGGCCGCATTAAGCAAGAATTACTGCGATTTGGTTATCCCGTCGAAGACCGGGCCGGCTTCCGGGAGGGCGCACCACTGCCTATGACACTCCATGAAACGACCAGAGCAGAAAAGTCCTTTGCGCTCCGTCCCTACCAAAAGCAAGCAGTTCAGGCCTTCTGGGCCAGTGGCAATGGCGTGGTGGTATTACCCTGCGGGGCGGGAAAGACCGTTGTGGCCCTGGGCGTCATGGCCCAGGCCCAAACCAACACGCTGATTTTGGCCACTAATATCACGGCGGTGCGTCAATGGATCGAGGAAATCAAGGACAAGTTAGCCATCGATGCCAGCCATGTCGGAGAGTACAGTGGGGAGAGAAAAGAGATTCTCCCCATCACCGTATCCACCTACCAAATCCTCACCTACCGGCGCCAGGGAAAGGAATTTCCCCACTTCCATCTGTTTGATGCCTCCAATTGGGGTCTTATCATTTATGATGAGGTTCATCTTCTTCCGGCTGAGATCTTTCGCAAGACATCAGAATTGCAGACGCGCCGGAGGTTGGGCCTCACGGCAACCCTGGTGCGCGAAGACGGAAAGGAGGGAGAAGTATTTACCCTCATTGGTCCCCGTCGCTTTGAAGCACCGTGGCGAATGCTCGAGGCCCAGGGTTGGATCGCCGCTGCCAGCTGCATTGAAGTACGCCTTGCCCTCCCCGATGATCAGCGGATCGAGTATGCCATGGCCAAGGAGAAGAGAAAGTACCGTCTGGCCGCAGAGAATCCCTGCAAAGATGATCTGGTAGTCGAACTCCTCCACCGGCACCAGGGCGATCAGGTTTTGATCATAGGCCAGTATGTATCGCAACTAACAACGCTGGCCCAGCGCTTGGATCTACCCCTTATCACCGGTCAGGTCCCCAGCCAGGAGCGGGAGAAACTCTACGCGGCATTTCGCAACGAAGAGATCAAAACGTTGGTGGTCAGTCGCGTGGCCAACTTCGCCGTCGATCTCCCCACGGCCAATGTCGCCATTCAAGTCTCAGGCACATTCGGTTCCCGACAAGAGGAAGCCCAGCGACTAGGACGCATACTCCGACCCAAGCCGGGCGGTGGTTCTGCTACATTCTACACCCTGGTGAGCCGCGATACCAAAGAACAAGAGTTTGCCTCTCATCGCCAGATCTTCCTGGCAGAACAAGGTTATCGCTACGAAATCGCTCACTGGCCTTCCCCCTCAACGCATAATCTCCGCCCCACTGACAAATACTAGCACTGCACAAACTTAGGCTGGAGGTGTTATGCAGTGCACCAGGGCGGTAGACTCAGCGAGATGGAGAAACTTCAACTTCAGGAGATCCTGCGCAATGAGCAGCTGTGCGTCAACAAGTGCGAGTTCTTCGGACAGCAGATTCAAGACCCCTCGTTGCGCGATCTCTGCCGGCACATGGTCGATATGAGCCAACGCCATATCAACGAGCTCAATGCGATTCTGAGTGAATCAGGAGTATCCGCACAGCACCAATAATGACAAAGCGTTATGTGTAAGGAGGGAATGAATGTGCCACATATGAATGATCGCGACATACTCAGCGACTTTCTCAAGGATGCAAGGTTCAAATCCCAAGCGTATCATATGGCTACGGTGGAAAGTGCCAACGAGACCATCCGCGATACCTGTATGAGATTCATGAATGACGAGCTTCAGAACCACCGGGCCATATTTCACTCTATGTCGCAAAGAGGGTGGTATCCGGTAGAAAGAGCAACCCAGCAGGCGGGGCACTTTCAGGCAGGCGGATATGCGCAATCCCCGCAGAGACCTGGGGTCTTTCCACACCAGAAGGCTGGTCCTGCCTTGGGCCGGGAAGATCAACCATATCAGCAACCCCACCATGCCGGTTTTGAACGTCAAGATCCAAGGTATCGCGAATGACGGGACACGGCCACCAGGGACAATTGGGATAGAGGGCGGTGGTTAACCGCCGCCCTCCCCCACCACCGCACCTGCCGGTCTGCATGCGACGGTTCAGCAGATTTACGGGCGGAGTCAGGACAGCAATGTCTTGACTCTGTTCGTTTGCTACCGTAACCATCTCAGCACTCCTGCTCTACCGGGGGTTCCACCCCTAACTCAAGCAAGTAGCCCCTTATTTGGACTGTCTGTCTTACATCGGTCCACGAAGCATCCCCAGCTGCTGTAGCTGCTGTTGGACCCTTCAGTTGATAGCACCACCAACCTAACTATGACCTCTCGTGACTCCTGCCGGCTCAGTCACGCCTCTCGGCGCGGGTTACCTCTCGGCGTGCCGGCAGGCCTCCCCGGGTAAGAGCGATAGCCTTCATCTCATGTACCCGCCACATCTACTGCCTCAGGTGCGGGTCGTGTTGGACTTCGTTTTGTGTGGCAAAATGGTCCGACTAAGACAGCCTCCTATGGCTCTCATTCATCGAGTCGAAAGTTTGCCTAAGGCTTCCTCCAGACCCCACCTCACGATGGATGCCCTTGCCTTCAGCTAATGGTTCCCACTACCAAGCCCATAGCGGACGTTCACCGCCAAACTATCGCCCATGCCGGGCGCACCCCCATCACCGGGACACAGCCGGTCCGGCTGTGCCCCCTTCCCCGTTTTTGACATATTCAGCTAGCCCAAGGGCATAGTCTGCTTCGGGGGCACTAAAATGAAGAAATGGATTACCTTGGGGCTTGTCTTTCTCTTTCTGTTCAGCACAGGCCTGGCCGGAGCGGTAGCACATCAGTGGCCTCATAGCCGGTGCCTTGAAGCGGCCCATCTTTCCTACAGTCGGGCAGACTGGACGGTGAACTGGTCTCTTCCCCCGGCTGACCTGAAGGGGCTACAGCGGTCTTACCAGGAGGCCACCGGCGTTCCTACGCCGGCCTGGCCCGAACACTACATACACTACCGGCTCAAACTGGAGTATGCCGACCGCACAGATACGTTATACATCTCCTGGGACTACCAAGTTTACTGTCCGGTCCAACAAGAGGTATATCCCGATCTGTCTGAGACACTGCTGGCGAACCTTGAAGCCCTCAATGCCTCGTTCTTCGGCAGGCCCCTCCCCTGGTCCACAGTAAACCAGCTATGGCCACGTAAGACAAAAGCCCTGGCTACAGACTTGGATACGGGTCGAAGCTTCTGGCTGTTTCGCTGGGGAGGCAACTTGCATGCGGATGTGGAGCCCTTGACCGCCGGCGACGCTCAGATCATGAAGGAGGTCTTTGGTGAACACACCTGGCGCCGGCGCGCTGTCGTGGTACAAGTGCAAGGACACCGTATTGCTGCTTCACTCCATTCCATGCCACATGGAGGCGGCGACATCAGCGGCAACGAGTTTGCCGGACACTGCTGCATGCACTTTTCCGAAAGTATGACGCATGGCACCCGCCAAGAGGATCCAGCTCATTCCATCATGGTCTATAAGGCAGCCGGGATGTGGTGGCAGACCTTAGCTGAAGATGACCCTGGCCATTGGGTCCATCACTGCCTGACCATTTTGGCCCAGCGTGACTTCGTCACGCTCGAAGTATATACAGCCACTGCTCATAGATGCTCCTTGAAGGAATGGGCCAAAGAGCTCTCTAGCATGAGGATTACCAGCATCACTGTCAATGACCAAACGCACGCAACAGCTGAAGTGGTGGCCGACCTAACCTTCTACCAAGCGGGTAGCTGGGAACCTCAACAGATGCAAATAACGTTCAAACTAGAACGCCATAAGGTAAGTCATGCTTGGCAGCTGGTCGATGCTATCCTTTGGTAAGCCGGCGATAATAGGAAGCATGACAGTATATGGCCCCCACCGGGTTGTGGGCCAAGACGCGGTCCTTGGCCACCAGCACCGTAGCGGGACCCTTAGAATAGCGGAAAAAGAGGGAATCGTGACCCACGCAGAGTCCTACGGTGACGTTGAAATCAGTGCCCAATTCATTCAGCACTTCAGCCTGGGCGATGGGATAGCACATGGCCTCAGGCTGGCCGGGCCTGATCTTGTCTTCTTCGGCCAGCGCCAGACGGGCCTTTTCCACGGCACCCGTCTTGCAAATGACACTAGACACCCGAAATCCATGTGACCGGAAAATGTCAGCCGTAACGCGAGCCTCTTGCTTGAGTCCGGCACAAAAGGCCACACCCAGATGAGACCAGTTCATGCCCCGGGCCAGTTCCATGATCTCCTCTATGCGGGTCCAGCGGCAGTATCCCCGCGCTTCAATGCGCGCCGACCAAGCCCCTAGGGCCAGTTCCTTCTCCATATGGCCCTCTGCCCGTTCATAGGCGGCCGGACAAGTGTTCATGGGGCAGCCTATCGGCAACTTGTCCGGCTCCATGTGCGAACAGGCCAGTTCCTGACAATAAGCACAGTGAGACACAAAAACACCTCCTGGGGATATCGTTCGCCACCAGACGTGTTACCCCTGCAGCGCCCAGGTAGACAGATCATGATGTTCGGGCAGCGCTTCGGGTTCTAAGAGAGGGGCGAGATCGCTCACCATATCGCGGGCCGTTGCACGTTGGGCTACAGCCCGTGCAAAGTAGCCCTCGTCCAAAAGGTTTCGGCTCAAGAGCCCCGCCTTGGGGTACAACTGGACAAACCGCTCGATCAGCCAGGGACTAAATCGGCCCTCAGACATGCCATAGACCAGGTGTAAGGTCTGAAACAACGCCTCCAATTCCAGGCAAGGACCGTGAACCGTTACCGGCTTCAGGGAAAGGTACGGTGTCTTGCCCAAGAGGTTGGTGCTACCGGCATGCCCATCTCTGGCCGCATAATACAGGCAACGTAGACCCGACATATAAAAGGCACCCATGCATAGAGGGCAGGGTTCAAGGGCCGTATAGAGAGCATACGTTTCTTGGCTGTCCCGTTGGCAACGCACCCGCAAGAGGACATTCATCTCGGCATGGGCCAGACGGTGCCCGGCAATTTGCTGGGGCGCGCAGGTCTTCTCACCTATGCGATTTCGATCGCGTGCCACTACCTCGCCGTTGGCATTGGCCACGACCGCGCCCACCGGCACAGAACCTTCCATAAATGCCATCCAGGCTTGTTCTGTGCAAACCTTCCACACATACGGCATTCTATCCCACAATGACATTCACCCCTCTTTCATGTTGTCGAATTCTTCTATTTTTTTACCGTTTCACCTCCTTGCCGCCGCAAGAAAAAAACCGGCTACAGAGAGCCGGTTCGCGCCCGCATGATTCACACCAGCTCGGAGATGGCGTGGAGCAAAGAATCGATTTCTTCCGTTGTGTTGTAAGGGGCAAAACCTGCGCGAATCAGCCCTCCCTGATCCTCCAGGCCCAACTGCTCAATGACATTGCAGGCAGCAAAGTTTCCTGACCAGAGGAAGAACCCCTTCTCTCCCAAACGGGCACAGATCTCTTGAGGTGTCTTCCCCGCGACAGTAAAAGAAACGGTAGGACAACGCGGTGCTTCGGCCGGCGGCCCATACAGCTGCACGGGTGCGAGAGAAGCAATGCCTTCCATGAGCCGGTCAGCCAGCGGTCGCTCCCACCGGTCGATGGCCTTCATGCCCTTAATGACACGCTCACGACGGTTCCCCTCTCCATCCCCTAAACTGGCAATGAAATCCACGGCAGCTGTGACCCCGGCTATGCCTTCATGGTTGAGAGTTCCGGTCTCGATGGCATGGGGTGGTTCATTCAGCTGACCCCGGATGCGGTACGCACGGAGGCCAGAGAAGGCATCGTCACGACCGTAAAGGATGCCAACATGCGGACCAAAGAATTTGTAGGCTGAACACAGCAAGAAATCCACTCCCATTAACCGCACATCCACAGGAAAGTGAGGTACGTAATGGACTGCATCCACCACGGTGATCGCACCAACGGCCTTGGCCATGGCGATCATCTTGGCAGCATCGTTAACGGTGCCCACCGCATTGGCAGCCATGCCAAAGGCTACCACTCTAGTGCGAGGGGTTATCAAGCTCTCCATCACATCCAACTGCAGCTGGCATTGGGGCCGGGTAAACGGCACCATCTTCACGATAATGCCCTGCTCCTCAAGGGCTCGCCAGGGACAGATGTTGGCATCATGGTCCAAATGTGTTATGACGATCTCATCGCCCCTACGTAGGTCACGGGCCAGGGCCCGGCTCAGACTGTAGTTCAATGTGGTCATATTGGCGCCAAATGCGATGTTTCGGGATTCGGCCCCCAACAAGTCTGCCGTAGCCTGTCTTGCTTGTTCTATGCACAGATCGCTTTCCTGGGAGGTAACAAAGTCCCCGCCGCAATTGGCGTTGCAGTTCACCAAATAGTCACGCATAGCCTTGAGAACCGCCTCGGGCGTCTGGGTTCCGCCGGGACCATCCAAAAATGCCGCCTTGCGGCCACCGACTTCCCGTGCCAAAGCCGGAAATTGAGCACGCACTGCATTGATGTCTAACATGGCGTATCGCCTCCGTTCTCTATCTCCAGAATCAAGTTCAGATGTGCCACCAAACCCGGCAGCTGGTCCTCGGAAAAATAAGGAAAAGGGGCATTGGCCCGTGGTCCACGCCCCACAAAGCCGAGCGCCGTTGGCGTGCGCAGCGACGTGGGATCGACAACCACTTCCACTTTCGGCCATGTTTCACCCGAAAAACCTTCGCCAATGACCACATCCACTCCATCAAGGCGAGCGATAATATCATCCAGACTGGCCGCACATCGTTCCATAAGAGCCCAGCCCTGAGGACCCGTCACCGCCACGGCTGCTGCTCCGCTTGCGGCAAAATGCGCCGTATCGGTACCAAAACGATCGAAGCGGAAGCCACCAACAGCGTGTTTGACCGCAGCCACCTGCAGCCCTTTGCTACGGTAGGCTGTGATGAGACGGGAAAGCCAATGGGTTTTTCCCACCCCTGACCACCCCGTCACACAAAACACAGGAACAGAGCGACCACTGCGCAAAACGCCACGATGATGAGGACCGGCCAAGCGATGGGTCAAATCCCGGTCGGCAGGAGTATTGACGTTGAAAAACAATACCCGGGGATGCCCATAAGCCCTGATAACCTCCTCAGGCACATCTTTCCAAGAAATATCGTCATAGAAGGCGGTGACCTTGCGCCTTTGTGCGGCCATCAAGGCCTTGATGGCCGGGAGACAGGTCGGGCGATAAATAGCGAAAAGAGGCTCAACATACCCGCCGTGACAGGGAACCAACGCATCCTCCTTGAGTCCGTGGGCAGCATCCAACATGTGCCGAATCAAGGGCCGGGACACAAACGGCATGTCTCCAGCCATGATGAAAGCGGGCTCACTGTGTGCGTGACGAAGCGCAGCCGCTATCCCACCCAAGGGTCCCGCATCCTTTCTGGCATCGACAAGATGATGTAGGCCCAAGCCACGCGCTCTTTCTCCATCGCCACCAACCAAATAGACAGCATCAAAAAGACCCCGAACCACCCGGAGTATCTGAGCCAAAATGGTGTAGTCCCCAACCAAGAGACCGGGTTTATCCTGACCTAATCTTCTCCCTTGGCCGCCGACCATTACATAGAGATTCACACGATCAACGCCCCTCATCGAGTCCCGTAGGTCTTCTCGGCCACTCCTTCTGAATCCTTTTGCACGCATACCAGACCTTATCAGTGGTCATCTTAAAAAGACTACACGAATAGGAGGCAAAGGCCAATGGTACGAAAAAATCCAGCGGGTAGAGAGAATCCCATTTCCAGGGTCAAATGCGTAGTCAATTCCTGTATGTACAACGATGAACAGAATCACTGTATTGCCTCGTCCATCGAGATTCAACCTCCCCACGCATCGGGCATGGAAGAAACCGATTGCGCCACGTTCAGAGCGAAGAGATAATGTAAGAGGCGTGCGATTGCCGCTCCGACGTAAGCGCTGAAGCGGCCATGGATCGAAGTCAGGCCTTGGCTTCACCCATGTGAGACAAGGCCTGATTCGTGAAAGAACCTCCAGCGACCGAAAACGGGAAACGCAAGGTCCGCTCACCCAGAAGATCACCACATCTTCATTATCCGACACAGCCGCCCGCTCACACGATGGATAGCAGACATTGGCGTCCTGTTCCCAGAACGAGATGCCGGATAGGTCTTGGGTGGGTGAAGGGTTGATAGAGGCTCTTGGGTTCTACC
>SLSY01000006.1 GCA_007130145.1 Bacillota bacterium
GTGCAGTCGGGCAAACCCGTTGGCGTGTTTCCCACCCATGATTTGGCGCCGCGCGTCATCATTGCCAACTCCATGCTGGTGCCGGCCTGGGCTAACTGGGAGACGTTTCGCGAACTGGAGAGACAAGGATTGACCATGTACGGGCAAATGACGGCCGGGTCGTGGATATATATCGGCACCCAAGGTATTCTGCAGGGCACCTATGAGACCTTCGCAGAATTAGCACGCCAACATTATGGTGATAGTCTCAAGGGGCGTTGGGTTCTCAGTGCGGGACTGGGGGGCATGGGAGGTGCTCAGCCGCTGGCGGTCACCATGAATGAGGGAGTGGCGTTGATGGTAGAGGTCGATGCCAGGCGAGCCCAACGTCGGGTGAAGGAAGGTTTCTGCGACCGCTTGGTGCACGACCTTGATGAAGGATTGCGTCTGGTCAATGAGCATCTAAAGAGCCAACGTCCGGTGTCGGTGGCGCTGGTTGCCAATGCGGCCACCGTGTTTGATGAGCTGCTGAGACGAGGGGTGATACCCGATGTCGTCACGGATCAAACTTCTGCTCATGATGCCCTGGAGGGGTATGTCCCCGAGGGTATGAGCTTGGAGCAAGCCTTGCAGCTGCGGGGCCAAGATCCCGAGCAATACGTAGACCGGGCCTTGCAAAGCATGCATAAGCATTGTGAATCCATGGTGGGCATGCAAGAGCGCGGGGCTGTTGCCTTTGACTACGGCAATAACCTTAGGGGGCAGGCACAGCGGGCCGGATACAAGCATGCCTTTGCCTACGCCGGCTTTGTGCCAGCCTATATCCGTCCCATGTTTTGTGAGGGCCGCGGCCCCTTCCGTTGGGTTGCCTTATCGGGGAATCCCGAAGATATCTTGGTTACGGATGAGGTGGTCAAACGGGAGTTCTCTGACAATACAGGCTTGTGTCGCTGGATCGATCAGGCCCAGGAGCGCGTGCCGTTTCAGGGGCTGCCCGCACGCGTGTGTTGGCTGGGACAGGGGGAGAGGGCTCACTTTGGCCGTCTCATTAATGAACTGGTGAGGAAGGGAACGATTAGCGCTCCTGTTGTGATTGGACGCGATCATCTCGATTGCGGCTCGGTGGCGTCTCCTTATCGTGAGACCGAAGCTATGCGTGACGGTAGCGATGCTGTTGCTGATTGGCCGTTGCTCAATGCCCTTCTTAATGCCGTATCCGGTGCCAGCTGGGTGTCGGTCCATCACGGGGGAGGCGTGGGTATTGGCCTTTCCTTGCACGCAGGTATGGTAGTGGTGGCGGATGGAACCCGTGATGCCCAATGGCGCTTGGAGCGTGTACTTCATACCGATCCGGGTATGGGAGTAATCCGGCATGCCGACGCAGGGTATGAAGAGGCGTACAAGACAGCTGACACCCACCAAATTACCATCCCGATGAAACAGAAGAGGTAGGAAGGGACGGCTGCCACATGGGTACGGGTCCGTTCGCACTTGAACACCGCAGGATGGGGAAATTCTATCATTGGGTGGAGATGGATGAAGAGTATGGCTTTCCCTTGGTATGGATGGAAGGCAGAGGAGACGGCCCCACACTTTTTGCCACGGCCGGTCTACATGGTACTGAGTATACCGGTATTGAAGCGCTCATGCGTTTCCCCTTGATTCTCGATCTCGAGCGACTTAGGGGAAGAATGTTGTTGGTACCGGTCGTAAACTTACCTGCCTTTCAGCAACGGACCGCCACTGTCTGTCCGTTGGACGGCAAAAACCTCAATCGGATATTCCCCGGTTCCGTTCAGGGGAGCTACAGCGAACGCTTAGCGCATCGCCTGGCAACAGAGATTGAAATGCATGCTGACTTCGTGGTCGATGTGCATGGCAATGAATTGGGAGAGGCCGTCTTACCGTTGTCAGCGGTTCATTTGACGGGCCATCAAGTGGATGAATGTGCTCTGAACATGGCCACCGCCTACGGTTTGCCTTATCTGGTTCACTCATCTGTGGAGCAACCTTGGGGCTCGGGAGGCACGCTCTTTGCCTGGGCGGCTGAGCTGGGAAAGCCTGCCATACTGGTGCAGTCCGGGGGCCAGGGTCACGTGGGCGAGGAGGACGTGGCCCGGCACTTGTGGGGTCTTGTCAATCTCACGCGAGAACTGGGAATGCAGCCCGAAGAGGTTGAGCAACGGCCGGTGGCCGATGTGTTTGATTCGATAGAGTGGATGACATCAGATCGCGATGGAATCTACCGTTGTTGGGTGGATGTAGGCGAGAGGGTGGGCAAAGGACAAGTTCTCGGCATCTTCTATGACTACTTCGGGAGGGAAATCAAGATTGAACTAGCACCGAACCCGGGAACTGTGCTTTATGCAGCTACGGCTCCTAGTGCACGAGCCGGGGCGGTGCTCACCGGTATAGGAAAAAAGAGGCAATGATGGTGCAATGGACCACAAAAACGGCAGGTCTCGGCCGTCTCGCTGGCGAAGTTGATAGCACCAATACCTGGGGAGTTGCCGCATATGGCCAAGATTACCGCTCTGTGCCTGCATGAAACCACTCGTCAACTATTGGAGACCGTCGCATCCCAACTGGACATTGCCGTGCAAGCAAAGGTAGTGGCCATGGAAAGCGCCTTGGTCGTGGTTCGTTCGGCGGTGGGCCAAGGCACGCAGGCGTTCATTGCTGAAGATCGTTTGTGGCAGGTGGTCGTGGACCCATCACCCCTACCGGTCATATTCTTGGGACCGGGTGCATGGGAGGTTCTTGGCGCCATCGAGGCGGTGGACGGTCATGATGTTGCCATCTTACATTTTGGCCCCGAGACCCTGGAGCTGGAGCATTTAGGTTCCCAACTGGGGATTGGCATTGAAGAGATCATCTGTGAACGCTCTTTGACGGCGATTCGAGATGAACTGACAAGACTCAAGGTCCGAGGGATTCAATGGGTGGTGGGCGGAGCGGCCGTGACCACTCTGGCCCAACGTGAAGGCTTTTGTACCCAGCTGTTGCTCCCCGGTGCTCAGTCCGTACGCTACGCTCTCTTACAGGCAATCCGCCAAGTCAGAGCTCAGGAACGCTCGCGATCCGCTGAGAGTATCTATTGTCGCTACGCATCGCACATGCCCGCTGGTTTGCTGGTCGTAAAGGATTCGGCCACGATGTATGCCTGGGGCGGTCGCGCGGTAGAGGTAGCTGACCGCCTGCGCAGCCTGGTAGCACGGGCCCCCTTCTTTCACCAGAAGTTGGTGCAGCGGGCCGCAGGTCCGGGTATTAGCGTGGAGGCGGTGGGAGGCGGCATCTATCTGGTACACGATGTGGGACAGTATGAGAGAATACTGGGGCGCCAATCTCGGGCCAATGCGTTGGGTGACGAGGAGATGGGAGAGGCTTTGGTCGTATCGGTGGGTGAGCTG
The DNA here is from genome assembly GCA_007130145.1 of Bacillota bacterium. Classification (GTDB taxonomy): domain Bacteria; phylum Bacillota; class Sulfobacillia; order UBA8153; family UBA8153; genus SLSY01. Next base: position 3,390 of record SLSY01000006.1, read on the forward strand.
GACGATATGATCTCTCAGATCGTAGTTGAAATGCTCCGACGTAACGGCGGAAACCGTACCCAGGTTGCCCGCCTTTTGGGTATAAGTCGTACCACCCTTTGGAAAAGATTAAGAGAATTGCCAGCAAAGTCCGAAGCATCAACGAGGTGATTGTCTGTGCTGGGAAAAGATGAGCTAAAAGACAGCGTACGATGGGCTATTGAACGTGAGGCCGACGATGTAATCAAGCTCGGGGAAGCGGTGTATCAGCAGCCTGAACTAGGGTATAAGGAGACACACACAGCACGCCTTATTGCTGAAAAACTCAGTGCTATGAAGCTGCCGGTCCAGACCGGGCTTGGCATCACAGGTGTGAAAGCCACCCTCACCGGATACCAGAAAGGTATCGGCTTGGCCATCTTGTCCGAATTAGATGCTGTGGTCTGTCCGGGCCATCCGGCCAGTGACCCTGCGACCGGTGGTGCTCATGCTTGTGGACACCACGCCCAGCTGGCGGCCATGTACGGGGCAGCCCGCGGCTTGGTGGCGACCGGAGCGCAAGAGTTTCTGGCTGGGGCCGTGCATTTTATGGCTGTACCGGCCGAGGAATATGTAGAAATAGAGTACAGACAGCGGCTTCGTGAAGAGGGAAAAATTCACTTCCTGGGAGGGAAGCAAGAACTCCTGGCACTGGGTCACTTCGATGATGTGGATATGGCCATGATGGTTCATCAGGCCAATCTTAACGGTGATAAGAAGGCGCTGGTGGGCGGGACGTCCAATGGATTCATTGGAAAACTCATCCGTTACAGGGGGCGAGAAGCTCATGCGGGCGGGGCACCTCACCATGGGGTAAACGCGTTGAATGCTGCTATGCTGGGTCTTATGGGCGTGCATATGCTACGTGAAACATTTCAGGATCAAGATCACGTGCGCGTGCATCCCATCATCACCAAGGGCGGCGATTTGGTCAATGTGGTGCCGGCCGATGTGCGCGTTGAGACTTATGTGAGGGGACAAAGCATTGATGCTATTGCGGATGCTTCTGTCAAGGTTAACCGGGCCCTCAAGGCGGGAGCGGATGCGGTAGGAGCGAGTGTGGATATACTGGAACTACCGGGATATTTGCCCAGGATTCTCCATGAAGATCTGGATCAAGTGTTCCGGGATAATATTGAGGCATTGGTGGGACAAGGTAGTGTGGGTACGGCCGGGCACGGGGCTGGTTCCACGGATATGGGCGATCTCATGCATGTCATGCCGGCGATACATCCTGCTGTTGGCGGGTGCAGTGGTCGGGCCCATTCCGAAGACTTCGGGATCAGCGATCCTCATCTGGCTTACGTTGTGCCGGCCCAAGCTTTGGCTATGACGGCCATTGACCTCTTGTGGGATCAGGGGCAGGTGGCCAGCAATCTGTGTGCGGACTTTAAACCGCGGTATTCTCGCAGTGAGTATCTTAGGATCTGGGAGAGAATATTAGAATAGCTCTGGCTAAGGGGGGATTGCATTGCGCTGGGCTCAGCTCTCACTTTGGACTTTGGGTGCTGCCGTCGCTCTGGTTGCCATTACGGTCCTGGGCGGCCTCGCCTTGTATACGGACTGGTTATGGTTTAGTGATGTAGGTTACGATGAGGTCTTCCTGAAAGTGGTCGAATCCCAGCTTGCGTTGGGACTTTTGGGAGCCGTTTTCTTATGGTTAGTGATCATGCTCAACATATGGCTGGCCGTATCGGGGCGGAGGCACTTCCGTCCGGTGACCATCACCGGGGACTTCATGTCATCGGGGCGATTGCTACGATATGGTGCCCTGGCTGCACTGGTAGTTAGCATCTTCACCGGACTCGCTCTGGGAGCGCAATGGTTGATATTGCATCGTTTCCTAAATGCATCTTCATTCAACCTTAACGATCCCTTTTTCGGACTCGATGTCGGCTTTTACGTGTTTACCTTACCTTTCTTGCAACTGGGCTATCAGTACCTGTTCATGGTGTTACTCATATCCTTCATTACCGCTGCCGGAATCTATTACTTCTTCGGCCACCTGCAGTGGCAAGGTTATCGCCTTAACCTTCGCCGCCGTGCCCGTAACCATTTGGCCGTTGTTCTCGGATTGGGTTTTCTTTTGCGGGCGGCCGGGTACCAGTTGAGCATTTGGGGCTTGCTGTTTTCGCGCCGGGGGGTAGCCTTCGGCGCCAGCTATACTGACATTCACGCCCAGTTGCCCGCCACTCGTATTCTCATGGTACTGACGCTTCTGGCTGGTGCTGTTGTCATTGTCGGTATGTTCCGCCGCAGCCTACGTGTGGCCGGGGGTGCGGTGGCACTCCTGCTGGTGGCTTCCGTGGGGCTGGGATGGGCTTATCCCAGCCTGGTTCAGGGTTACCAGGTTTCGCCCAATGAACTCACCCTTGAGACCCCATTCATTCGTCACAACATTGCTTTTACCAACCAAGCGTTCGGTCTGGACCGACTCATCGAAACGGAGTTTCCTGCCACCTACGATCTCACCTGGGAGGACATTGAAGCCAACCGCGACACCCTGGACAACATTCGGCTTTGGGACTGGCGACCATTGCGCGAAACCTACAGTCAGTTGCAGGAGATGCGTCTTTACTACTCATTTTACGACGTGGATATGGTCCGGTACGAACTGGACGATGAACTGCGAGCGGTCATGATTTCGGCGCGTGAGATGAACCATGCTAAGTTGCCCACGGCCGCTCAAACCTGGATCAACAAGCACCTCAAGTTCACCCACGGATACGGTGCGGTGCTCAGCCCGGGGAATGTCGTCACCCCGCAAGGCCTGCCCGATTTCTTCCTGAGGGATATCCCCCCGCGGGGGAGATCCGAATTCATACTCGACCGTCCCGAGATCTACTTTGGTGAGATGACCAATGACTATGTGGTTGTCAACACCACCGAAGAGGAATTCAACTATCCCATCGGTGACATTAACGCTTATACCACCTACGATGGTAGCGCCGGTGTCAGCATGGGCTCATTGTTTAACCGCATGGCCTTTGGACTTCGCTTTCGCCACTACCAGCTGATGGTCAGTTCCACTCTCACCAGAGAAAGCCGGATTATCTTCCGGCGGCATATCATGGACCGGGTGCAGGCCATTGCCCCGTTTTTAAAATATGACGGGGATCCCTATTTGGTGGTGGACGATGGCCGCCTCTATTGGATCATCGACGCCTACACGGTATCGAGCGGATTTCCCTATGCAGAACACCATCAAAGTGGCATCAACTACATTCGAAACGCAGTGAAGGTGGTCATTGACGCCTACCATGGCTATACTGACTTCTATGTGTTTGAGCCCGACGATCCACTCATTCAAACCTATAGCAAGATATTCCCTACCCTTTTCAAGGACAAAGAGCAGATGCCGCCTTCTCTAGTGGAACACGTGCGTTATCCTACCGATATGTTTCAGATTCAGGCGGAGAAATTTATCACGTACCACATGCGTGATCCTCGGGTGTTCTACAACAAAGAAGATCAGTGGAGCATACCGAACGAGATTCTTGAGACGCGCAGGCAGCCTATGGATCCCTACTACATCATCATGCGATTGCCCGGTGAATCCACTAGCGAGTTCTTGCTCATGTTGCCTTTCACTCCCGCCGAGCGCCAAAACATGATTGCCTGGCTCGCAGGGCGCTCCGACGGTGATAACTACGGGGAGTTGAAACTGTTCCGCTTCCCCAAGGATGAGCTGGTATTTGGTCCCATGCAGGTGGAGGCGCGCATTGATCAGGACTCACGCATTGCTCAGGAGTTGACCTTGTGGGGCCAGCTGGGTACGCAGGTTAACCGGGGTA
>SLSY01000067.1 GCA_007130145.1 Bacillota bacterium
ATGTCTTCTACCCGCCTTGCCGAGATGACGGTGAAGGTCCGACGCAGCACTCGGTCTTGCATGGCTACCAATGGAACCTGCAACTCTAGTATGAACCCGCAATATGGATTTCCCATCAAGATGTTATGAAGATCCGATTAAGAGAATCCTTGGCAAGCAGAGCATCAATCAGCGGAGGAATACGCTCGGAGAATGACACCTCCCACTTGTTCCAATCATCTTCTCGCGACAACAACCCCGAGGGCCTTGAAGAGTGCTGCAAAAGGAGGGGGATTGCAGGCAGTTCAAGGCAGGATATGAGTCCTGTGGGGGCACAAATTAGGACATAAACAAGCATGAGAGGTGGTTTTCCCCATGCTAGGTCGGAAAAACGCCCAGGTTTCGCTATTTGACATCGCTAGCATTGCCCCCGGCTTTACGCTTCCCCCTGATTCGATCTATGAGCGCATGCGTCAGCTGGGCAGTCGACTGGTGAAGGATGAGCATTTCGCCGCGTACTATTCCCCCATCGGACGACCATCAGTGCCGCTCGCCCTTCTGAGCAAGGTGTTACTGCTCATGTAGCTGGAGGGTCTCTCCGACAGGCAGGCGCAGGATAGCGCACGCTATGAGCTCAGGTGGAAGCATGCTCTGGGGTTATCCCTCGAGGAAGCGGGGTTTTGTCATGCCAGTCTCAGCCGTTTCCGGCTCCGGCTGTTGACGCATGAGGCGACGCATGTGTTATTTGAGCGGGTGCTGGAGCTGGCGCGGGAGCTGGGGATCATCAATGGGGAGCAGGCAACACGGGTGGTGGATTCCACCCCGGTGCTGGAGGCGGGTGCGGTTCAGAACACCTACACCTTGATTCGCCAGGCCTTGTTGCAGGTGAAAAAGAGTGCAGGCGGCCAGTTGAAGGGGAAGCTGGCGCCTCTGTTTGCCGGTGCGGACTATGGGAATAAAGCCGACATTGACTGATCTGATCCGGCGGCTCGCCAGGAGCACCTGAACGAGCTGGTGGCGCACGCCCGCGGGGTACTGGAGGTTCTGGGGGAAGGAGAAGACCTCTCAGAGGGGGAGCGCCAAGCGGGCGAGCTGCTGACCCAGGTCGCAGACCAGGACGTGAAGATTGATGAAGAGGGGCGGTTTCACCTCCGTCATGGTGTGACCAAGGACCGAGTGATCTCGGTGACGGATCTGGAGATGCGGCACGGTCGCAAATCGAAACACCGGTGCTTTGATGGCTACAAGTTCCATGTGAGTGAGGATCCGGAGACCGAACCAATCACCGGGGTAGCGATGGGGTGGGCGTCAGAACATGACGCTGAGAGCTTGCCCCAGATGGTTGATGACGACACCGAGGTGGTAATAGGTGACGGGGTCTACGGCACGGCGGACATGAGGGCGAAGATGGATGCGGAAGGAATCCAGGTGGTTGCCCCGCAGAGGCCTGCCGGCCGCAAGGGCATGTTCACGAAGGCTGATTTCCGGATAGATCTGAATCAAGCAACGTGCCGATGCCCGGCGGGCGCTACGGCCTCGCCCGCCTACCGGCGAAAGGATGGAGCCCTGAAGGGGTTTCGGTTTTCCCGTGCGGATTGTGAGAGGTGCGATCTGAAGGTACAATGCACCCGGTCACCATACCGCATCGTAAATCTCCATTCTCAGGAGAAACATCTTCTTACCGCACGGGAGTTTCAGGGGACGGAGGATTTCCGGGCGCTCTACCGGTTGCGGCCTACAGTTGAACGCAAGATAGCGGAGATGGTACGTCACGGCATGAGAAGGGCAAGGTACATGGGGATGAGAAGGGGTGATCTTCAGGCGCTCTTCACGGCCGCGGTCGTCAACCTGAAGAGGAATCATGTGCCTGACTCTCACCGATCCCCTCCTGGAGGCCCGGTGGCGGGCCCTCGTGGTGGCGTAGCAGAGGGAACCCGGATTGTCACCCCAAAGGCAGGAAGAGTGACACCCCTTTGCGGTCTGCGCTGAGTCCAAGAGACCAGACCGGGAGCAGAAAGTTACTCATGCCTAATCGGTAAAGAAAGCCGTTCTGCAGCGCTCTCCTAGAAGGTGAAGGGCGATTTCCATGGGTCTCGTCTCCAGTTCAGGAATGCTGCCGGCGATATAGAACATGGACCACATACCTAACATGGAAATGCCAACGAGGATAGCGTAAGCCGCAGCATAGCTAGAGACCCTCATATGCCTCCCCTTCCTTGCCTCACCAACCAGTACCCACAATCCCCTAAATTATAAGGGGGGATGCTGCGTTGGCAAGCACCCAAGGCAAGGGCAACGCATCTTTCCCGCCCGGACATCACACATCCCTGTCCCTCTCCTGTACGCTCCAGGGAAGGGACAGGGATGCATACAACGTCAGCGAACGCGGTTAGGATCCAGCCCAGCACCGTTCCCTCAACAAACGCCTCAATCCCACCAATCCTCGGCCAGTTCAAACCATATGCTAAGTAATGACCGCTCAGCATAGTTGGCACCGGGCCAACGCATGGTAAAGTCAAAGACGGTGAAGGAAGAAGTTCCCTGGTCAATGTGATGCTGTGCCGGCCAGTAGGGCCAGATGCTCTGGGCGCAATAATATGCCGATACCAATCCTTGTTCTTCCAGCGTATCATCGCGAGAGACATCGACTCGAAACCCCTCAGGCTGCCTGGACCTGACCAAGGGCAAGTCCTCGGCTTGCCAAACCCACTCTTTGATGTATACGTCAGAGGTCCAGATAGCTAGGTTCTTACCTGGCCGACTGTACCGCGCCAAATGGCGTTCCCCCACCTCCAGCCACAAGATGCGCTCATGATCGGGCGAGATTTCTCCCCGCACCCACCGGGCGACAGGGTAGGGTTCCATGCGAGTGCTCTCCTCAGGAACATGTTCGACCGAGCTGAACATGGAGAACTTCCGCCCATCCCAGCTCAGCAGTGGATAGGGGTCTCGTCCCGGTACATGCGTCAGGCTCCCTACGGGATAATCCTGGGGTTCCCGGGTCAAATACTGAGGGCTGTCAGGATCTCCCACCCCAGTTGTAGTTTCCGTACCGATGAACCCTCCAAGACCAAAGCTGCCCCGGTTGCAGGCGGTAATATCCCACTCGGATTTAGGAGCGGGAAGGGAGATAAGATAACATGCATTCGTGTCCAGGCGCGTCACTCGCACCTCTATGGCGCCAGCAACCGCATCCTCCCGCCGGGTAACCGACCAGGAAGCATGCTCCTCTCCGGCGATGACTTGCAATGGATGGGACACGGGATTCGCCCGGCCACACAGCACCTCAAGGAGGATTTCCACCTCTTGCGGGTCGAAATCTTCAACCCATGCCACCACCTCATAAGCCTCGACACCACCATCGACCCGTACTTTCAACTGATGGCTATTCAACAGTTCCTCAGCCGTAAGGGAGCTGAGCCCCTGCTCTTGGCGGACCAGGTTGATGACGTGGAGCACGGCACGATCCACCCGCAGAATGCGGCCCCCCACGGAGCTAGGGACACTGACCATGGCGTCATCTTCCGGGTCATGGCTGGGGACTTCTGCTGCCCCATGTGCGACCAAGATCTCCTTGATCTGTCCAGCCGTCAGGTCCGGCTTGAGACTGCGCAAAATGGCCGCCGCTCCTGCCACCATAGGTGAAGCAAAACTGTTACCGCAGGAAGTGACACTGTAACCGCGCTGATCATGGTGGGTAACGATTCCCACAGCAGGTGCGGCCAACGTGACCTCCAGCTGGGACATTTCCCCGTCCTCTTCCGCCATATAGTTGGAAAACACCACGCGGTGACCCCGATGATCCAGGCCACCGACGGTCATCACATTGCCAAGCCGTTGGCCAAACCATTCACCCACACGCATAACGGGTACGCCATCATTGCCAGCTGCCACCACGAACAAAACATCCTCGTGATGGGTCAGCGACCAACGGACGAAGCGGTCAAAGGCCTCGTGTACCAATACATTAAGCGTGGCATGGGAGTCATCGCCCTCCTGGGGCAAAGTCGGACCCATGGAAACATTGATGATGTTGTTTCCTGCTTCTATCAGTTCCTTGAGACGCACCAAGACCCTGACAATATAAGAGTTTGACGGGGTGTGGAGCAGGGTGGGATCGATCTCTTCCTCCCCCTCTTCCCCCTCCTCACCCCCGGGCTCGGGTTCCTCTTCCCCCTCACCATCCTCCGCTTCGGATGCTTCTTCCTCCTCGCCATCAGAAGGTGGGGTAACCAATTGATAAGCGGGTATATCATCACCGCTGATATTGACCAAGACAGAGAGCTGGTCTCCTAGAATCGAAGCAACCCCAATGCTACGTCCGGTACGGTGATCCGCAGCCAGAGTATGCACTACCTCCGTGCCATGACTGGCTCTCTGCAAGTGACTGCCCGTGGGCACCTGACCAATGCTTGGCTCGGAGAGACCCCCCAGGCGGGGCCCGTCGGTGACGTTGTACTCTGGCGTTGCGCCCCACGCCGCTTCGTCATACACCCCCACCCGGACCCGATGAAGTTCCAGGCCAGCATTGGACACCATGGTCCAAGCATCCTCCAAACCAATCATCTCGTAGGGGCGGCTCAAGGACGGTGGGAAAATGCCCGACAAGCGGCATGGCTGCGTAAAACCCTCCAGCCTGTAGTTGGGGGTCACAGTATGCGTACACTTCTCCACCAGGGGTGTGCGGGGATCCACCTGCACCAGCAAGTTAGGAAGGGCTAGCTCTACCTCCCCGCGTACTTCTGCCTCGGCCACGCGCGCCAATAACTCGTCAAGAGTTGCATCACGGGTCTGCAGCTGGAAGGCACTGAGAAACTCGATCTCGCCCACCACGGTAGCGCCCCAGTCGCTGGCAATATCCTCGGCTTCGGCTCTACCCATACCGTCGCGGAGAAATAGCCAGATCTGATCCACGGGTGCATACCCCACACCAGGGATGGCCACCAGATCTTCGGGAGCTGGATCCACGATCTCCACCCGGCCCAGGTCATGCACGCGCTCTGTGTGCACAAAAGGGCCCAGGTGAGTAAGAGCGGGTCGGGGCCGATACTCTTCCACTGGTCTCTCAGGTGTTTCATCATCGTCAGCTGTGGGCGTCGACGGCACCGGTTCCACCGTTGGGGTTGGGTCTGATCGTCTCGACCCACAGCCCGTCATTCCCAGGACCAGACCAAGGCACAATAGAGCCAGGAGCGCGATGTAAAGAAGCCCACCGGGTCGGGCTAATGGCCGTCCTCCCGGCCTGCGCAACAACGTGGGAAACATCCCTTGGCACCACCCCTCTTTTATTCCATTGTCAATGGATTCTCGCCACTCGTAGGGGTTCCCTGCCCTGAGATCCACCCGTTGGTCGTGACCCACTGCGCCGTTGGTGGGGGTGAAGAGAGACCGCAGCGAGAGCAGAAACCCAAGGAGTGACGTCCAATAAGCACTAAGACAAGGTACCGATCAGCCCATGAAGAAAGATGAGGAATGCATCGTGAGTTTAACCCACAGAAGATACCAACTACTAAGGGATTTTGCCCCTGTCCATGACTTTCTCACCACCACGCACTCCCATACGACGCTGAACAGTCATCTCCTGCCGCCGTTTTTTGAGTATGCTCATACCCATCCCGCCTTCAACCACAAACTAACCCACCGCTTTGGTCTCTGGGAGGACCAAGGTGAAATCGTGGGGGTTGCGTGCTACGAAATGGATGGGGGCGAAGCGTTTCTTGTCACGGATCCTGAGCATGCAGGCTTGCTCCCGGTCATGCTCCTTTATGCTGAAAAAGAGCTCTCCGCCCGCCAGGACGGCAAGCACACGCTGTCCGTATGGGTGACGGATAAGGAAGCCGACAAGATTGAGCTCCTGTTAAGCAGAGGTTATGAGCGGGTGTACCGCGAGCCGGTGCGGGTATTCCCCTATAGCCAGCCCTTCCTCGACCTCCAACCACCCCCGGGCTTTACGGCCATTTCCCTGGAAGAGGAAGACGACCCCAAGAAGATCAATGACTGTCTCTAGAAAGGTTTCAATCACGGGGATGACCCCGATGATGATGTTGATTGCCGGCTGCTCATGCAAAGCGGGCCCAGCTCTAGAAAGGATCTGACCACCATCATCAAGGCTCCCAACGGGGATTACGCCTGCTTTGCCGGAATGTGGTTCGATGCAACAAACCAATATGCTTAGCTTGAGCCTCTGGCCACTGTACCAGAATATCGCCGCCTGGGCCTTGCTGCCCTGGCTCTTACTGCAGGAATGAAGAAGACCAAGATGCTGGGCGCAACCTACTGCTTTGGTGGCGCCGCCGATTTTTACTCTGCCATCGGCTTTGAAACCATCTCCCACCGGGAAAGATGGCAAAGGGAGTTTAACCGGGTTCCCGAATAGTCCCGGACCCCGAGGGTGGGCGCCGCTCCTTTCCCGGCAGCTAGGGCGAACTGACCCAGGCCTTCCACCCGCAAGAATCGATTAACAATAACACTCTTGATACGCTCCCTTGGTGACGAATGCGGAAAGGTAACACAAGACGAGGTGGTAACACTGAACGAAAGAAGTCCACTCTTCTGTGACTCATCCTACTAGGCACCGCGTCTTCCATGTCGCCGACTTCTTTCTCACCCTATACGCCTTGCAAAGCGGCTTTCGTGAAGGGAACCCGTTTCTCGTGCCCATCGTGGAAACGCCATGGTTCGCGAAGTTGAAATTGGTACTGGTGTCTTTGCTGCCCGTCTACCTTTGGTACAAGAGTAAGAGAATGGGATACCGTATCTACCCTTATGCCTGGACCATTTTCCTTGTCAGATCCGATTAAGAGAATCCTTGGCAAGCAGAGCATCACCAGAGTCAATCAGCGAAGGACTACGCTCGGAGAATGACACCTCCCACTTCAACCGCCAAATACCGCCTGTTGCAATCATCGTCTCGCGACGACAAACCCCGAGGGCTCTGGAGCACCCCTGACCTAGATGACCTTCTTGCGATGGTAAACGGTACAGGCAAGCAACCATACCAAGCATGCTTTGCTCAAGCCCCG
>SLSY01000143.1 GCA_007130145.1 Bacillota bacterium
AAGAACTGGTGTGTCCCCGACCTGTGCGATCCCAAAGCCACGCGCTACCTGGCTGAACATGTCGCCCGAGGCGACGAGGTCACCCTCAAGGTGGGAGGGTGGTATGGTCCGCTTTCGGGAGAGCCGCTTGAGGTTACGGGCACCTTGGCCTTCATCGGACGCCCCTCTTATACCCTCATTGGACCCATGGGCAAGGGCAGCAAGGTCCAGGATCATTGGGTCGCGCGTTTGGACTTGGGTGACAACCGCCACCTGGTGGTGAGTGAGTATACACGCAGTGCTATCGATGCTGCTCCCCTCATCGCTGTGGCTATCGACGTACAAAGCCTCGATATCATCGCCCTGAAAAGCCGGGTACACCACCGAGCCTACTGGGACAAGGTCGGCAACGTCAATTATCCCATTGACGCTCCGGGATACCGGGAGGTGCCCGATCTCACCACATTGACATATGAAAACATTCCCGATGATATCTATCCCATCGGCAAGCGCTGGCAGAAGGCATGAGCCCAAGAGAAGACGTGCCCTCGCAAGCGGGCCCGGTCTCTTTCATGTTCTCTGTGCCGGCATCATCAGCTAGGGGTGGGCCGAGAACCAAGCACAGTGCGGTTGCTCTGAAGTGATCTTTGCCAGACCGCGGTCCGCTTGACCAGATATGAACTCAATGGGCAGGAGCTGTGCGGCGTGATGTGGAATTGAGTGGGCCAGCCCCACATAATCCAAAACGAACACGGCTTGGGGTAAGAAGACCAAAGGTGGGCAACACTACCGTCTTACCCAAGCAGTTTGGCGGCCAAGTCGACGGCTCGGAGAATACCCATGGGGCGTCAAGGAGGTAAGCCATGTCCGACATCCGTACCGAAGCCAGTAAGAACTTCATCCAGGCCATCATTGACCAGGATGTGTCGCAAGAATGGAACCAGGGACGCGTACACACCCGCTTCCCTCCTGAACCCAATGGTTTCTTACATATTGGTCATGCCAAGGCGGCATTGCTCAATTATAGTCTGGCCGTGAACAACGAAGGTCTCTTCAACCTGCGTTTTGACGACACTAACCCGCTCAAGGAAGAAGAAGCGTTCGTCGAATCCATCCTCTCCGACCTGCGCTGGCTGGGAGCAGACTGGGAGAACCGGCTCTTTTTTGCCTCGGATTACTTTGAGCACATGTACGATTTGGCCTGCGGCTTAATCGCAAAGGGACGGGCCTATGTTTGCGATCTCGACCAGGAGCAGATCCGCGCCTACCGGGGCACGCTCACCGAACCGGGCCAGGAGAGCCCGTACCGCAACCGTTCAGTCCAGGAGAATCTGGACCTTTTCTCCCGCATGCGAAACGGAGAGTTCTCCGACGGCCAACGCACCTTGCGAGCCAAAATCGACATGTCTTCTCCCAACTTGAATATGCGCGATCCGGTGCTCTATCGCATTCTCCACGCTCACCATCACCGCACCAAGGACAAGTGGTGTATTTACCCCATGTACGATTACGCGCATCCTTTGGGGGATGCGCTGGAGAACATCACTCACTCGGTGTGTTCATTGGAATATGCCGACCACCGCCCCCTCTACGACTGGGTGTTGGACCACACCGATTATGACGCCGTCCCCGGTGTCGTGGGAAGGCCCAAGCAAATCGAGTTTGCCCGGCTCAACATGAACTACACGGTGATGAGCAAGCGCAAGCTGCGACGTCTGGTCGCCGAGGGTCACGTGGAAGGCTGGGACGATCCTCGCATGCCTACCTTAGCGGGCTTGCGCAAGCGCGGGTACACGCCCCGTGCCATTCGCCGTTTCTCCGAGGAAATTGGGGTGGCCAAACGCGATAGCGTGGTCGATCTGGCCTTCCTAGAGCATTGCATCCGCCAGGAGTTGAATCGCACGGCCCCGCGGTTCATGGCTGTTCTTCGTCCTCTCAAACTGGTCATCACCAACTATGATGCGGATGTCACAGAGTGGGTGGAGGTGGAGAATAACCCCGAAGATCCACAAGCCGGCACCCGCAACGTGCCCTTTGCCCGCGAACTCTACATTGAGGAAGCCGACTTCATGGAGGATCCTCCCAAGAAGTTCTTCCGCCTGGCGCCGGGAAGGGAAGTTCGTCTCAAGGGTGCCTACATCATCAAGTGCGAGGAAGTCATCAAGGACGAGGTCACCGGCGACATCCGCGAGCTACGCTGCTCCTACGACCCGGATACGCGCAGTGGCGAAAAACAAAGTTCCCGTAAGGTCAAGGCCACCATTCACTGGGTATCCACCGAGCACGCGACAAAAGCCACCGTACGCCTCTATGACCACCTTTTCCAGAGCGAGAATCCGGAACGTTACGAAGACTTCATCGAGGATGTGAATCCCCGGTCGCTGGAAACCCTCACAGCTTGCGTGGTGGAGCCCGCATTGACCGAAGCAACGGACCAAGACCGTTTCCAGTTCCTGCGCCAAGGATACTTCTTCCGTGATCGGCAGGATGAGGGCAGCGGCCTCATGGTCTTTAACCGCATCGTGGGTCTTAGGGACACCTGGGCCAAGACGCAACAGAGCAAAGAAAAGCGATAAGCCGACCGGGGGCATCGAATCAGCGCCAGAGCCGCAACCCGAGGCTCTGGTTTTTCTATAGATCAATAGCGGCGCCAAAACGCAGGCAAGAAGAGAACGAAGATGGGGAACAGTTCCAACCGTCCCAAAAGCATGCAAACGCTAAGAACCCATTTCCCCACCGTGGGGATGGCATGATAATCCAGAGTTGGTCCTACCATCTCTAGCCCAGGACCCACGTTGCCAAGAGTTGCCGCCACCGCCGTTCCCGCGCTGATCAAATCCAGCTCCAGGGCCGCCATGATCAGCGTACCCATGACAAATACCAGTAGATAGATGGTGATAAAGCCCAAAATGCTGTTGAGCACTTCGCTACTGACAGCAATGTTGTTGAGTTTGGTCATGGCCACACCACGGGGGCGCAGAAAACGCCAAATCTGCAGGCGCGCATGGTCAAGCACAATGAGGATGCGCGCGATCTTCATGGAACCACCGGTAGAACCAGCAGATCCCCCCACGAACATGAGCATCACCAGGAGAGCCTTGGAAAAGAAGGGCCAAAGCTCGTAGTCTGCGGTGGTGAAACCGGTGGTGGTCGTGATCGACACCACGTGAAAACTTCCTTTGAGGGCGGCGTCGCCCGCCCCCAGCATACCTGAGGCATACAAGCTAATGCCCACGGCCATAGTGGCCACGAGCAAAATGGCAAGATAGAACTTAAACTCAGCGTCACGTCGCATGATATTGACTCTGCCCCTGATGGCGTGGGAATAGAGCGCGAAGTTGGTTCCCGCCGCGATCATGAAGATGAGAATGACCATCTGCACAAAAGGACTCGACCATGCTCCGACACTGGCCTGGCGAGGAGAAAAGCCTCCGGTGGAAACAGTGGTAAATGAATGAAGCAAAGCATCATAAAAAGACAGTCCCCCCATGAGCAAGAGCAGGGTCTGCAGACCGGTGAGTGTGAGATAAATGGACAGCAACGTCTTGGCTGTCTCGCGTATGCGAGGCTGCAACCGCTCATGGGTGGGGCCGGGAACCTCTGCCTTGAAGAGCAAAATTCCGCCCACTCCCAGGCTGGGGAGGACGGAGATAAACAGGACAATAATGCCGATGCCACCCAACCACTGCAAAAAACTGCGCCAAAAGAGAATGGCGTGACTTTGCGCCTCAATGTCGGTGAGGATCGTGGCCCCGGTCGTGGTTAAACCGGACATCGACTCGAAGAAGGCGTCGGTAAAGGTAACAAAACCCGGGGAAAACCAAAAGGGTAACGCCCCCGCTAACGCCGCACCCAGCCAGCCCAAGGTAATGCCCAAATAGACCTCTTTACGGCCAAACCGGTTCTTGCCTTTGCCGAAAAACTTCAAGAGAAGACCCAGCGGTATCACCAGTGCCATGCTGAACAGAAAGTGTTGAATGTGTCCGTCAAGGTAGAAGACTTCCACCACTAAAGGCCCTAACATCAAGAGCCCCATGATGACCAGCAACGAACCTCCTATGTCCAGAACGGTCCGGCCATCTATCAAGGCGCCTCTCATGTTTTGCCCTTTGGTACGAAGAAGGTCTCAAGCGCAGGAACCAGTGCGGGCAACGTGAAAATGACCATATGATCGCCCGGCATAGGCACGGTATCTCCGCGAGGGACGATCACCTGGTTGCCGCGAATCACCGCCCCCACGGTCACCTCGCGGGGCAGATCCAACGCTTTCAACGGCTTACTACACACCCGGCACCCCGGCGCCACCACCAGTTCGAGAACCTCGAGGGAGCCGTCCTTGAGCAGTGCCAGCGAGGCCACCTTGGCTTTGCTGATGAGGCGCAGTATGGTGCTGGCCACAATAACCCGGGGCGTCACCGTTACATCCAGTCCCATACTGGAAGCGATGGGTTGGTATTCCTCCCGCTGCAGCTCGGCAATCACTTTGCGGTTGCCCAGGCGCTTGGCCATGAATCCGGCCAAAAGGTTGGTCTGATCGCCACCGGTCACCGCAATGAAGGCGCCAGAAGAGCCCACATCTTCCTCTTCCAAGATCTCCGGATTGATGCCATCCCCCTGGATCACCAACGTATGCTTGAGATCTCGGGCCAGGATCTCACAACGGGCCTGATCTCGCTCTATGATCTTGACCGAAAGCCCCCGTCCGCGGTGACGTTCGGTGAAACGCGCGATAAGGTAGCCAATGGTTCCGCCGCCAAGAATGGTGATATCGCGAATCACCTGGTCGGGACTGCCCGTTAACCAACCAGCTTCGGTCGGAACGCCGGTCTTCCCTATGACTAGTATTTCATCGCGCGTTGCAATGGTAGTGTCTCCATGGGGCACGATAACATCTCCGTTGCGCAAGATGGCGCCGATGGTGGCATGAGTAAGCCGGGCATCCTTAACCGTTTTACCAGCCAAAACTGAGCCTTCCTGAACGCGAAAGCCCAGCATTTGCACTTTACCATCGGCAAAGTATTCCACGTCCGTAGCCGCGGGCGACTTCAATAGCTTGGTGATCTCATAGGCCACAGCTTCCTCGGCATTGATCACCCGATCAATGCCAAAGTCTTTATAGGTGAGACCACCGTTGGAGACGAGCCCGGCCTCGTGGTTACGTATACGTGCTACCGTCAAGGGTATGCCCAGATGCTTTGCGGTCATGCAGGCAACCATATTGACCTCATCGCTCTCGGTCACGGCCACAAAGAGACCGGCATCTTGCACGCCCACCTGCTTGAGAAGCTTGGAACTGGTACCACTTCCGTGCACCACCATCACATCCAAGTTCTCCTCCACTTCCCGCAAAGCGACAGAATCGTGATCAATGACCACGACATCGTGACCCTCAATGCCGAGCCTTCTAGCCAATTCAAAGCCTACTTTGCCCGCTCCCACAAAAACTGCCTTCACGTGCCTTGCCTCCCGACGAGCAAAATCCGCGCCTTGCATTACTTCGCAAGGCTATCTAATATTCCTGCTTGCATTCGCTATTCCAAAGCAGTGGCTCCGTTTGACCGTGCATGCCAAAAAGCCCACCCTATATCATTACCATCCCTTGGTCTCTGTGTCAATGGCTACGGTATGCTGAATGTGAAACGATCGCAGTTTTGCCCGTCGTTTGTGAAAAATGTCAGCACCGCACATGATAAAATGCTGACCGAAAACCCACCAAGCACACACTCACCCTTTGCTATCATGCACCGATAGGAGGAGAATATGGTGGAATCTCTAGTGTATCTTACCCCTTTGGCTCTTGTGCTCAGCATGTCCGCCTACGCACAAGCTGCTAGCCTGAACAAGGACGTCGAGCAACGGAAGAAACGACGGGACCATCTGTCTCGTCGTACCTAAGGGGACTGGTCCCAGACGGGGGTAGGGCGGCCCGCTGCCGGCAGAACCGAGGGGAGCATAGCCGGCGCATCATCTCCCCTACTCTGTCGTCGTCGACACTGACAGCAGGAAGTGGCACGAAGCAAGCGAAGTCCATCTATACATATGATCTCAAGAGAAAGGCGATGGAGCCCTTGCGCTATCCCTTGAACCTTGTCACCGACGCTGTGCCGGTCATCACGTTGCAACCCGCGACCACCTGCCTCTTGCTGGTTGATGTGCACAATCCATTTTGGACGGGAGGCTGCGTAGAAGCACGGGCTCGATCCTATGGTATTCTTGCGGAGTTTTCCTACTACTACGGCCAGGCTCCCGTCGCCATGGCGGCGCAAGCGAGCGTGCTCACCGCCGCGCGTCATGCCAATATGCCCGTAGTCTATGCCTGTTTGGGATACTTTCCCCCGCATGCGCCCTCGGCTTTTCAGGAAGCGATGGGCTGGCGCTGGGACCTTGCGAGCGCCTGCGGAAGCTTTCCGTCTTCGCTTGCGCCGGTAACAGGCGAAGCGGTCTTCGCCAAACCCGGTTGGAATGCTCTGGGCTGTCCGGATCTGGAACACGTCTGGCAAAAGAAAGATATTGATACTGTGATCTTGGCCGGCAGTTTGCTGGAGTATGGTGTACGTCATTCGGCCATGGCCCTGGCCGATGCGGGCTACCGGTGTCTTGTTCTCTCCGATGCTACCACGGCCTTGTCGTTGCAAGGACGATTACACACGCAAAACGAACTGAATCATGGTCTGGTTAAGCTGCGTTATGTGGCTGAATACATGTTATTGATGGAACGAATGGAGCAACAGGGCCAGGCATTGGTCTGAGGGGGGAACCATCATGATCCAAACCGTATGCGGTCCCATTGCTCCCCAGCAGCTGGGGGTGTGTCTTCCCCACGAACATCTGTGGTGCGATACTCGCCGGGCGGCGCGACCGCATCTTTTCGGCCTTTTCGGCGGTCCCGATCTCATCTTGCGTGACAAGGAGCTGATGCATAGAGAACTCCGCTCCTTTCGCCAGGCGGGCGGGGAGGCTCTGGTGGAGGTCACCACACCCGGATGGGGCCGGGATGTAACTGTCCTGCGCGATATCTCG
>SLSY01000058.1 GCA_007130145.1 Bacillota bacterium
AGAGGCTCGGGGGGCTGCACATCATGATGACCGTAGATGAGGAGTGTGGGGCTATGGGGAGGACCATGGATCCGCCCATACACGCAAGGATTATCCCCACCCCTCAGGATCCTCACATCATCAAATCCTGCCTTGTGGAGAACCTGGCAGGTAGCCCGGGCGCTGGCTTCCAGCCCCTCGAGCCGCGCGCTGATCCCGGGGTGACGGATGAGATAGAAGAGGTCTTGAAGATAATCGCCTTGCTTCGCTTCTATGTGAGCCAACACACGTTCCAGTCTGGACATATCCATCGCCTCCTTAGATTAGTGGCTGAATAGAACTTTCCAGTTGAAAAATGGATATCCCTGCCAATGAACCTCTTCACCCCTGAGGAAGACCATAGACTCGCAATCGGGTAGAAAGCCCGGATGGCTATCCGGGCTTTCTATCGGCAGAGAGGGGTCTAGGAGAGGTCTTTCTTGCAAAGATACCAGTCAATACACTCATAGCCTTCTTGCATACGAGACTCGGCCTGTTCCGTGGTCTGAGGAGGGGGAACGATGACCTTATCTCCAGGACGCCAGTTGGCCGGCGTTGCCACCTTATGCTTATCTGCCGTCTGGAGGGCCTGAAGCAGCCGTACGATCTCATCCATATTGCGACCTGTGGTCATGGGGTAGTAGATCATGCTGCGTAATACGCCCTCAGGATCGATCACAAAGACGGCGCGCACGGCTGACGTGTTGCCCAAACTGGGGTGAATCATGCCAAACAAGGTGGATACTTTCATATCCAAATCGGCGATAATGGGAAACTTAATTTCCACGCCTAGTTTTTCTTTGATGTTGCGCACCCAGGCGATGTGAGAATGAGTACTATCAATGGATAATCCGATGAGTTTAGCATTCAGTTCATCCAGCTTGGGTTCTACTTCAGCAAAAGCAGCAAACTCAGTGGTGCATACGGGAGTGAAATCGGCCGGATGGGAGAACAAGATTACCCACTTACCCTCATAGTCGGACAGTTTAATGGGACCTTGGGTGCTAACAGCAGTAAAATCGGGGGCCTTTTCTCCGAGTCGGGGAAGGCTGGTGTTTTCGTTCATCATGATCTGAACTCCTTTCTTTCTTGAGGGTTGCCTTCAGTGAATGCGCAGGACATCATTGATATCCTGACCTAGCCTGGATCCGCTTTCTAGAGTTCTATCTACGTCCCACACCGGTCTCATTGGGCGCAGCGACCAGAGCACCGGGCTCAACACTTGCTGCTACGACCTGGGTTGGACGAGCATCGGGGACAATAACCCCGAAAATGCACATCCCTTTTTTCTACCGTGAAATCATCGAGGCCACCAAGCTCACAATCCTCAAGATCGATGGTGAAATCATGGACAGTCCCGCAGGACTCACACTTGAAATGACCGTGGGTCGTCATATTGATGTCATAACGTGCTTCGCTCCCACCTATGGTTAAGAGTCTCACCAGACCAACGGAGAGGAAAGTGTTGAGGGTATTGTAAACGGTGGCCTTGGACATGGTTGGAATCTCCTTTTGCATATGCTGAAATATCTGGTCAGCCGTGGGATGAATGCGGTTGTTGATCAGGTATTCTAATATTTTAACCCTCTGAATTGAGGGACGAATCTTTCTTGCGACTAGTTCTTGAACCAGCTTATCCATGGCGACCGCATCTCCCTCCTATTCCCATAATAGACTTGTTCTAAATATATAATATGTCAAACGACTTGACTCTGTCAAGTCAAAAGAGTTAATCCAAACCCGGCAGGAAAATTCGCAGCTCCATGCCGGCCCCAGCAGCACCCCATCCTTTAGCAAAGACAGATTCCCTGTTCCACGCTCTTAGCAGAGGGGTTTGACTGACAAGGTATTCTAGAGTGAGTGGCGTAGTGAATACGTTACGGAAGTGCCCATCATTTCAACGGATAGCAAGCCTACAGAATCCAGGCCGCCATCAGGTCGTCATATTGCCTTACTCGGGCTCTACCTGGTCTCTTTCACCAACGCCTTGGGGAACCAGACCTTGGTCACCATGATACCCGAATACTCTTTGGTGTTTGACGCTTCACCCTACTGGATTGGCGCCTTTACCACAGCCTATGCCCTGGCGGGAACCCTGCTTGTTCCCCCCCTCGGTTGGCTCTCCGACCGCATTGGCAAAGCAACCATTCTCCGCTGGGGTCTGGCCATAAGCATGCTTTCCTATGTGATGTTCCTATTGGTTCACAATGAGGTTTCCTTCACTGTTGCCCGGACCATCCAGGGCATCGGCTTCACCGCCGGGGCTATGACGTCCCTGGTCCTCGTAGGCGAGATCGCAGGTGCACATGAACGAGGACGCCTGATTGGCACCTTCAATTCCATCAGAAACATGAGCGGTGCCATAGGTGCTGCCATTGCAGGATGGATGGTAGGGAGATTCGGCCTCCTGGCTCCCAACCTGGTTCTGATCATGGTGAGCGCTATGGCACTGGCCTTGTTGCTCAAGAGCCGGGAACTCGATCACTACGATCGCGCCCGCACGAACGGCTTCTCCTACAAAGTGCTGGCCACGAATACCAACATCCAGGCCATGGCAGCCTTCCGGGTCCTTTATGGCTTCGGAGTCATGATGACTCGTACCTTCGTACCCATCTACGCCGGGCTCACCCTGGGGTTGAGCCCCTTCTTCGTGGGCTTAATCATATCCTCCGAGCAGACGGTGAACATGCTCTTTCAACGATTCACAGGTTCTTTGTCCGATTGATTTGGACGCGTTCCCATGGTAACGGCGGGTGGCCCTCTGTACGCCCTCGGTCTGATCGTGCTGACGACGCAAGAATCCCCTTATGCATTGGTGGCCGTGAACGCTTCGTTAGGCTTTGCCGATGCTGTTCGGGAGCCAGCCAGCATGGCTGCGTTTGCTGACGAAGGGAAACGCACAGGTAGCGTCGCATCGGCCTTTGCCGTCAGACAGATACTCTGGCGCCCGGGAATGGTGCTCGCACCGATGATCGGAGGGAGTGTGTTGGCAGCATCGGATATTCGAGCCGTATTCTATGTCGCTTTAGGTTTCACTCTGGCCGCGGTCATTGGCATTAGAGCGTGTCTGTTCTTTCGCACGGCTCCCCAGGAACTCCACAAGTCTGAATGAGCTATGTGAGTATTGCACTAGCCCCCGTCATCTCTCCCACAGGGAATCGTGGCACGAAAGAGCCATTCCAGCCGTTTTTGGTCAAGATGGTTCCAACACCATTCGAATCAAACAACTACTAGAATAGCTCATTCGTGTTCTCCGAGACCTCTTCAGTTCAGATCAACCGGCAATGCATCGCTTCACTCCACCGCGAGCACCGTCAAGACTGGCCCGGTCATGTGCATGCTCAGTTCCTCTTGATAAAGAGCGTGTACCGTTACGGACTCTCCCAATAGAGATGCTAGTTGCTCTCGTACCCGATCGTCATGGGGAACGAGCACATAAGCGGGGGGCCCACTCTCTGCGGAGCAGGCAAACAATTGAAAGTGCCCGCCCTCCAGCTCATTCCACTGGAGGGTGCCGCACAGAACCTTTTTTGTCACCAGACTTCCCATCCTCTCCATGCTGCGGAAGATAACCATGGCGGCTTGGGCGCGGCTAGCAATGCCCGCCGGATGGAATAAGCCGTTTTCATCACCGATCATAAGACCGGTCACGTAGGCTGCCATCACCGCTCTCTCGGCCCAATCGGCTACGTCTTCCATGTCCGGAGGTTGCTCTCCTAGGGTAGCGAAGAACTCACCATAGGCTTCCATCTCGCTCGCATCCCACAGGATGCGGGCTAGCATGACCGCCAGTTCGGAGCGGGTGATCTGATCTTGCGGCCGGAACATCCCCTGATAGCCAGTGACCAGACCATGACGGGCGGCCGTCTCCACATAGGGGAAGTACCATGCATCGACCGGTACATCAGTGAAGGTAGGAAGCTCGGGAGTCTCCAGGGCGACGCGCCACTGGGGATGACTCTGGAGCATGGCGACCAGCAATTTGACCATCTCCGCCCGGGTCACCGGTCGCTCGGGTTGGTACTCTTCCTCGCTTACCCCGCTGATAATGTGGCGGCTGGCCAGTAATTCCACTACCTCGGCACTCCAGTGCCCCATGACATCATCAAAGGTCTTCTCATAAAGGAGCACGGCGTAGGTACCTTCCTGGATCATCTCGGCCTGGAGAATATCGTGTTCTTGATCCAGAATGCCTCCCACGTAGTCCCAGGCCCCGTCACCGGTCTGGTGGTAGAGGCCGAGCTGACGCAGATCCGCATCTCCCCACACTCCTGCATCCAGCGCCAAGCTGGCATCCAGGGGCTTTTGGGGTTTTACCCCTCCAGTGTCCAGCCGGTAGGCATAACCCGTCCCAGTGTATCCATAGGGCAGATCCCCCGTCTGAATCTCAACCACATCCAGGGACAGACTCTGGTCAAAGGCGCCCGCCGGTATGTCAAGAACCAGGTCCCCGTCAAAGAAGGTGAGAAGTTGCTCCTGCTCATCCACGGGATGGCCCGGTTCGGGGGGCGGGGGAACCACCGGTGGGCTCGGCGGTGGTGGTTCCTCCTCCTGGGCAGTCACCACTGTGATATCCTGCGTACGCAGTACCGTCGCACTGTCAACCCATAGTATCCCGTTATAGACCTTCTTTTGGAACACGACGGCAGTTGTTAAGGTGCCCGGTTCCGTGGCCGTATAGAGCACATCATAGGGAGGGTTGTTCCAGCTTCCTCCCGACCCTTGTGCATCGTTGATGCTCCAGCTGAGGGGAACGTAGCGCTCATCCCCCATGACGGCCTCTTGCAAATCGGTCTGATCTTGCCGGTGTCCTACGGCCCGCATCAAACAAGGTACTCCCACAGTCAGTTGGGGCCGGCACCACAGAACGTGATTATGATCTGGGTCAGCGAGAATCGGCTCTGTCCGGGGTTCTTCATAAACTTCAACGCCTTTTGCGGCCATAAGGCCCGATGACGTTTCCACGATGATGGTGGCATGCCCCAGGCTCAAACCACTCACCACCCCATCAGGACTCACGGCAGCAATGTGGGGTTGGTCGGATTCCCAAAGCAGGTCATAATCGTTGGCGTCCAGAGGAGACAGGGTCAGAAGAGCGGCCAGGGAGAAGCTATCCCCTACCTCAACATCCATCCACTCATGGTCCATGAAGCCCATGGCCTCCAGGGGCATAAGAGCTACCTCGGGGATGACCACGGTGGTCTCAAAGTCTCCACCCTCAAGACCCCGGCTATGGTATGCCACCACTTCTTGGGAAACGGCCACGGTGTAGGTCTCATCCACGGCCAACGGTGCGTCAGGGATGAAGCGGAAAACGCGGGCCAAAGGCACACCGTCTTCCGTATCGCCCTCCTGGGCCAGCTGTTTGTTGCCTGCCGCCGACAGGGCTGGATTCACTGGCACCACCTCGCCCGGCACGACATCGCCTTCCCACAGCAGTCGCAGAGCGGATGCATCCACGGTAGCAATGATCATGGGGCAAGAGAAGGTTACTTGGACATAACTGCCGCCCGAGCCAGCCCAAACCCCCTCCACCTCGGGGGCCTGGAGGGATACCAGGCTGATGTCAACGTCGGTATGGGGCGGTGGCACCGTGAGTTCTTCACTGTAGGCGGTGCGGTACCCGTCCTTCTCGTAGATCACCTGCCAGAGTCCGGGGAAAACATCCCACCCATAGCGGCCATCCTCATCGGTCAGCTGCGGGTTGGGGCCTTCATCATAGAGTTCTGAATCCCAGGGGTGCCACAAGCCTTCCTCGTCTTGATAATAGACGGTAGCGGAAACGCCCGACACCAAATTCCCGTGGTATCCCTCAAACACGAAGCCACTGGGATCGATTTTGTATTTGGGCCGGCTAAACCGCCGCCGGTTGCGGTTGCGGCCTACACGCCGGATACGATCGGATATATTCTCACACTCGCCCTCTTGAGCGCGCAGGTCGGCCAGAGCCATCAAGTGATCCTTGGTGGCATTAAACATCGCATTCTCCCATCCGTCCAGGACAGCATCGGCCAGGCCGAAGGTCAGGCCGTGCAGGGGGTTCATGGCAGCCATGCCAGCAGCGTTGAATCCCTGACGGATCTGGTGTGACCCCAGGCTGGCAGACTCCATGATATCCAATTGAGTATGCATCATATCGGTAATCATGCCCCCGCACGCGGGACTGAACAGGGCTGATTCCCGGAGGCTGGCGTACTCTGCCGCTCGCTGCAGATAGCGTTCATCCTCGCCCATCATCGCCAGGAGACCGGACAGAGGTCCGGCGACTTTCTCCACCACCGTGTCGACGCGGGTCATCCCGAACTTGTCAAAGTCTCCGGGGAGGGGAGTGAACTGGCCGGTGAACCCTTCCGGCACCACCGACGGCAAGAGAAAGGCGTACGGTGCGATGATGCTAAGGCGGGTCTCGTCTTCAGTAATCTCAAAGAAGCCATGGGCATAACGACCCTGCCCTAGATACATGCTGAAGTCGGCCTCAGGGATGTCATCATCTTCGTCAAGATAATGATAGGAAATGCTAACCGTAGCCTCCAGTCCATCCAACGTTTCTAGGTGCACCTCGGGCATGGTCAGGGTCCGATCCTCACCGAAGACCCGGGCTAGGTCCAATTCCCCAGAAACGAAGTTATCAAAGTAATGCCCGCCTTCATCATCTGGATCCCTTTCGGCAGCTACAATGGTGCCGTGACGCAAGTTGGGGGGCATATTCCAGTAGAACTGGCTGGCATCAATGTCGTCGGGCCCCAGCTCCGGGTAGGGGTTATCATCACCATAGGGCTTCAGTTCCCAGCTGATGCTAAAGTCTCCCGGAGGATGGTAGAAGTCCCCCATGGCACCGCGACCGTAGAAGGCATCTCGGCCTTCATCATACGTCAGCTCTAACGTGGTGTTAGGCCCTCTACTCTCGCACAGGATGAAGACCT
>SLSY01000101.1 GCA_007130145.1 Bacillota bacterium
ATCGGTGCCCAGAGGCAAATGAGGTCCGTGCTGCTCGGTAGCACCTACCGGCACCAGAACCACTGTCGACTGTCGGTCCAGCGCTTCCACCTGGGGCCAGGTCATCTCCACCAAGAAGCGGTTGGTGTGCGGCTCGTTCATTTCCTTACCCCTTTCCCGTCATCATCCCCACACCCAGGATCAGAACACTCGCTCTACTCCGGTCCGGGCCCGGCTCAGACGCTAGACGGCGTCGGAACGCTCGTCTACCCCTAACCCCACAGCAAAGACGGAATAGAGCACCCGGCTTGTAGGTTTGGTCCTTGGCAAGAGCTTCGGCGATCCACTCATCCACCTGCATCCTGTCGGTCGCCGGTTAGAACGCAAGCTCTCTTTCACCTTGCCTTCAGCCCGTGCCTTGAGGATCTAGGCCCCAAAATTCAGCATGGGTTGCCCTTCTATACGGGCGTAACCTCGCAGCGAAGGGCCGGTTCGCATCGTCGTGTTCCCACAACCCGAACCAGCTCACCTGTCTTGAGCTTGCGGGCTGGACTCTGGGTGGATCAAACAAGGGTCCTCGCGCTCGTGCGAGGACCCACAGGACGAAATATGCAGGCCTTAGGCCTCGCTATCTTCCAGATAGGATTTGACCAGTTCCTCCAGGAGCTCATCGCGTTCCAACCGTCGTACCAGGCTGCGCGCTTCATTGTGACTGGTGATGTAGGCAGGATCTCCGGAGAGGAGGTAACCCACAATCTGGCTAATGGGACTGTAACCCTTTTCCTTGAGCGCTCGATACACCAAGGTCAGCACTTCGCGAGCATTGTAGGTCTCATCGGCCTTGACTTTGAACATCCGTGTGTGATCTTGCGACTCAGTCACTGCTATCACTCCCCGCCCCAGATTCCCGATACTGCTTGCTTCGCCATATCCTGTCATCGTTCCTCCCGGCTACAGGGAATGCTCACCACCCAGCTGCTCGGCAACCAACATCCGGGCTTTCTCTAATGCTTGCTCCATACCACCGGGGTCACGACCGCCGGCCTGAGCCATCTCAGCTTTGCCGCCTCCTCCCCCGCCGACCAGAGGGGCCATGGCTTTGACGATCTCACCGCAATGGGTGCCTCTTTGTACCGCCTCCGGACTGGCCATGGCCAGAAGCAATACCCGGTCCTGCGCCCGGCTTGCCAACACCACAACGCTTTCGCCCAATTGCTCTTTTGCGACGTCACCGCTCTGACGCAACGACGCGGCATCAGCGGCCGCGACTTCGGCAACAAGAACGCTCATCCCCTGCACCTGTACGGCCTGTTGAGCCAGCTCGCCCAGTTGACTGCGGCGTTCTTTGTCCTCCCAACGCTGCCACTGTTCTCGCAGCTGGCGATGATCCTCCACCAGCTGCTGGGCCCGCTTTGCTGCTGCATCGGCGGTGGTGCCCAGTACCTTTGTTATGGTTGCCAATTGCGACTCAAGCTGCTCCACGTAGGAAAGTAGGCTGCTACCGCATACGGCTTCCAGCCGCCGTAGGCCCGCCCCAACACTGGACTGTGACAAGATCTTGCATAAGCCAACCTGGCCGGTGGAAGCCACGTGCGTACCCCCGCACAGTTCCCTGTGCTCTGGTCCGGAGTGAACCACCCGCACCCGCTGCCCGTATTTCTCGTCAAATAACGCCACCGCACCGTTCTTCTCTGCTTGCTCTTTGTCCATCCATTCCGCCTGCACCGGTACATCAGAAAGGATCAGGGCGTTTACTTCGTCCTCCACCTGCTTGAGTTGGTCCGGGGTGAGTGCGCTGTAGTGGGTGAAGTCAAAGCGCAGGCGCTCAGGGGTAACCAACGACCCGGCCTGCCGGACATGCGGGCCCAAAAACACACGCAAGGCGTGATGCAGAAGATGGGTTGCGGTGTGATGGCGGGCAGTTGACCATCTTGAGGCAGCATCCACCACCGCGTTGACCTCTTGTCCGCGCGCTAGCACTCCTTCCTCCACCTCGAGGTGGTGCAGCCACCGCCCTTCCGCATCCTCCACCCCAAGCACGCGGGCCCGACCTGTCGCTGAGAAGATAAGACCCTGGTCAGGAACCTGCCCACCTCCTAGCGCGTAGAATGGCGATTCTTTGAGCACAACCA
Source organism: Bacillota bacterium (assembly GCA_007130145.1). GTDB lineage: Bacteria > Bacillota > Sulfobacillia > UBA8153 > UBA8153 > SLSY01. The sequence continues at coordinate 2,112 of SLSY01000101.1, forward strand.
GCCCCCGGTTGGGGGCCACCAGCTCGGCGATGATGTCCCCATCCTGCGATAGCATGAGTTCTACCCGGGTCTCTTCTTCGAGCCGTTCATATCCACAAAAGGACGTGGGTTCGACTTTCTCTAGCACTCCACCGTCTACCAAGGTGGTGGCAGCGGCCGCTGCATGGGCCGCTCGCGCCCGGGTACGCTGTTGCTCCATAGCTTGGTAGAACGCTTGCTCATCCACACGCAAGCCATGCTCTCGCGCCAAGTCGCGGGTCAGATCGAGAGGAAAGCCGAAGGTATCGTAGAGCGTGAAGGCATCGTCCCCACCGAGCTCGGGCTGTCGATCCTCCTGGCAACGCTGGAGCAAGTCCAATGCTACCCGCATGCCCGTATCTAGCGTTGCCAGGAAGCGCTCTTCTTCAGCCTGCATGGCCTGAATCACCAGGGGTTGCCGGGAGACCAGGTCGGGATAAGCGTCTTGCATAAGTGCTACCACCGTCGGTACGAGTTGATGCAAGAAGGCTCCCTCAATGCCCAGTTCATGTCCATAGCGTACGGCTCTTCTGAGTATGCGCCGCAGTACATAGCCCCGGCCTTCATTGGCCGGTAATACCCCGTCGGCCATGATGAAGGTGCAGCTGCGCACATGGTCGGCAACGACGCGAAATGGAAAGAGCATGCCATCTTGACCATAGGAAGTATGACTGATCGCTTCCAACTGGCCAATGATGGGAAGGAATAGGTCCGTATCAAAGCTGGTGGCCTTGCCCTGCAGCACGGTGGCCATGCGTTCCAACCCCATGCCCGTATCCACACTGGGCCGGGGAAGCGCTGTCAGATTACCCTCAGCATCGCGGTTGTATTGCATAAACACCAGATTCCAAAGCTCTAACCAGCGGTCGCAGTCACAGACACCGATGGCACACTCAGGACCACAGGCAAGTTCCTCCCCGCGGTCCAACACGATTTCGCTACAGGGACCGCAAGGACCGGTATCACCCATAGCCCAGAAGTTATCCTTCTCATCCAAACGCACAATACGTTCGGGGGGATAGCCCGCCACCGCCTCCCAGAGAGCGAAGGCCTCGTCATCCTCTCTAAATACGGTGGGCCAAAGACGATCCTGCGGCAGGCCAAATTCGCCCGTCAACAGCTCATGGGCATACCGTATCGCATCCCGTTTGAAGTAGTCACCAAAGGAGAAGTTCCCCAGCATTTCAAAGAAGGTGAGATGCCGGGCGGTGAAACCCACATTTTCCAGATCATTGTGCTTGCCTCCGGCTCGTATGCACTTTTGCGATGTGACCGCGCGCCGGTAAGGACGCTCCTCCTGCCCAAGAAAGACGTCCTTGAATTGCACCATGCCAGCATTGGTAAACAGCAACGTGGGGTCACCGGCCGGCACCACCGAAGAAGACGGAACCACTCTGTGCTGGTGGCGGGCAAAGTAGTCGAGGAACCTCTTACGAATCTGGTCACTTTTCACTGTCATCAACTCCCCACAAACAATAAACCTCCCATCCCACAGGGACGAGAGGTGACTCGCGGTACCACCCTGGTTATCCTCTCATGGAGAGGATCACTCTCTTGGCGCGATAACGAACGCCCGTCGTCAGTGCTTGTCAGCACCTGCTTTGGGTCACTGCAGCTCAGGGAGGGCTTCGCGCAATGCACTCCGGGGCCTTCCCAGCACACGGCCCCTCTCTGAAGAAGCGACACTTGCTCTACTTGTTCCCATCATCGCCTTTTTCACTATGCGGATGCTTCATTCTACCCTTTGAGCCCTGGTGCAGTCAAGAAGACGAACGACCGCGCCCACTCAAGAGGAAGGCAAGACCCAATACGATCAGGACCACCGGCCACCAAGAAATGGCGATGATGCGCACGGTCCCAAGCCCCATCCAGCGAACTGCCTGGGGAAGCCAGGTATTCCACAGCAAGAGAACTCCCAAAGCAACCAAGACGTAGCCCAGCAAAAGCCCGCTGCCTCCCGAAGGGGCCGGGGCCTCTTCCACCTCTACCTTAGCATCATCCGCATCAGCCAGCGGCGTCTGCCGCCGAGCATACTTTCTCTCGGGAATGATGATCCACGCAATAATGTATCCAATGACAGCAGGGATATTGGCGAACAATAGCAGCACAAATATGAGGCGAACGATGACCACATCGATCTGAAAATACTCGGCCAGACCCCCACACACACCGCCAATGATCCGCTGCGAACGCGAACGATAGAGCCGCTTTTCCACAACCTTCTCTCCTCTCAATGATGACGCCGCATCGCCCTCTCTCGGCCCGGTGGGCTCAAGTGGCAGCTGCTGGCCACCACCAACACTCTTCTCGGGAATGATGAGCCAGGCTGCGATGTAGATGATCACTCCGACCCCACCCATTAAGGTCAGGACCACAAATGCCAAACGCATGGCCGTCACATCAGCACCGAGAAAATCAGCCAGACCAGTGCATACGCCCGCGACCATCCGGTCCTCGACGATACGGTGAAGCTTTCGTTCGTTCACGGCTACCATTCCCTCCTCTAGCATCGTATGTAAGAGTTTGCCCCGGTCTTACTCACACCGTGCATGCAGACGAACGGAGTCACGGCCGGGTTCCCTTGATATTATATCAGTTTTTGCCCCTTTGGATCGGCCCAATATGTCACCGGTCCACACCCCGCCCCGTGACCATAGCACGGGTCTTTGCCGAGCCCGCCGAGAGCCAGGACGCAACGGGAGGGTAAGCGTCCGTGGTCATGGCAGACGCACGGCAACCACATTCGGGGGCTTACGCCTATCACATAGGTCGCAAGCAGACGGACATACTAGGAAACACACACGATCGCCAAAGGAGACGGTACACATGAAAGACAAGACGGTGGTGATCGCAGGTGCGGGCAGCGGAGGTCTGGCCGCAGGCATCCGCCTCCGCGAGCTGATAGGAGGAAAGCACCGCATACTGGTCATTGACCAACAGGACACCCATACTTTCTGGGCTTCGTTTCCACTATTGGTCACTGGGCATCGCACCGCAGATGACATATCGCGACCTTTGCAAGACATGGAAACACACGGAGTAACATTCGTGCAAGAACGCATCCGCCGCATCGACTGGTCCAAACGCCGCATAGACCTCCAAGGCGACTCCCTTCCCTTCGATTATCTCGTGATCGCACTGGGCACTCGTTATGATTACCATCGCATACCGGGCTTTAGCTCTCATGCCTATGGTTTCTATGAGCTGTCCGAATGCGTGCGCCTCAACGCCACCCTGTCATCGTTTACCGGGGGCACCGTAGCCGTCTTTGTGGCCAGCCTTCCCTACAAGTGTGAGGGTGCCCCCGGGGAAATGGTCATGCTCTTGGACGACTACTTTCGCCGTCGTAAGGTGCGGCATGGGGTAGACATCGAACTCATCACGCCGGAAGACCGCCTTACCCCCAGCCTGCAGCCTGCCATCGGTCAGGAACTTGGCCGCCTCTTAGCGGGCCGGGGCATTACCCTAAGGACGTCCGCCAACGTAACAGCAATCGGCCGAGACCACTTGCGGCTGGCAAGCGGCGAAACCATCGCCGCTGACCTCATCATCGGCGTTCCGCCGCACTCGGGCCACGCTGCCCAGACCACCGGGGGCCTGGCGGATACCGAAGGATGGATCCCGGTGGACGGCGCCACGATGGCCACACAAGAGCCGGGGGTGTGGGCGATAGGCGACATCGCCAAAATCCCCTCGCCGGTAGGCAAGGGGTGGGTGCCTAAGAGTGGTTCCATGGCCAAATTGCAGGGCAACGTGGTAGCCGACCAGCTCCGCGCCACCCTCCTGGGACGGCGGCCCACAGGAACGTTCCGCGCACGCTCTGCCTGTACTGTCCTGGTCGACGCTGGACGCGGCGTCCACATCACCACCGATTACAACTCTCCCCTCCCCGGCGTCCTCTACAGCCCTTCGGCCCTTTGGCAGTGGGAGAAACGCGCGGTGGAAACATGGTGGTTGCACCGCTGGTTCTAGGGCTTGTAGCGGGCCATCTGGTGGTCAATCCAATCCTGGACATAGCCTAACATCGCATCCAAGGCAACGGACGAGGCGCTCTCGGCGCTTCGCGGTTTGATCTCGACGGCGGACTCTTTGAGATTGCGTTTGGATACGGTGATGCGCAACGGCATTCCCATGAGATCGGCATCGTTGAACTTGACCCCTGCTGATGCATTGCGATCATCATAGATACAGCTGATACCGCTGGCGTTGAGCTGTTCATAGATGCCCGCTGCGGCCGCAACCACATCCTCTCCTGTCCCCAACGCCACCAGATGCACCGGGTAAGGTGCAACCGGAAGTGGCCAGATGATTCCCTTGTCATCGTGGTGGCTCTCCACCACACAGGCGGCCAACCGGCCCAGGCCAATGCCGTAACAACCCATAACCAAAGGCTTTTCCGCGCCCTCACTGTCAAGGTAATGAGCTCCCATGGACCGGGAGTATTTCAGGCCCAGCTTGAAGGTATTACCGATCTCCACCCCCCGAGCCAGTTCCAGCGAGCCTCCACACTCGACGCACGCATCTCCCGGCCGGGCAGCGGCCATATCGATCACCTCAGGGGTGGAGAAATCGCGACCAAAACGCGCCCCGGTGTAATGATACCCCTCGCGATTGGCACCGGCAATGAGTCCTTGCTCCTCCACCACGCTGAGGTCGGCAATGACGCGGCAATGGGCTTGCCCCACGGGTGAAACATAGCCAGCCACCATGCCCCAGCCGACCAGTTCCTCATCGTGGGCCAGGCGCACGTCTCCCACACCGAGGCAGTTGGCCAGTTTCCTCTCATTGACCTCGAGATCGCCGCGAATGCAGGCCATGACCGGTTTGCCGTCGGCCACCACCACCAAGGTCTTGAGCACCCCTCGGGGCTCGGCAGCGAGGAAGCGCGCTACCTCCACAACGTCTTTCTTCTCTGGCGTGGCCACCTCCCGCAACGGCGCGCTCGGGGATAGTGCGTCACCCCGCTGGCTCTGAGCCACATCCTGGTTGGCAGCATAGCCGCACCGGCGGCACAAAACCAAGGTATCCTCACCCGCCGCCGTGACGAGCATGAACTCGTGTGCGCCGGTGCCTCCCATCATGCCCACGTCCGAGGCCACCATGGCTACATCCACACCACAGCGGCGGCAGATATTGAAATACGCCTGGCACACGCTGGGATAGTATCGATCCAGATCCTCTTGATCAGGATGGAAGGAGTATCCATCTTTCATCATGAACTCGCGTACGCGAATCAGCCCGCCGCGGGAGCGAGGTTCATCGCGGAATTTGGTTTGAATCTGATAAACCATGAAAGGCAACTGACGGTAGGAGTCGACTTCACGGCGGGCCAGGTCGGTCACCACTTCCTCGTGGGTCATGCCCAAGACCATGTCCCGTCCCACCCGGTCCTTGAACCGGGCCAGTTCCGGGCCAATATCGTACCAACGCCCGGATTCCTGCCAGAGCTCAGCAGGATGGACCACGGGCATGTTGATCTCCTGACCACCTATGGCATCCATTTCCTGTCGGATGATCTCCTGAATGTTGCGCATTACGCGCCAGCCCAGCGGGAGATAGCTGTATATACCGGCGGCCAAACGGCGGATGTATCCGGCCCTGAGCATCAACTGATGGCTGACCAGTTCCGCATCGGCTGGCGCCTCCCGCCAGGTGCGAGCAAATAGCTGTGATAATCGCATGCAAATCCTCCTTCGCCTCGTGGCCTATTCCCGCCATATTCTGGGTTGGTTCGGTGATATCCTCCCCGCCTGCCGCGTTGACCACACGCAGCAAAGCCCCACCTTGGTCACAGCTCCCAAGGGAACAGCCAGCAAAAGACCCCAAATGCCGAAAAGATACCCTCCGGACAGCACCAAGAGGATAACCAGCAAAGGATGGAGGCCGGTGCGATCACCGACGATCTTGGGAGTGATGATCCCGCTTTCCACTTGTTGAATCAAGACCACCGCCAATGCTACCGGCAGCGCCTTGAACGGGGCGGTCAACAACGCAACGGCAATGGCGGAAAGCGCACTGATGATGGGACCAAAGTAAGGCACAAACTCCCCAGCGAACGCCACCAGGCCCAGCAAGATGGCAAAGCGCACACCCAAGACCGTGAGGGTCAATGCTGTCAGAGCACCCACGATGAGACCTACGATGAACTGAGCGCGCACAAAGCCGCCCACCACTTGGTCAATGTCGCCCAGGCAGGCGACCCACTCTTGGTGGTGACCCATCCTTGCACGCAAAACGTTCCTAAACTGTGGCAAGTCGCGCAGCATATAGTAGGCTAAGACGGGAGTAATGAGAATGCGCACCATATTCCCCATGAAGGCAACGGTTCCTCCCAGCGCGGCCGACACCCCTTGCACAAGCTGGGTTTCGGCTCGTTCCAGGGCTTGATCCAACACCGTGCGCAAGCCTTCCGGTACAGGCAGGCGGCTGTAATCCGACTGCAGCTCTTCCAAACGCATCCTGAGATCAGATGCATGAAGGGGGACGACTTCGGCCAGGCGATTGAGTTCATCGACAACGGAGGGGACCAGCACCAATGCTGCCAGGATGGCGGCGAGCGCCAGGGCAAAATATGTCAACCAAATCGCCCCGACGCGGTGAACGCCACGCCGGGTGAGCATGGCAACGACGGGTTCGAGCAGATATGTCAAAAAAGCAGCCAGGACAAAGGGCACCAACACCACCCGAATTCCATAGGCCAATGCCGCCAGGAGGATGAATGCCAAGAGGTAGGCGCCGTATGATTTCATCCATTTGACCACGCCACCATCCTCCAAACAAAAGAAGCACAGCGGCCGAGCCGTCCGTGCCTCCTGTTCATTCTGAGTACTAACGCTTCCAGCGCATGGCCATGGCGCCCAACTCGCCACGGGTATCCTTCCACAAACGGGATGCCCGTCGCCTCATTCGTCCCCCGGTGGTTTTGGCTTTTTGCATGGGTCGTTGGGTTGGAGTCACCGCCATGCCCAACAATGCGCCGATGGCACCTCCGGTCAGTACCCCCCGCCAGAATATCTTGCGCATTGCCGTTCACTCCCTTCACCGCTTGTTTCCATATGAACCTCGGCTGTCGTGGCGCAAACAGTGGCGGTGCCATCCGCTTCGAGATGATACACTTGCCACCCAACACCACTGGGGGCATATTCAACACAGCAGTCCCAGCAATAGAACTGGTTAAAACCGACGCGACCCACGGCCCGACTTTGACAGGCCGGACACTGATAGAACATATTGCGACCGCCCCCCGCCCCTATCACTTGCATCAAGTATACCCTCAAGGGGCCATGGTCATGCAGACCAGCTGGATGATTCCCCCTCCGAGCACCTCGTCACCGTCATAAAAGACCGCGGATTGGCCCGGAGTGACGGCTCTTTGCGGCGCGGTGAAGGTTGCCTGAAGTCTGCCGTCGGCGCCAGCATACAGCCGGCAAGGAGCTTTGGGTGCACGGTAGCGAACCTTTACGGTGCAGAGGATGCCGGTAGGTGGTGGGGTTTGGGCCAGATAATTAGCCTCTAGAGCCACAAAGCCAGTAGCCCAAGTGTCTTCAACGGCTCCCACTACCAGTGCATTTCTCAGCGTATCCAAGGCAATGACATACTGGGGGGCTCTCGCCCTGATCCCGAGACCGCGTCGTTGGCCGATGGTGAAACCAGCCAGCCCGTCATGGGTCCCTAAGCGCTGACCATGGCGATTGACAATGGGTCCGGGACGAAAGGCGCCGGGGAGGTGTTCTTTCAAAAAATGCCGGTAATCTCCGGTGATGAAGCAAATATCTTGGCTCTCGCTGGCATCAGCCACCGACAACCCCGCTAACTGCGCCCTTTGACGTACGTCTTCTTTCTTGAAATGGCCCAAGGGAAAGCGCGCAAAGGCTAGCTGCTCTTGACTGAGTCCATAGAGCATGTAACTCTGGTCCTTCTCCTCATGCCTCGCCTGGTGCAGCCCATAGCAACCGCGCTCGGAAGAGTACAGGCGCCGTGCGTAATGACCGGTGGCCAAAAACGCCGCTCCTTCGGAGCGCGCATAAGCAGCCAGCCGACCAAACTTCAAGGCTCGGTTACAAGTAACACAAGGGTTGGGCGTACGCCCCCTGCTATATTCGCGGCAAAACTCATCAATCACCGAGCGCCGAAACTCGTCTCGTAAATCCAGTACGCGCACTTTGATGCCCAGCTCCTGTTGGAGCACGGAAACATCAGGCGGTGGTCCGCCCAGATGCATGGTAACACCGAAAATGTCATGCCCTTGCTCCTTAAGGAACTGGGCCGTTACCGTCGAGTCCACGCCCCCACTGAGGGCGACAGCACCGGTGAGCCGCTCTACTTGCCCTTGGCTTCCTCTAGTTGACAAGGGACTTCCTTCCTCTTTCCTCTTTGACCTGTCGCCTCGTTGCCATTGCGTTCTTTGTAGTCGGCGATGGCTTCCTGCAGGGCATCGGCCGCCAAGTTGGAGCAATGCAGCTTCTGGCTGGGTAACCCACCCAGGGCTTCGGCCACGTCCATATTGGTCACCGACATGGCCTCGCTAAGGGGCATCCCCTTGACCAGCTCCGTGAGCATGGCCGCACTGGCAATGGCCGCCCCGCAACCGAAAGTCTTTACCTTCACATCCTCAATCACATCATCCTTGACGCGAATGGTCACCTTCATGAGATCGCCGCACGTTGGACTGGTAATGGTACCCTCTCCGTCAGCATCCGGAATCTCTCCTACGTTCTCTTGCTTAGTGAAGTATTCCATCACTTTCTCTGTGTACACGTTACTACTCCTTCCCGTGGTAAAGTGGGGACATCTGGCGTAATTTGTCAACGATAGGTGGCAGCGTCTCCAGGACGTAGTCCACATCTTCGGTACAATTGAACGAGCCCAGACTGAGGCGCAAGGACCCTTGAGCCAGTTCCCGTGACACGCCCATGGCCAGCAATACGTGGGACGGCTCAATGGAGCCCGACGTGCAGGCGGAGCCGCTGGCCACGGCAATGCCCTGCAAATCGAGATTGAGAAGCATAGCTTCGCCTTCCACGTAGTTGAAACTCAGATTACAATTGTTGGGCAAGCGCTCGCTGGGATGTCCGTTGAGTTGGACGTCCTCCACACGTTCAATCAAGCCGGCAATGAGGCCATCGCGCATGGCCACGAGCTTCTCTCTGCGCTCGGGCAGCTCCTCGTGGCTCAGCTGGCAGGCCAAACCAAGCCCAACGATCCCGGGGATATTCTCGGTTCCCGCGCGGCGACGGCGTTCATGACCTCCCCCGTGAAACAGGGGCTGAAAGCGACGGTTACGCCGCACATAAAGAGCGCCTACACCCTTGGGGCCATATAACTTGTGCCCGGACAAAGAAAGAAAGTCAACCCCGAGGGTTTCCACATCCACGTCCAGTTGTCCCACACCCTGAACCGCATCGGTGTGAAACAAAACCCCATTTTCACGGCAAATCGCCGCCAGTTCCTCAATGGGTTGAATGGTGCCTACTTCATTATTTGCCAGCATGATGCTGACCAGAGTGGTCTGGGGCCCGATGGCATGTCGCAAGTGATCGGGATCCACCCGCCCGTGTTCATCCACCGCCAAGTAGGTCACGTCAAAACCGTTCTTTTCCAGATACTCACCTGTATGCAAAATCGCGTGGTGCTCAACCGAAGAGGTGATCACGTGTCGCCCCTTGTGACGCAGCTGCTGGGTAACACCCTTCATCACCATATTATCCGCCTCGGTGCCGCCGCTGGTGAAGACAATTTCTTCCGGCTCGGCCCCGATAAGACCGGCCACCTGTTCGCGTGCTGTCTCCATTCTTCGCCGGGCCTGACGCCCAAACCAATGGAGGCTGGAAGGATTGCCAAAATCATCCTTCATACACTCACTCATCGCCTCAATCACTTCTTGGCGCACGGGAGTGGTTGCCGAATTGTCCATATATACTCTACGCAATGCCATTACCTCCGCATCCGTAATCCCGAGTGGAATACTAGGGTATTGTGAATCCATCGTAACACACCCAAAAGAACCGTGTCAACCGATAGATCCCGTTCGCACGTATGGTATCACCTGGTGGGGATCGTCCAATGCAGCTAGAGTCTGCACCACCGTTCGTCCCGATGCAAGCACCATATCCGGCGCAAGTGTCGCCAGGGGCACGAGAACGAAAGCCCTTTCTTCCATCTGGGGATGGGGTACGGTCAAATGGGGCATAGACAAGGTTTCCCCTTCCACCCAAAGAATGTCAATATCAATGAGCCGTGGCCCCCATCGCTGGGAGGGACGGCGGCCCATATCCTTCTCTAGTTGCTTCAATAGGATGAGAAGCTCGTCTGCCAGCACGGCCAGCTCGATCTCCACGACAGCATTGAGATACCAGTCCTGGTCCGGAGGACCTACTGGTTCTGTCTCAAAAAGCGGTGACACGCGACGAACCGTCACGCCCTCGATGCGGCGTAAACGTCTGACCGCCTCCGCCAGCACCGTTTCGCGCCGGCCCTGATTGGTTCCCAGGCCCAAGAAAGCCCGCTTCACTTCGGACGCCATCGCTCCACCTCCACCGCTGCATAGTCCAGTGTCCCCGGAAGAGGAACCCGGGGCTTCTTAACGGTTACCCCAACCCCATGCACAGGACATGATCGCAAGAGCGTCTGTGCCAGATCATGGGCTAACGTTTCCAGCAGACGAAAGGATTCTCCTTCCACTTTGGACCGTACCAAATGGTACACCACCCCATAGTCAACGGTATCTTCCAGCTCATCGCTGAGCGCGGCCGTACTCGCATCCACATACAGTACGACATCGACGACAAAGGGTTGTCTTTGCAGCTGCTCTCGTTCTAGTACCCCATGACGCCCAAAAAAGCGCATACCCTTGAGAACAATGCGATCATGCATGGCCTCGCTCCGCCAAGATGGCATCGGTCATACGCGCCACCCGCACCATGGTCTTGACGTCATGCACGCGTACCAGACGTGCCCCGCGCGCTATAGCCAACGCCACCGTTGCCGCCGTCCCTTCATCCCGCTCATCCACCGGCAGTTCCAATACCTCTCCGATGAAACCCTTGCGCGAAGCGCCAACCAAGAGAGGCTGGCCCAAGCTGGCCAGTTCTCCCAGGCGTGACAGGATCATCAAATTCCGCCGTCCCGTCTTTCCGAAGCCTAAACCCGGATCGAGAATAATGCTCTCGGGAGCCAGACCCGCTTCTTTCGCCTTCTCTAAGCGACGGGCCAAGAACTGGTGCACGGTACCCATGAGATTGGAATACTCTGGGGGCATCGGTTGCCGGTGTTCCTTTAGACCGTGCATGATAACAAGGCCCGCCCCGCTCTCGATGACCGGCAGCAACATGTCTTCGGTCTGGAGCCCACCCACATCATTGACAAGGTGCACCCCCAACGAGAGTGCTTCTCTGGCCACCTCGGCTTTATTGGTATCCACCGAAATGGGTATATCCAGACGGGACAAGAGCCGTTCCAGCACCGGCATCACTCGTTCCAACTCTTCATGGGCGGGTACCGGCTCATGCCGGGGCCGGGTGGATTCGCCGCCCACATCAATCATGTCGGCCCCCTCTCGGCGCATCTTCTCGGCCTGTTCTAGCGCTCGCTCCACACTGGTATAACGACCACCATCGGAAAAAGAGTCGGGGGTGATATTGAGGATGCCCATGACCAGAGTACGGGATAAGGTCAACCGGTGTGACCCCAAACGTAGTTCCTGTGGCGGTTGGGCAAACAAAAGCGCCGTCAAACGCTCTCCCAGTTTGGCCAGGCCAAAGGGTTGAAGCTTCAATTTGGCTACCAGTAACCGGTATTGCTTAAGCGTTCCCATGAGCAAGGTATCGGTGTGTTCGACCGACCAGTCGGCCGCACCGTGAGCTAGTGCCGCCTCGCCTCCCTTGGAAAGCATTTCCTGCTTGAGAAGATTGGCAGCCCGCATGGTCAGTCCTTCTACCTTGATCACCCGGTGGACCGCCTTGGGCGCCATCACCGCTCGTCCTCCCGGGCTGGCCCCAATGAGGGTCAATTCCTCTTGCGCCTGCTTTAGATCTGATATCTCAATGACTCTGGGTCGCTTCACCTGCATCCCCTCCTATGAACCACGAATCAATGAGAACACTTCGGCGCGAGATGCAGCATTGCGCCGGAAGATGCCCCGCACAGCGGAGGTTATGGTTCGCGCCCCCGGCTTGTGGATGCCGCGCATGCTCATACACAGGTGCTCGGCTTCCACCACTACGGCCACTGCATAGGGATTCAATTTCTCCATGAGGATATCAGCAACCTGGGCCGTGAGTCGCTCCTGCGTTTGTGGGCGGCGCGCCATGATGTCTACCGCCCGGGCCAGCTTGCTAAGCCCGGTGATCTTCTGCTTGGGAATGTAAGCCACATGGGCCTTCCCGTAAAACGGCAAGAGGTGGTGCTCGCAAGTGGAATAGAAGGGTATGTCCTTCACTAGCACCATCTCATCATGCTTCTCATCAAATTCCACAAACAGCTCGTCCCATACACTGTCACCGAGTCCGCCGAAGACCTCCTTGTACATATCCGCCACGCGCCGGGGTGTATCTCGCAACCCCTCGCGATCGACGTCTTCACCAACTGCCTCCAATAGCATGCGCACGGCTTGTTGAATTTTGTCGGTATCCACTGCTGTAACCTCCTGCCTTTGTGGCCCTTGCCGCATGTATTTCGTGACATCTCCTTCATTTCCTGTATGAGTGAAGTACTTGCCGGGGATTTGAAAGAGAAGGGAGAGCGAGAAGCCATGGCTCCCGTCAGGTAAGCTTTGAACAGAACAACCGAGGGAAGGCCTGTTGCCATGACAAAGTTTCCGGGTCCGTTGCCTGCTTCCTGCAAGGAACGGGGGTAGGGCGCTTGGTGAAAGGGACCGTAACCAGGCCACACGCCGGCACCGAACGCTGGTGGCAGCCAGTCCATCCCCTCTGATGCAAAAGCTCAACGCGGGAGACGAGCCTGCCAGCTAAAGACCATGAAACCCGGAGAATGGGCTTCTCAACCACCATCTACTTGACAGACACCACGTTTCCTCCCTTCGTTGACGGACACGGCAATTCGTGAGATAATTGTCAACATGAAAGAATAGTCGAAATGGGGTGCCTCTTTGTCGTATTATTCTCGCCAATGGATCTTCTGGGCACTCATGCTCATCATGACCGCACTGCATGTGGACTTTTGGACCTGGCAAACGCTGCACCCGTTTCTATGGCAGTGGCTCCCCTTTGAGGTATGGTACCGGGCTCTCTTAACATTGCTCTGCACGGCCCTGTTTTGGGTCTTGTCGCGGTATCTTTGGCCTGATGTTGACCCCGTCGAGCTGAAGCTAATAGAACAGGAAGAGGAAGGAAGACCCACCTTTGACGACTGATGCTGGTTTCATCTTACTTTTATATCTAACCGTATTGCTGACATTAGGTTACTACAGTTATCGCTCTACCCGGGCGACTCCTGAAGACTATTTCTTGGCCGGCCGCAGTCTGGGACCGGTGCTACTCTTCTTCTCCGTCTTTGCCACCAACATCACCGCCTTCACCTTTCTGGGAGTGACAGGGCAGTCCTACCAGCTGGGTGTGGGCATGTACGGGTTTGTTGCCTTCGGAACCGCCTTCTTGACCCCGGCCATGTTCTACATTGTGGGTTTCCGGTCCTGGTTGGTGGGTAAGCGCTACGGGTACATGACCCAGGCAGAGATCTTGGGCAACCGCTGGGACAGCCGTGCGGTGTCCTTGGTGGTGCTGGCCTTAACTCTACTCTACACCATTCCCTATCTGGTTACCTCAATCATTGGCGCCGGCACTGCACTTGAGGCTATAACCGGGGGAGCGTTGCCCTACCCGGTGGGCTGCACATTGGTGGTTGCCGTCACTACGATCTATACATCGTTGGGAGGTATGCGGGGAACAGCGTGGACCAACGTCTTTCAAGGACTCATGTTCCTCATCGTGGGGCTGGCCATCTTCGTGCTCTTGTCGCAAGAGCTTGGCGGCGTGGTAGCGGCTACCGAAGGTGTACTGGCCACGCGCCCCGATCTCTTGACCAAGGCCGACCACTTCACACCCGGCAGCTGGTTTAGCTATTTGCTCATCTCTCCCTTGGCCGTTGTCGCCTTTCCCCACGTGTTTGTCAGATTGATGTCCAGTCGCTCGACACGCTTTCTGAAGACCACCGTGACCATCTACCCTCTCACCGTACTCTTGACATTTGCCCCCGCTGTCTACATTGGTCTTTGGGGCAGTTGGGCGTTGCCGGACATGAGCGGCCGTCTCGATGCCGTCTTCCCACTCATGCTGGCTACCTATCTTCCCGCGTCCCTAACGGGACTGGGTCTTGCCGCCATTTTGGCCGCCATCATGTCATCTATTGATGCTATGCTGCTAACCATCAGCAATCTAGTGCTGCGGGACGGCGTGGAGCCCCGTGTGTCACTACCCTCGCAAGAGTGGGTGAAATGGGGTAGGCTCGTTGTCGCTGCCGTGGCCTTGCTTAGCCTGATCATGGCCTTGATCCGCCCCGGCACCATTTTTGCCATCGCCACCTTCGCATTCACTGGGTACGCCTGCCTGGTTCCGGTCATGATTGCCGCCCTCTACTGGCGCCGCAGCACCTCGCAAGGCGCATTGGCCGCCCTGCTGGGCAGTGCGGTATTGCTACCGGTTTACCATTTCACTCCTTACTTGGACTGGACGCTTTGGGGTAACACCTTGCCCATCATCCCTCTTTTGGTCATCACCATCGTTCTTCTGGTGGGCGTATCTTGCGCCACGCGCCCGGCCACCCACGCCACCCACCGTTTCTTCTCGCTGTTTGATAGCATATACCAGAAGAAGGCCCCCTAGGAATTTCGCGCTGCCCATCCCTCCATTCCACACGTTTGCACCTGCAATAAAGAGGGGTTTTGCGTTCCCGCCCGTAATGTGGTCAAGAGACGCGAACGCTCACATCCTTATGAGGGAGAACGACATTGCAGCAACGAGTCTTTCTTGCGCTCATCACCGCGATGCTCACCATATCATTGGGCGTGGGCTTCATTGTACCCATGCTCCCCATATACGCAGACACCATGGGAGCCAGCGGCACGGTGATCGGTCTGATTTTTGGGGTCAATCCTCTGGCCCGTTCCGTCCTACAAGTGGCCTTTGGACGCTTATCGGATCGCACGGGCATGAAGAAACTCTTGCTCATCGGACTGATGGGATATGCACTGGTCGCTTTGGGCTTTCTGTTCTCGACCCGGCCCTGGCAACTGGTAGCCTGGCGCTTCATGCAGGGTAGTTTCGGCTCCATGGTTCAACCCATTGCCATGGCCTATGCGGGACTCTTGACTCCCGACGGACACGAAGGCAAGGTGATGTCCGTCTTCAATCTGTCCTTTTTTGCCGGTTTTGCCGTCGGGCCCATGGCCGGAGGCATGCTAACCGACCTCTGGGGGGCGACTGCTCCCTTCCTGGGCATGTTCACCTTTTCTCTTTTCGCCTTCTCGCTCGTACTGTTGACGGTGCCCGAGCAAACACAAACCAAGCAAGGGCACAAAAAGACCTTGACCCCCTTTTCCGTACTCTTGCGCGATGTAGCCATACAGGCCGTAGTTTGCACCCGCACCACCTTATCGGCGGCACGGGGCCTCTTTAGCGTTCTCTTGCCGCTATGGGCAGGGATATCTCTTGGCCTGCCGGCCACCACGGTAGGGATACTGGTGTCTTGGCGAGCCATTGCTGAGGCCGCTCTGCAACCCCCCTTTGGCATCGTGGCTGACCGCGTCAACCGTTACTATCTCGCCTTGGGAGGGGTGGCTCTATCACCCGTGGTTCTCTTCCTCATGCCCTCGGCCCGGAGTCTCTCCCAACTGGTATTCGTTATATTTCTCCTGGCGGTCGCCGGAGGCATGGGCGTTCCTTCCGCCACCGCCCTCTCGGTGCAACAGGGACGTTTGTTTGGCATGGGAAGCGTCATGGGTATAAATAGCACCGCTAACAGTTTGGGCATGTTCCTGGGTTCGGTGGGCAGCGGGTTGGTCATGGACCTGTTTGCCATCGAAAGGGCCTTCTGGTTGATGGGCTACGTTCTGTGCGTGGGAGTAGTGATCATGGGTTATTTGGCCTACAAGAGCCATGCGCCCCATGACGCACAAACGAAGGTGACGTGACAGAACATGATAAGGGGACCCGGGCTTGTCACCAGGGTCCCGCCTGAAACCATCTATCAGAATTTGACCATGACTTGAGACGTCGAATTGCAGATGGGACAGCGCTCGGGCATGGCACCCTGTCCTACCCAGCCGCACACCTTGCAAAGAATGATAGCTTCATCGCTTGCATCCTCATTAGCATCGACCCGGGCTTTGAGCTGTGCGAAAATGCGGCCATGAACCTTCTCCGCTTCATTGGCATATTCCAAGGATCTAAGCGCCTGCTTTTGGTCTTCCTCCTTGGCTACGGCAATGAACTCTGGATACATCTCGGTGTATTCGTGCTTCTCACCCTCTATCGCCTGCGCCAGATTGTCCTGCGTACTAGCAACCCCTCCGGCTACCTCCAAATGCTTGAGGGCGTGAATGGTTTCAGCCTCAGCAATGGCGCGGAAAAAGCGGGCAATGTTCGCCTTACCCTCCTTCTCCGCTTTGGCAGCAAAAGCCAGGTAGCGGCGATTGGCCTGTGATTCACCGGCAAATGCTTTCATGAGATTCTCCTTGGTCTTCAATGCGTTGCACCCCCCGAATATGATGGTATTGCCCACTGTTTTCTTCCCCGTGGGGCTCTTGTCCTATCCCATGAAGAGGTTTTTCGTAAAAGAGGCGGAGCGCAGAACCATTTCTAGTCTCATTTAGACTAACCAGGAGCCCGGTGTGTTAACGCCCTCAGCCCGGCCGTTTGCTTTGACCCAGCACGAGGGGCAATAGGGAGCGTCAAGGTCTCGGTTTCAGCTCAGCTTGCCGGATCAGCCAGCTCAGCTTCGGCTTTTCTATACGACTGGGCAATGACGTAAGCCTGCGAACGGGGTTCGGGACCCGATTGGAGTTCTTCTAGGAGCGAGAGTATTTCCTGGCGCATGGGGCTCGCTAGTTCCACTTCATCCAGGATGGCTTCGGCCTCCGCAGCGACAGGAAAAAGCAAACAGGTCGCAATCAAGCACAAGGTCTCCCCTTCACTGTCAGGAAGGGCTTTCTCCAGCTGGCGCAAGGCCCGGTTGAGGAGCCCAGACCCCTTGCCTGCCTGGGCCAATCGTTTCCTGACCGCCACTTCCAAGCGGTGGCGCAGTGCTTCCGGGCGCTGCTGATAGGTACGAGCTATCTCGCCCAAACACTGTTCTGCGTAGCTGCACCAGGCCGCACACCCCAGATCCAGTTTGGGATTGGCGATCTTCTTCTTGCACCCCGGACAACGCAGGGCGATATCATCGCGGAAGAATTCTATGCTTTCGCCACAATGGGGACAGGGGGAGTCATAAACGTCATCGGGTGTCCAAAAGCGCCGGTCCTGTCCGGGGCAGCGAAATGCCATGGAGACATCCTCCTTCTCGGTAATTTCAAGCCCGTTCAAAGGGCCAAGACCCCAGAACGGTTACTCCGCAGGTCCGCGACCTGCCCGGTGTTAAAATCTGATGTGTTGTGGCATCTTTATTCCGTAGGTGTCAGAGATCTCCTGCAGCTGGGCCCACACGTCGGCGCTCAAGGGAATGCCCTCTCTGTCTGTCTTTTGCAGCTGGATAAACTCCGGCTCTCCCGGAAGCAGAATCTCCTGACCCTCTCGCGGTGGCAAGGCTCTTACCTGGTCTTGCAGCTCCTCCACCCGCGCAAGAAACTCGTGTTGGGGCATGAATGCTTCCACGGGCATGGCGGCGAAGAAGTGGGATACATCCTGAAAGCCCGCGGGCTGGAGCAGCTGGCCCACGGCGCTACCAAAGGACCCCTTGGCCAAGACTCCCGTGAGCACTTCCACGATCATGGCTAGCCCTGAACCCTTGTAGCCCCCCAGAGGCAGCAAGGACCCTTCCAGGCCCTGCAGGGGGTCGGTGGTGGTCTCCCCTTGGACATCGATGGCCCAGTTGGATTCCAGCGTCTCTCCCCGCTGCAAAGCCATTTGCAGTTTCCCCCGGGCCACCTGGCTGGTGGCCCCATCATAGACCAGAGGCCAGCGGCCACTACTGGGAACGGCCACGCAGATGGGATTGGTCCCCAGGTACTTAGCCTTTCCGCCCCAGGGAGAGATGCTGGGCGAAGCATTGGTCAAGGCCAGACCGATCATACCCTGTTCCACGGCGCGCAGCGCGTAGAAGGCCGCCATGCCAAAGTGATTGGAACGCCTTACCACTGCGCTCGCTACACCTTGCGTACGGGCGCGGTCGATGACCCATTCCATCGCTGTCAAACCAGCGGTGGCCCCCCAACCGTTGTTGGCATCCATGACCGACGTAGCGGGATACTCACGCAACACATCCACCTTGGTGACCGGAGCGATCAGTCCTTGACGCTTGCGCTCCATGTAGATGGGGAGCCGCGTCACCCCATGGGAGTCGATGCCCCGGCGGTCGGCTTCCACCAGGCAGTGGGCCACATTCCTGGCGTCTTCCTCTTGTACCCCGACCCGCAGGAGCGCCTCCTTGGCAAATCGCTCCAAGCGGCACGCTTTTAGCCTTATGTTCTGCTTCAGCGTCATCGCGACCCTCACTCCTTCAACGTACCTGCTTGGGTAAGAGCCCGTAAGACGTGGCCCGGGCGAGCGGCCCGGTCTTGAGCCCAACCCGCTCAGAAGATGAAAAGAGAGGAAGATGCTCAGACCTCCCTCTCCCGTTTACCGTTACTACAAAGATGCCACGCGCACGGCACAAACCTTGAGTTCGGGGATCTTGGCCTTGGGATCCCACGCCGAATTGGTGAGGACATTTGCGCAGGCCTCGACAAAGTGGAAGGTCATAAAGATGGTACCTTCCTGCATATCTTCCCTCAGTTCGGCCACAGCCTCCACCTCACCCCGACGGGAGGTAACCCGCACGGGGCCACCTTGAACAATACCCAAGCGCTGGGCGTCGCCGGCGTTCATCATCACCTTCTCGTTCTCATGCAGGGTGTTTAGACCCTGACTCTTCCTGGTCATGGTACCGGTATGGAAATGATACAGTACCCGACCCGTGGTGAGCACAAAGGGATACTCGTCATCCGGCAGTTCCTGCGCAGGAGCATAAGCAATGGGCGTAAACCTCGCCCTTTGATCCTTGGTCAAGAACCCGCGCGTATGAAGAATCGGGGTCCCGGGATCCTCACTATCACGGCAGGGCCAGCACAGCCCGCCCTCATCTTCGATTCTCGCATAGGAGATACCGGCCCAATTGGGAACCAAGGATGCGATTTCTACCATGACATCCCCGCTGGTGGCATAGTCAAACCCGGTCATGCCCATCTTGGCGGCCAGCGCCGAGATGATCTCACTATCACCTCTGGCTTCACCGGGGGGGGTGATGGCCTTGTTCACCTTCTGCACCCGCCGCTCGGTATTGACGAAGCTTCCCTCCTTCTCAGCGAAGGAGGCCGCCGGGAGGACCACATCAGCAAGCGCCGCCGTCTCCGTGAAGAATATGTCCTGAACCACCACAAACTCTAGTTTCTCCAAAGCTTGCGCGGTCTTTCCCAGATCGGCTTCACTCAACATGGGGTTTTCACCCATGATGTAGAGGGCCTTGAGTGAGCCGGTTAGGGCCTCTTTGAACATCTCGGTCATGGTTATACCCGGTTGGGAAGAGAGTCCTGTCCCGTACGCCTGCTCGAACTTGCTCCTGGCTTGGGGTGAAGACACCGGCTGGTATCCGGGGAACACGTTGGGCAATGCGCCCATGTCGCAGGCACCCTGCACGTTGTTTTGCCCCCGTAGTGGGTTCACCCCGCCCCCGCGTACGCCCAAATTGCCCGTGAGCATGGCCAGATGGGCGAGGGCCATGACATTGTCCGTCCCGTGCGAGTGCTGGGTAATACCCATGGCGTACAAAATGGCGGCGGGCTTTGTCTCAGCGTAGATGCGTGCCGCCCGGGTGATCTGGTCGAGGGGAACCCCGGTGATGTCACCGATCTCCTCCAGCGATATGTCAGCAAACGATGCGGCGTATTCGTCAAAATCCTTGCACCTTTGCTCGATGAACTCGGCAGCATAAAGCTTCTCGTCGACGATGACCTTGGCCATGCCCAGCAGCAGGGCGGTGTTGGTCCCCGGACGCAGCTGCAAGAAGACGTCAGCCTCCTCAGACAAACGAATCGGACGCGGGTCGGCCACAATCAGTTTGGCTCCCTTCTTCCGAGCACGCCTCACCCGGTATCCGATGACCGGATGGGTCTCGGTGGTGTTGGAACCAA
>SLSY01000251.1 GCA_007130145.1 Bacillota bacterium
GACCCGCTGGCCATGAATATCCATGGTCATAACCACATTGTGAGTCGAACCAATATCGATTCCGACGAAGAGGGGATTCATTTTCATCACCTCCCTTCCGAGGGAGTGAACCAAGGGTTGGGGTTTGGGCGGGGACCTGGCGTGCGTGCAACCTTGCTGATGAGCACTCAGTCCCAAGGGCCGGATGCGAGCCCCTTGCTGAAGGGGGCAACCTTCAGGACGGTGCAACCCGGGCGTCAGCCATTCCCGCCAGGACCGGGGAACAGTCTTTACCAAGCACTCGAGGTGCAGGAGTGAATAGAACTGCCCCGTCATCGGTTCGAGATGATTGTCCCACGGAATCCCCAAAGTTTCAAGGTACCGGACCTGTTATGAATCTTAGTACACAAGGGAATGAAGGTCCTGGAAATGGGGCCAGGAAGTGAACGGTAAACGATAGCCTCTGCAAGAGCAGTCGAACCAGCTGGCTTGGTAGTAACCATCATGTGGTAGCCGAAGTGGCGAACGTCCATGAATTGCCATATGAAGATGCTTCGTTTGACTTAGTGTACATGATAGCAGTGATCAACGAGATTCCCGAGGCTATACCCGGCGCAGGATCTCCCGTTTCCTTCTTCATGGCTCCATGGGACGATGACACTCCGTTGACATGGGCCGAGGAGTATCGGGAGAAACTGCAGGCCCCCTAAAAGGAATTGGTTGTCTATAAGCATTCTGCCCGTACGCTGTTTCTCAGAGAACCCGGGAGCTACGGCCAGAGTGTCATCGGGGTGAAAGATCAGACCGTCCCTCCATGGTGAGGCTTGCACACTCTTGTCTTTTGCTGGCAGTGTCTTGGACAGATTTTCTTTCCGGCAGGGAACTTGCATGCGCGTATACCGTCTAATCAGCCAAACCCCATGAAGGATGTGGAAAGATGAAGAGAGTATTGGCTGTAAGTTTGCTCTTGCTACTGGTCTTGGCCGCTCCGGCTGCGGCAGCTTTGAAGATGCTACCTGATGCACAAGCCCAGGAGCTCGAAGGGCTTGCTCTGGAGTATCTGGCATCCGAAACAGGCATTGATGTGGAAGAACTCGAGGTTTCCGAAGGATGGGTCAGGGAACTCAGAGCCCTGGAATTGGATATATACATGGTGGTCATCTTGCATGACGATGACAAGTTCATGGTAGCCGTCCACGTGGAGGAGAAACTCGTTCTTAGCGATGACGAACTCGAAGCCCTTGTGGCAGAGGACATTGAGAAGACGCCGGAAGACGCTGTATATACCCTAAACATGCCGGTAGACACGACCGAAGAAGGTACTGACGAAGAAGCCGGTGACCGCGACCTGCGCACCGTGGCCTATTGGGCGGCCGGGGCTGTCATTCTCCTGGGCCTGGGCACTGCCATGGTGAAGGTTCGCAAGTAGAGGTAGAAGTCTAAGTTAAGGAGCCCGGGACAACCCCGGACTCCTTTTGGCATTCCCACCTTCTTTTCTCTGATATGACGCAGAACGAGGAAGCAGAAGCAATCTGTCGAATTAGGTCAGGCAGGGGAGGAAGGGAATGTACCAGACGTACGTGGTGGCAGGAGTCTTAGTTTTGGTCTTGGTGCTGTTGGCCACCGACCGGCTTCGCTATGATATCACGGCTCTTTTATGCCTTAGTCTCCTGGGAGCGAGCCGGGTTCTTTCTTCTGCCGAACTCACCACCGGCTTTGGGCATCCGGCGCTGTTCACGGTTGCCGCTATGTCAGTGATGAGTGCGGCGTTTCAGAAGACGGCGCTATTGCGCCAAGTTGCTCGTGCACTGGGTAAAATCGGCCATCGCCCGGTACTTCTGGCGGCTACAGGTACGCTGGTGGTTGCCGGCCTGTCGGCTGTGATGAATAATGTAGCTGCTATCAGCCTAGCCATTCCCATCATTGCCAGTGTAGCTCGCAAGCACGGGTTTCCTCTGGCTAAGTTCATGATGCCCTTGGCTTTTGGTTCCCTGGTGGGTGGCACCATGACTCTCATTGGTTCTCCGCCTAACCTGCTGGCCTCCGGTTTCTTGCAGGACAAAGGGCTCTTGCCCCTATCATTTTTCGAACTCTTGCCCCTCGGCGGCTCCCTGGTTGTGGTAACGGTATTGTATTTTGCCACCATCGGATACCGGATGTTGCCGCGGGGGAACCCATCGGACCAGGGTTTGGTGGATGAGTATCGCGTCAGTAACTACATTGCGGAAGTGGAAGTGTCCTCGGACTGTCAATTGGCCGGTCTTAGCATTGTGGAGACACCCATGAGCAGCCTTTACGATGCCAGTGTCCTGACCATTATCAGGGGAGGCCAAGGCATTTATGCCCCGGGACCATCAGAGCGAATTCTTCCCGGGGATATCCTCCAATTGGAAGTGGGCCGGGATAATCTGGTGGCGCTGGCCGGGGATTTGGGAGTCAAGATCGTGCCGCAAAAGAGCACCACATCCCTCTTGCTCGAACCGGGTAAGGCCGAAACCTGGGACGCAGTTGTTACCGCCGATTCGTTGTTGAATGGTAAGACGTTGCGCCAGATCAATTTCAGGCGGCGTTTTGGGGTGTCCGTGTTGGCCATCAAGCGAAGAGACGAAAGCATGCAGCACCGTTTGGTTGATCTTCCCTTGCAGGGGGGAGATGTGTTATTGCTCTTAGGCCATCCCGAAAAGATGATGGCAGCGTGCCGTGAATTGGATTTGGTCCTGTTGGGACAAAATCCAGTGACCCGGACCCGGGCAGATCTACCGGTGCTCATCACCTTTGGGGGCATTATACTGTCCGTTTCTATGGGGTGGCTCCCTCTACCGGTGGCGGCGTTGATCGCCGTTGTCGTGACGGGGATTTTGCAAGTGCTCTCTTTAGAGGAGTTGTACCGGGCTATTCCTTGGCCCGTGTTGGTGCTGTTGGGCTCCATGTTTGGTTTGGCCACGGCAGCTGAAAAGGTGGGAACCTCAAGCTTCCTGGCCCAGCTCATCCATAGTACGACCGGAGGGAATCCCCTTTTGATCTTGGCTTTGCTCTATGCACTGACCGCTGCCTTAACCGCAGTTTTGATCAACGCAGCGGCATTCATGCTGATAGCTCCCGTAGCCATGGCCTTAGCCAGTACGCTGGGCGCTGACCCCAGGCCATTTTTGATCATTACCGTCGCCGGAGCCGCCTCGGCTTTTTTCAGTCCGGTGGGTCACCAGTCCAACGCTCTGGTGTATAGTGCGGGAAACTATCGTTTTGCCGATTATGCCAGGGTCGGCGTGATCTTGAGTTTGCTCGTCGGGACGGTATGTTTGCTGTTGGTTCCGAACTTGTGGCCCTTGTTTCCCCAATAGGTTCGCTGGGAGCTGGAAAAACGAGGAGTGTACCTACAGCTGGTGTTTTTCGCTCGTTTTGATAAGATGTTAGGTGAAAGAAACGTGTGAAGGCCAAACCTTCGAAGGTTTGGCGGTAAGATATGGAGGAATGTTCTATGCGGCGTCCCCGTCAGAGCAAAACAGACCGTTTCTTCCTATACGGTCTGTTTGCCGTAGTGATCGCATTGTTGTTTGTCGCCGGGAGTGTAGCCGGGATATTCGCTACGGGCGGCTCCAGTGCCGACCCTCCGCTACCCACTCCTACCCCGCCGTCTCAGGATCCAGGCATTGTAGAGCCTGGTCCGGATGAACCCGAACCTGAACCCGAGCCTGACATTCGGACCATGACACTCTTGGCCGTCGGTGACATTACCGCCCATCTTACCCAGATTAATCAAGCGCATCTGGGTGATGATGAATATGACTTTACGCCCAGCTTCGAGATCATTGCTCCCTACATCGAGGCCGTCGATTTGAGCGTAGGGAGCCTGGAAACGTGCCAGGCCTCTCCTAGCATTAGCTTCATGGGTTATACTGGATACACTGCCTTTCCCTGCTTCAACGCACCGCTTGCCTTGTCTGAAGCTCTAACGCAAGCGGGCTTCGATCTCATGGCGATGGCCAACAACCATTCGCTGGACCGTGGCCTTACGGGACTCAAAGAGACGCTTGAAAACGTCCGTGGCCTTGGCTTGACCACGTTCGGTACCCATCTCAATGAAGAGGAGCAAATGACTCCTGTCATAAAGGAATTCAACGGAATCAACGTGGCTTTTTTGTCCTACACGTTCAGTACCAATGCGATTCCCGTTCCGCAAGGGCATGAGTACTCCGTAAACTACATCGAGAACTTCAATACTGTGGTTCCGATTGTGGAGGAGATGGAACGAGCCCGCCGTGATGGCGCCGATCTCATAGCCATTTACATGCACTGGGGTGCCATGTATGTGACCGAACCTCATCCTCACTTGCGCACCGTGGCAGGGCAACTGGCCGAAGCTGGTGCCGACTTGATTCTGGGCAGTCATCCTCATGTGGTTCAGCCCATGGAGTGGTTCTACAATGAGGAGCCCGACGGTTCCACCCGGATTTCATTGGCGACGTATTCCATGGGCAATTTTGTGTCCAACCAGCACTACCCGGCCAATCCAACTGACCTGGTTCAGTACGGGAAGATCTTGAATTTCGAGATCTCCAAGGACATGGAAAGTGGTGCTACCTGGATTAGCGGTGTGGACTACGAGATAACCTGGGTGCACCGGGGTTGGCGTCATCGTATTTTGCCTCTTTCCGACGTCATGGTGCAAGAACCGGCTCATTTCAACCTTACTGCGGAGCAAAAACAAGAACTGGTAGAAGGATACGCTCGAAACAAGGAGATCATTGAACGCTACGGCTTCGTGGATGATGCTCCTCCGGGGGTTATCGACTAGCTGGCCCATGTCCCTTGTGGGCATATAGAGGTACGCGTTTGGTGGTTTGCATTGAGCCCGCCCGGACTTGTATCCCGGGCAGGCTAGCCATTTTCTTGTTGCTCAAAAAGACTAGACTTCATCGCAAAGGACTGCGATCATCCAGTTGCGTACGAATACCGAAGCCGGCAGTATCACGCCGATGACGATGAAGAAGGCAACAATGTTGGCGGTGGTATTGATGTCGACCAGCCTCTCGTATATCCGGGCAAAACCCTGGTAAAGAAACCAGAACACGGTGATGGTGAGAAACCAAACGACGAGCGTCTTTCTTACAGCCTTGATATCCACCGCGACGCCCTCCTTAATCCTTTGTCTTCAACCAGGTGAAATACACCCTAACTATGTCAGTCGAGCTGCCTTCAAGGGGCGTAGGTTACGAGCACGGCACGCTCATGAGGACACCAATCGACCGCGGCTCCCAGATGCTCGGCGATGAATCGCACCGGCAACATGCTTCTATCATCGATGATGACAGGTGCTGTGTCAAGAGTGTGCACTGTGCCATTGACCGTCGCTTGGTGGCTGTTGATCACCAACCTGATGGTGGTATCTGCCCTGGTTATCAACACCGCTTTTTCGTCCTCCACCCAGGAAACGAGGGCTCCCATATGCTCCAGGATGGCCCGAACCGGTACCAGCGTGCGATCGTTAGCGATGATAGGTTTGACAGCCGTGAAGAGATTATGCCCATTTAGTACCAAAGAAGGATGCTGAGAATTGCCTGGGTAGCCGTAAAGCAAATAGTCTTCTCTGAGGGCGTTAAAGGCGGCCAGGGGTTCTTGGTAGCGTTTTTCCACCTGAACAGGGGAGAGGTTTTGGTCCAGCCAAATCCCTACTTGACTGGTTCCCATCACCTTATCGAACATGACCATAGTATGGGTGTTCTTTGGCAGAGGGCTCTTTGGCACCGGAAAATTCCACAGACTTCGGGCGTGAAAAAGTGCGTGCAAGCCACTTCTGGCGGGATTGAAACGGTGATAATCTGTGATCTCGAGGCGGACGCCGCCCACACCGTTACGGGTTTCTGGCCGGTAACGGATTCCCGGCAACTGTGAACTGTTGAGGAGGCGGGCGAATTCGTCTGCGTCCAAGCCGCTACCGCCGACCCAGGTGAACTGGTCCGCTTGATGGATTCCAGTGCCTTCGGCCAGGCCCGTTGCCAGATAGCCGAATACGCTGTCCAGGTGTGGAATGTTGGGAGAAGTTTGTACCCATTCCAATCCTGTATCCTGGTAGATCATCTCCCGGTGATATCCTTGCATGGGAATAATGGTGATATCTGCGCCAATGAGCCGGTTGAAATATCGGGCCAATTCCCCTATGGTCATGCCATGGGCCATGGGCAGATTATCCACACCGACAAAGGTCTTGTATTCATTCTCGAGTACAGGCCCTTCCACAGTTGTCCCTCCCAGGGGATTGGGCCGGTCCAGGATGATCATGGGCAGCTGGTTTTCTGCCGCAGCCAGCATGGCATAATTCATGGTGGAGATATAGGTGTAGGTGCGAGCCCCGATGTCTTGTATGTCAAAGATGAGAACATCCACCTCCGCGAGCATACCGGGGGTGGGTTTGCGCGTGGCTCCATACAGGCTGTAAACGGGGATGCCCAGCGTCGGATGTTGGTAGGATTCTACCCACGCACCGGCCCGTGCTTTTCCATCAATCCCGTGTTCGGGGCCATAGAGTGCGGTTAGCTTGATGCGCCGCTCGGCGGCGAACACTTCGATGAGCGACGCACCAGTGCTGGTTACCCCGCTTTGGTTGGTGATCAAACCCACCCGCTTCCCCGCGACCAAATCCAAGTTTTCGTCCAGAAAACGCTCGTTACCCAGTCGAAAACCGGGAGCGGGCGACGATGGCAAGAGGTCAGCCTCTATGTCGGTAGCCAGCAGCAGTAGGAATAGGGCTGAGAGTATAAGCAGTGCATGTTTCATGGTTTCCTCCAAGATTGGTGCCATTTGATACTACTCTGACTGGACGCAGCTGCGGTTCTTTTGGTTCCACTTTTCAAGTTTATGACGCACTGGCCTTCACCCGGCTTTGAGATGCAATGGAGGAATATCAAGACCCGGACCGAACTTGTAGTAGGGCGTAGGTAAA
>SLSY01000224.1 GCA_007130145.1 Bacillota bacterium
AAAAGGGTATTGGTTTCTCGCGCTTCATCAGTTTGGGCAACAAGGCCGATCTCAATGAAGCCGACTTCATTCGCGATGCTGCAGCCGACTCCAACACCCGCGTCATCGCATGTTATCTGGAAGATGTAGCCAATGGCGAAGCCTTTCTTGAGGCAGCACGGGAAGCGACCAAGACCACACCCGTCATCATTCTAAAGTCAGGTATTAGCCAGGCGGGTGCACAGGCTGCCTCATCTCACACCGGAGCTTTAGCAGGCAGTGATGCAGCCTATGAAGTTGCGTTCCGCCAAGCCGGTGTCTTGCGAGCACGCAGCATGACCGAGCTCTTTGATCTTTCAGCTGCTTTTGCTACGCAACCCATTCCCCGGGGTAAGCGCGTGGCCATTATCACCAATTCGGGCGGTCCCGGCATTATCACTACCGACCAGGTAGAAGTGAGCAACCTGCAAGTAGCCCGCTTTGAGAACGAGACGGTGGAGAAACTGCGAGAAGTTCTCCCCCCCGAATCCAACTTCTACAACCCAGTGGACTTGATTGGCGATGCCGATCACAAGCGTTATCAGCTAGCCTGTGAACGCGTGTTTGCCGATCCCAATGTGGATGCCGCAGTGCTCTTGATGTCGCCAACAGCCGTGGTCCGTTCTGAGGAAGTAGCCAAGGTGATTGTGGAAAGTGCAAAGAAGTATCCCAAGATCCCCGTCAGCGCCGCTTTCATGGGTGGTGACGGAGTGGCGGCCGGCGCTGACTATCTATTCAAGAAAGGCATTCCGTCCTATTCCTTCCCCGAACCGGCTGTCGGCGCATTAAGGGGCTTGGTCCGTTATGGTGAACTACAAGAAGAGATTCAGCAGGCCAAACCTTGGGACCTCAAACGGGTCAATGAAGCGGCAGTATGGCAAATCTTCACCAATGTCAAGCGCGATAACCGGGTGGTACTGCTGGCTCCCGAAGCGGCTCAGGTTGCCGAAATCTTCGGTATCCCGGCTGCCCCCTCCCTACTTGCCACCACGGTGGATGAGGCAGAAACCATGGCTGAGCGACTGGAATATCCGGTGGTCATGAAGATTGCCTCCCCCTCCATCCTGCACAAAACCGATGTGGGCGGGGTGAAGGTGGGCATAGAGACCTCGGAAGAGGTGCGCAAGACTTTTGTGGATATTATCGAGAGTGTCCACCGCCATATGCCGAAGGCGCAGGTATATGGGGTGGAGATGCAGAAGATGATGCCTAAGGGAACCGAGCTTATCGTGGGCATGACCCGGGACCTGCAGTTTGGTCCGCTTATCGCGTTTGGTCTGGGTGGAATCTGGGTAAACCTCTTGGAGGATGTATCCTTCCGTCTGGCCAGCGGGCTCTCCCAAGCCAGCATTGAAACCATGATCCAGGAAACCAAGGCCTACACCCTGCTTCGAGGTTTTCGGGGAGCTCCACCGGCCGATATGGAAGCGCTGGTCGATCTCATCGGACGGACA
This sequence comes from Bacillota bacterium, assembly GCA_007130145.1. Taxonomy (GTDB): domain Bacteria; phylum Bacillota; class Sulfobacillia; order UBA8153; family UBA8153; genus SLSY01. Next base: position 1,473 of record SLSY01000224.1, read on the forward strand.
GCGCAGATGGTACAGAGTTTCCCGGAAATCACCGAACTCGATATCAACCCCGTATTTGCTTATGAAAAGGGAGTCTGCGCTCTGGATATCAAGATTACGATTGCGTGAAGGGTGAGTACTGTGAAGAGTATCTTCGTTGTTGGACGCTTTGGCAGTGGAAAGACCGCGGTTTGCTTAGCCATGGCCATGAAATTCAAGGAGGAAGGCCAACGGGTGGGGTATTTTAAGCCCCTGGGCTTCTTGCCCAGCATTAGCAACCGCGAGGATCGTGATGTTACCCTTATGCAAGCTATCTGCGGATGTGAGCGGCCCCACGATGAACTGGTCTTGATGCACATTGGTCCTCAGTATCTATCCCGTTATCAGCAGAAAGAGGATCATCTCGAACGGATTATGGCGGCATACGAGAAGGTAGCTGCAGATAATGATGTGGTTATCGTAGAGGGAACGGTCTTTCCCCACATTATGGCCAGTCTTGGTCTGGATGCGCCGTCATTGGCCCATCATATGCAAGCACAAACCCTCATCGTTAACTCGGTGGAAGATGACTACACTCTCGATCGCATTATCCTCTACCAAGACTACATTCGTTCTAAGCAGGCCCATCTCTTGGGCGTACTGTTCAATAATGTCCCGCGCCCCTTCTTGGCTAAAACCGAGGGAGTGTATCAACCCATCCTCCAGAAAATGGGCACCGATGTGTTGGGAATCATCCCTCGCAACACAATGATTGCCGCTCCCACGGTTAAAACCTATTTTGAGGTCCTGGGTGGGGAGCTGCTGGTCGGTCACGATAACCTCGATGGGCTGGTAGAGGAAGTAATGGTTGGCGCCATGAGTCTAGACGGCGCCATTTCTTACATGCGCAGGGCCCCCAACAAGGCATTCATTACCGGCGGCGACCGGGCCGACCTAGCCCTGGCAGCATTGGAAACGAGCACCTCGGTGATTATTCTGACCGGTGGCATGTATCCGGACGTGCGCGTCATCGCCCGGGCCGCCGACAAGTCGGTACCTGTCATCCTAGTGCATCATGATACCTATACCACCATTGAGAAGCTACGTGAGGTGTCGCGCAAGCTGGGACCGGAGGATAAGCAAGCCATCGCTGCCGCCAAAGATGGGTTCGAGCAGCACTGTCAGTGGGACGTTATTAAGAAGTCCGTTGGACTGTAGTACTATTACGATGACAGAGGGCCCCCATGTGACGCACGTCATGGGGGCCCTTCTCATTGCTAAGATGTCGAGCGTGGAACCTGCGGGCGCTTCAGTTGTGCCTCCAAACGAAGGCAACGAAGGGTACTGCGCCGCTGGTTTCTCTTCACCGCACGCAGCGTTTCGCTGAGTCTTCGCGTCTCTTCCATTTGCTGAGCCAGCAACTCCATGAGTATGCGCCGTCCCACGCGAACGCTGCGTAGACGCCCCTGCAAGGTCTGCAAGCGATGTCGGAGGCAGGCGGATTCGTCAGCATTTCCACTGCTATCCATTACACCCTCCAAATCTTCCGTAGGAAACGTACGTCTGCCGGATGCCAGCTACAAGACTAGTATATTCCATCTTTACCGACAATATGACTGGGCGTAGGATCCGCATATGCGGTTCTAGTAGTGACCGAGCAAACCGAGTTCCCGGGCCTTACCCTCAAAGAACCGAAAGGCCACAAACCCCAAGGCCAGATAGGTAACGTTAACAAACACAAGCGCGGCCCAGTCAGCCGCGGGCAATTGCCAAAGCCGGTTCCCATCCACCATCACACTGGCGAGCATACGATTGCCCAGGTTCAAGGGAAGAAATCGCCCCCAACTGGCAGGAGCAGCCAAAAACCCTATGAGCGAGAACTGCAGTATTTGAAATGCGGACTGCACGCGCTTATAAACGAGTCCCAAACCAGCCATGAGGAAACCCAGGCCATAAGCAGCCAGTATCGTCACCAAAATGATGGGAAGCACACTGACCAGATCCACTTGCAGCCTCACGCCCGTGGTGAGCATGATGAACATCAGTAGTGTCCCGGTAAGACCCAGCTGCATGATGAGCAACGACAGTTGCAACAAACCCTGAACCCAGGAAAAGCCGATGGGGGTCAGATATAGCTTCTCCAGTGTACCCATTTGCGCCTCGTTGGTAATACCCCAAGCCAGTTCTTGATAGCCAACCATGGCAAAGACCCAGACCAAGTAGCCCACTACCAGCGATTGAAGCGGAGCATCCCCGTTCATGAAGGTCGTTCCGCCGATGGCTCGCGCGCCCGTCATCAAGAGCATGAACACGATATACATGGTAACCAGGCCCGAGAGAGTATTGAACAAGTAGCGCCTGTACAGCGTGAGCTGGCGGACGAGCACAGCCCTGAACACCGTTAGCACTTCCTTCATACCCTCATGCTCCTTTCCGTACCAGATACAGGAAGGCCTTCTCAAGATCAGGTTCTTCCTGATGGATTCCTTCCACGATCAAACCCTGGTCTCGAAGAGCATCCATGAAGGCATACAAGTCGCTGGGCCGGGGTAACGTCACTTCTAGAATCATACTCTCACCCTGCGGTATGACGGTCAAACCCGGGAACTTCTTCCCCAAGTCAAAGTGCCAGTCCAAACCAGGGCCATTGGATAGGGTGAAGCGATAGGACCGCGTGCGAAAGACCTCCAGCAGGTTATCTACACGATCATCCACGATGATAGAGCCATCCTTGATGATGATCACGCGCTCACACACATCCTGAATTACGTCCATATCGTGACTGGACATGACAAGCGTGCGTCCCTCTTCTCGTGCCAGTCGTTTGAGAATATCACGTAGCTCATACGAGGTCTCGACATCCAAACCCAAGGTCGGTTCATCCAAGAAGACCACAGGAGTGCGAAGGGCAAGAGCGCATGCCACAGCCACTTTCTGCTTCATACCTGAGGAGAGTTCCTGCACTACGGCGTCCTTCTTCACCTCAAGGCCAAACACCCGGAGCAGGTGTTCGCTATAAGGACGGCTAAGCGCAAGGGGAATGCCATGCAGGCCGGTAAAGAAATCCAGATTCTCGCGAGGACTAAGCCGCCAGTAGAGGTTACGACTACCCTCCAGCACGGCTGAAGTGGAACGCACCAGTTGCCGGTATTGGCGGTGGAAATCATAGCCCATCACTTCTATTTGTCCCCGGGTGGGGAGCATAAGACCCAGGATGCACTTGATAGTTGTGGTTTTACCGGCTCCGTTAGGCCCCAATAGACCCACAATCTCACCGTTCTTAACACCAAAACTCACACCCCGAACAGCCTGGACCTCGTACTTCTTACCTCTGCCAAATGTCTTGGTGAGGTCTGTTACTCTAAGAGCTACATGCACTGGGCAGTTTCCCCCTTTTGCTGCATCACCCCCATTATAGAAAATCGTCTCAATGCTGTCAATTCTGATACTTCTCTTTTTAATGCACTGAACAGCCACTTGAATATATCGCGCCGGGGCCGGCTATGTCATTTCGAGAAGCTGATGCACCGCCGCCATGGACACGGTAGTAGAACCAATGGGCGCTGCCTCGTGTCCACCCACACCGTGATAATCGCTTCCACCCGTTATGACCAAATTATAGTATTCTGCTAGTCTAAGATAGTGGACCGTATCACCGGCATCGTGTGAGGGGTGGTAGACCTCAATGCCTTGTAACCCTTGGGAGACCAGAGCGTCTAACACGCTGTCGTCTACGCCCATGCCAGGATGGGCCAGGACGGCCACTCCACCGGCCCTTCGAATCCTGTCAATGGCTTGTTCGGGGCTGAAGCGGTGTCGCGGTACATAGGCTGCTCGGCCCGGTAACAGGTAGTCCTCGAAGGCCTGGACAATGGAAACTGCCTGGCCTGTCTTCACCAAGGCTCGTGCTAGGTGCAGGCGGCCCGGAGCGGCCTGTCCCGCAACGGACAACAAGTCTCTCCACGTTACCTCCTTGCCCAGCTCCTGCAGCAAGGCCAGCATCTTTCGCGCCCGTTGCCACCGGGCTTGGCGCAGTCGTTCCAGTTCACGTTCCAAACCATCTACATCTTGAAAACAGTACCCGAGAATATGAACTTCTCTCGCTGCTACCTCCGTATTGATCTCCACACCGGGAAGCAGAATGATACGGTCACTGCATGAACTCTCTTGCGCCTGCTTCCAACCCGCCAACGTATCATGATCAGTAATAGCTATGGCGCCAAGGCCCTTTCTCGTGGCCCTAGCGAGTATCTGGACAGGGGAAAGCACTCCATCCGAGGAATCGCTGTGTACGTGCAGATCGGCTCTAGCTCTTGCCATGTTTCGCTCCTCACGACTCGCCGTAGGTATCCATAGATTGTGCAAGACAGAGGCGAGCAATGATACCGGTCCTTAACAGTCGAGAGTCCACCCGGCCAAGGTGGACCCTTAAGCTAGCTCATTGCTTAGCGAGGGCAAACGATAATCTTGATGGCTGTGCGTTCCTCTCCGTCAATCATAATATCAGTAAACGCTGGAACGCAAACCAAATCGACCCCGCTGGGGGCCACGAATCCTCTCGCAATAGCAACAGCCTTCACCGCTTGGTTGATGGCACCCGCACCAATGGCCTGAATCTCCGCACTTCCACGTTCTCGAATTACGCCTGCCAATGCACCGGCAACTGCATTCGGGCTGGATTTGGACGAAACCTTTAGTACTTCCACTTCCACGCGGATACCTCCCCTAGTGTTGTGTTGCTACTGAGCTTGGTTGGCATGGTTAACATCAAAAAACCTACCATCATTGTACTACCAAAATATGTGTTTGACAACCCATAGTTGAAAATAATTGATTATTCGCGCAAAAAAATTCGTTCGATGGAGCGGGCCCTATTCCCTTCGGTTTCCACAAGTACTGCGCACAGTTGCCTCTTGCCCCGGGCAACCTCAAAGCGCGACGGCAGCTGGGTCAAATACCTTTCAATAATTGTTGTCTTGCACATGCCGATGACCGACTCGTAGGGTCCGGTCATACCCACATCCGTAATGTATGCTGTGTGATTGGGGAGAATCATCTCATCGGCCGTTTGAACGTGGGTGTGTGTTCCGAATACAGCAGCAACCCGTCCGTCCACATACCAACCCATCGCCACTTTCTCCGATGTGGCTTCGGCGTGAAAGTCCAACAGAACGCAGTCACAGCTTCCTTCCAACTCGTTGAGAATTTCATCAACCGCTCGGAATGGACAGGAAAAGTGTTGGGCAAAGAACACCCGACCTGAGAGGTTCAATACGGCCACACGCTGGCCCCCGACTTGTACCACCGTATAGCCGCGCCCAGGCGTACCCTGAGGATAATTGTGAGGGCGCAACAACCGCTCTTGATCATCGATGAACTCAAGGACTTCACGCTTGTCCCAAACATGGTTGCCGGAGGTCAGAACATCGATCCCCTTGGCCAAAAGCTCATCGGCAATATCAAACGTAA
>SLSY01000091.1 GCA_007130145.1 Bacillota bacterium
ATGATCAGGTTGACCGCCATTATGATGGAATACTCCCGATTGCGCACCGAGCGAACTGCCAAAGTCCCCATGCCTGGCCAGTCAAAGATGTACTCCACTACGAAAGCACCTCCGAAGAGCATGGGCAAGGTGAGACCAAAGACGGTGATTACGGGAATGAGCGAGTTGCGTAGTGCATGCTTGTAGATCACAACACGTTGGGACAACCCCTTAGCTCGTGCCGTCCGCACATAATCCTCGCTCATCACATCCAACATGCTCGAGCGTGTGTAACGAACTATGCCAGCCATAGAAGGAACCGCCATGGCCACTGCCGGCATGATCAAGTAAGGCAAACGGTCCAGTATTAACGCCATTCCCGTGTAACTGGCTCCAAGTTCACCATATCCCGATGTCGGCAAGAGCTCAAGGCGTAAGGAAATCACATACACCAACACCAGGCAAAGGAAGAATTGCGGGACGGAAATGCCACCAAACGAAAACATGGTCACCAAGCGGTCCGGCCAACTATACCTTTTCAATGCTGAGAGAATGCCGACCGGAAGGGCCACCATGAAGCTAAGAAAAATGGCGGTGACTGCGAGCACCAGTGTCGCACCCAAGCGGTCACCAATTAACTGGAGAACCGGTCTCCCGGTGAGATATGAATAGCCAAAATTGCCCTGCAGAAGCTGCTCTAACCAGCGAAAGTACTGGATTAGCATGGGTTGATCCAACCCCAGTCGCTTCTCAGCAGCCGCAATCATTTCAGGAGTAGTGAACATGGGGTCCATCATAACATCCAATGGGTTTCCAGGGGCCAGATGCATGATGGCAAAAGTGACCAGTGTGACCCCAAAAATCAAGGGGATCATCTGGAGAATACGCTTGGCGATATACTCGTGCATTATCTATCCCCCGCTACGATGAAGAAGTCCGGCGCAAGTCACTACCTGCGCCGGACATATGCGTTACTCGTCAATATACCAGTTAAGAACGTTGTTCACTCGGGTATTGATTCCGGCTTCAAAGCCGACTACTCGGTTATTCACCGCATAGAAGCTGACGGGGTTGAGAATCGGCACAAAGGGCAATTCCTCATTGAGGAATGGCCAGAGGACCTCGTACCAGAAATCTCTACGCTCTTCGAAATCCATCATGCGCGATTGCTCTTCAATTAGTCGGTCCATTTCGGAATTCTGGTATAGAAACCAGTTGATACCGTGAGGTGGTACCGTAGCACTCACTACGTAACGATTCATCCACTGCGGATCACCGCCACTCGGCGAAATGCTGGCAATTACGAACTCAAAACCATCGGGATCCGCTGCCTCGGTGCGTGGCAACAGCGTTGCCCATAGCGAGGGGGAGTCCCAGGAACGAAGACTGACGTTGATGCCCAGCGGATTTAACTGAACCTGCACCAGAGCAGCGAGATCGGGCTGGAAAGCTTCGCGGTCTGTAACATACCATAGTTCTACATCAAATGGTCGCCCGTCCTTCTCCCTTATACCAGTGGCAGGGTTCATCTCCCATCCTGCCTGGTCCAATAGATCGCCGGCCTTATCCAAGTCCTGTTCGGGTACTGGGATATCGTGGTTATAGGCCCACATGGCGGGCGGGTGATTTTGGGAGATGGGCACCCCATTGCCATCAAGAACGAGATCAACAATCTCGTACCGGTCAAGAGCATGGTACAAAGCCTGGCGAACACGGACATCGTTGAAGTAAAAGCTCTGGCAGTTGAGACCTACATAGGTAGGTCGTTCGGAAGGATGCTCATGGATGTATCCAAAATCCGCCCCTTCAACCACGGCTAATTCGCCTGCCGGCAACGACACAATGTCAACCTCTTCCCTTAGCCAGGAAGACAGCAAGGCTTCAGGCGAAGCGATGCGGAAGATGACCCGATCGATTTTGGGACGACCAAGAAAGTAATCATCGAAGGCTTCCACGATCACATGACGGTCCGGCACATACTCTACTAACTGGAACGGCCCTGTTCCGATAGCGTTGAAGTTGAATTCGTGTACGTCGAGCTCCCGAATGGGAACATCTCCCAAGATATGCTTGGGCATAATACGCATATTGAGCTGAGAGAGAGCTGGCGCAAACGGTTCCTTGGCAGTAAAAGAAATGGTGTGATCATCCAAAATCTGAATACCGCTGACCCCGTCGGTCCTTCCCTCCCTTGCGTCTTCAACTCCTTCAAGAAAACCGACCTTAACGTCTTGACCTCCATGATAGTCAGGGTGAGCCATCATGTTATAGGTAAAGGCCACATCATGCGCCGTGAAAGGTTCGCCGTCATGCCAGAAGACGTCCTCATGCAAATAGAACGTTATGGTGCGGCCATCCGCGGAATAATCGATGCTCTTGGCTAAGTCGGGCACAAATTCCATCTCTTCGTTAGGACTCACCAATGCGTTGAACACGAGCCCGTGAACCGGATCGGCAGTGGCCACCGGGTAGATGGTAGTGACGAAGCGTTCGGGATCGCCTTCAAGCCCCATGGTCACCGTACCGCCCGTTACTGGCTCAGTAGGGTCCGTTGGTGTAGTGTCCTCCGCAGGCCCACAGGCCGCGGCAACGAGGGCAAACACCAAGATGAGCATCATAGCACTGCTCAGTCTTCTCATCTCTGTTCTCACTCCTTAGAATAGACATGGTGCGCCGCCTATCGGATTGCCAATCGGAGCCTAGAACGTTACCCATGTCTCCCTTTCGTGACTCTCCTCATTTTCTTTCTCACTCCTCGGAACAGACCTGGTATGCCGCCTATCGGATTGCCAGTCGGAGTCCAGGTTATTTGCCCACGCCTCCCTTACGTGGCTATACTCCCAGACGCTTGACTGTTACACAAGGATTTTGCAGCTCGTCTGGTAAACGCTACCAGGCTCAGAAGGAACATGAGCCGGTTGTCTCGAACGGTTTCCCATGCTGACCAGAGGAAAGGATGGGGCCACTGCTATGTCACTGCTCTTCTATGAGGAGTTGAAACTTGCCCGGTGTCACACTGCTGTTCTGGCTTTTCAGGCAGGTCTTGGGTCTTCATTGTAGATGACGTTAATCATAGTTGCCTATCGATGCGGGTACGGCTATCCAGGCGATAAGTCAAAGCAATGATGGTGGAACGATTGTGGTGACGTTTACTATGAAAGAGGGTTGCGTGTAGGAGTGAATTTATCCACATCTTACCATCATTGTGTTGTGCTTGTCAACACGCAGCGAGGTTTCGTGTCTGTCAAGTAGATGTGGGTCAGAAACCATTTCCCCAGGTCTTAATGGCTCTTAGGTGGCGGGTATGCCTCCCTCGTTGCGTCTTTCATCATGTAAGACAGTCCTCCCGAACGGTTGCGGCCCCATGGCATAATCTACGGCTCCTTTCACCAAAGTGCGCCACCCCGGTTCGTATCCGTCCTTCATTCGGCCGGTCAATCAGCTTTTCTGTCTGCTCGGCCGTAGTGCGCTAGGGTCCCCTTCAGGCGTTGCACTAGGCTATTGAGCATCTTTCCCACACCTTCAGTGCGCCCACTCTGAGCCCGATTCTTTCGCCGGTAGGCCATTCGTTTCACCAGGCTTGCTGCGGCCCCGACTCCGCCCCAACCTTCTATCTCATGCCCTTGTTCCTTCAACCGGAATCGGTAGTCCCGGTACGATTCCGGATTCTGCCGTATGGCCCGGGCTACGTCCTCGAGGGCTTCCTATCGGGTTTGAACGGATTCCTCGGCCGCCACTTGCCGTAGAATCCTCTCCAATGTTTGGGCTGGGTCTCTGCGTAGGCTCGCAACGCTAGCCTAGGCCGGGAAAGTGTGATGATTCCCTTTTCCAACCGAGCATGTCATCAGAGAAAAGTGAATGTAGCATAATTCCATTCCAGGTGACCAAGTCGGTCCAGAAGATGACCGAGGGCCATTCAGGGTCTATGGATTGGGCTGGCTCAATAACCGTTCAGTCTTAGCCAGCTCATCTACTCCGAACGCATGCGGCCCATTCTACTGATGTTTGCATGAATCAAGGGGAACCGCGATATCTGCAACGTCGTAAGTTGCTGCGTTAAAGGATGAGAAATAGTCATTGCAGACGGACAGCCGGTTATCCCTTATCATGAATTCCGAATGAGGCGTAGCCATTAGGGAGTTCCACCTCAAGTTTCCAATCCTTGATAGGTGCAACGAATGGCGCGATCGCTTATGGATGACGGTCCGCATAGGGACGATACGGTTCTACGTCGTAGATGGGAGTGTTATCCGGCAAGCAGTCATGGCGGGCGCGCGCGGACAAGCCATAGCACAGATGACCGTTGCTCTACTGTGATGGAAGGCCTGACTGGTTGCGTAGTCCATACTAAGGCACAAGAATGAATGGGTAAGTCGTAATATTTCTTCGCTGAATTGCCCGGTGCAGACCCGCATGCAGGATGCTATGAGAGGACGGGGTTAGGCGCCCTCTCCTAGTTTCATGGGTCTTCTCTAGTCAGTGTCCCGGTCCTGTTTGAGCAAGTTGCGAATCTCGGTGAGTAACACCACCTCCGGCGGAGGGGGTGGAGGCGGTGCGGGTGCTGCGGCCGCTTCCTTTTGCCGCGAAGTAATCGCCCGTATCATGAGGAAGATGGCCAGAGCGATGATGATGAAGTCCAGTGCATTCTGGAAGAATTGCCCGTAGGTGATGGCGACTTCTTCTGTGGTTTCCGTTGCTGCCTTGATGATGATGCGGAGATCAACGAAGCTGATGCCGCCCAAGATGAGCCCGATGACTGGCATGATGATGTCGTTCACCAGGGAACTCACGATCTTCCCGAAGGCGCCGCCGATGATAACCGCCACCGCCAGGTCCAGGACATTGCCGCGCATGATGAATTTCTTGAAGTCGGTGAGCATTGCAGTAACTCTCCTCTCAGTGTCGTGCAACTCCCAAGGTGCCGGTGAATCTGTGCTCCTTAAGATGTCGGTCTCACAAGCCTCGCTTTCCTCTCAGTAGTCTTGGACTGCCTGGATATCGCTTTCCTCCGGCGGGCGCAGGGTGCCACGAAGCGAACGCAGACCCAGCCCGGGCGAGCAAAGCTTCGGCACTGCGATGGGCGGCGAGTTGACGCCAACCTCAGAGCGTCGCGAGCATCCCCTCTTCCCCTTTCGGGGATGAAAAATTGTGCTACTCGTCGAAATATGCATAGCAAATCCTGGCCATTCCTGGGACAAAGTCTTGCTTAATAGGCGTTCACTAGGTAAGCAGCTGCGGGCCGTGTATCAGTATACTCTTAGAGCCAACCTCTCGAAACTTCTGGCCCTAGACTTCTCCGATGGCTTCAATTCAACGCCTTCGATCTTGCAATGAGTCGTCACCGATCTCTTCGTTTCCAAAGACATTTTTCTTGCTGTCATTCTGCCCCTTTGCAACTATCTCCTTCTGCGGGGCATTCTCACATTCATCCGTTGGCTCGACCACAATCTCTGTCTGCTGTTCAGGGGCCTTCTTCACCGGGAGTCGGCTCAGCAGGTCATCTCCCATCAACATCTGTATGCGGCTTCTAGCAACTGCCTTGTGTTAGAAGCTGTCGAGGACATGACTAGTTGCTAGGTGATGGCCCGACAAGTACCGGCGCCGGGAGAGAGAGTGATTCGCATCTTTCCTCATCGCCCTGCGGTGATTAGACTGGTTGGAACACTGCTCATGGAGAGCGACGAGAAATGGAGTCGCGGTAAGAAGCAGCTAGACATGGCAAAAGGCGCGGAATGGTTCAGAGACGGGACTGGAACTCCACCCAAGGTGACGAAAATGTGACCGAGAACCAGTTTACCCAAGAAGTATGACTGGATCCTGTGGATCAAGATTTGGGTGTAGATGCGGTACAAGCGCATACCACACCGAGTCTCGCTCCTTTAGCAAACCATTGCGTGCCATAGGTGTGCCAGCTCAACCAAATGGGTCAAAACTTGGGAGGAAGTCACAGGCAGACATGAGGGGACAAAAGCTCTTCTGAACAAGTCTGTAAAGGTTCATAGAAATGTTTCCATAGTACCTTAGAGGTACTCCTCCAACAGAACGGGGTGTATGAGGTCGCAGGTTCAAATCCTGTCGCCCCGATCATCTTTCACACCAACACAGAATGCCGACAGTCATTGAAGGGTCATCGCAGGGGGGCTTTCTTCTGCGGATAGGTAGTGGTCTCACACCCCCACGCCACCTTATCGGTATCGTCGCGCCGAGATATGCCGTCTGCTGCCAATTGGTCCTTATCCTTGGCAGCGCGGACTCGCGTTCTGGACGTTCAGATAAGAGCCCTCGAAGACTCCCGAGGCCTCGATCTTAGTTGCCCTGTATGAAGTATGTCGCATTATACGAGGGTCCTCGCGGCGGTTGAATCAATGAACGCTCGTATGTGTTCTTTTTCCTTCGTTCTCCGTCGGGCCATTTGCCCTAATTCTGTTAGCAGTTCTGTTTGTATCTTCTTGGGGGAAACAGGGCTGTTAAGAACCAGATATCGCCGTGCCAGCTTCCTTGCAGCTGCTACCTTCTCGGCAGTAAAGGCCGGTCGGTTGGCCAGGATGAACGCGCACATCTGCCCTATGTCCTGGGCGGGGTCACCCCGGGAGACCTGTTCAAAATCAAGACCGTAGAATTCGTTATCTACATACAAAAAATTGCGCAGGTTGTTATCTGTTTTCAACCATGACGTTCCATCCCCAGAGGCTGTGGTGGTGTGAAGTGTCTGGTACCAGCGGGCCAGATCCTCGGTCCAGTTAGCTGAGCAGATGTCTCTTTCGATGATATCGGTCAACAGCACTCCCACAAGATGTTGCAGGTAAAGGCAGCGACCCTCCAAGGATATGGGCTTGGGTACCCGAATTCCGGCCGCCTGCAGCTTTGTCAAGGAATCGTATTCGTTTCGTGCCTGATCGGCTTTGGCATACTCTTTAA
>SLSY01000178.1 GCA_007130145.1 Bacillota bacterium
CGAGCGAGGTCGCCCCCGGCTCCAGCTCGGTGCTGTGCGGGGTACGGCGGGCGTAGCCCATGTGACCGAACTCAGGATGGAAGTAGGCCAACGGCCCCACAAAGTCGCCGCTCACCCTCTCCCAGCGCCACGCAGAAGGCGGTGACTGTCCCAGATCACCCACCGATATCAGAGAACTCTCAGGATAAATGAGAATATCACCAGCCAGAAAAGCACGGTATGCCTCGTTGGTACCGGCTCCGTAGCCCTCTTGCACGGAAAGGGAAGCGGTCATCATCAGGCCCGCTGCGGCCATGGCAATGACGGTGATGAGACTGCGCCCTAGGTTACGATAGGCGTTTGTGATACCCAGTCGCACAAATTCTATCATCGATGGCGACCTCCCCTGCTCACGGCGACGAGCTGTCCATCCGCCATGTGCAAAACGCGATCGGCATACACATCCAAGCGCTCATCATGGGTGACCATAACGGTGGTCTGCTGCCATTGTGCATTGATTTGGGCCATCAGTCCCATGATCTCATCGGTGGTATGTGTGTCCAGATTACCGGTGGGCTCATCGGCCAACAGTAACGCTGGCTCATTCGCCAGCGCCCGGGCAATGGCAACCCGCTGCTGTTCACCCCCGCTGAGCTGGCGGGGGAGATGATGAGCCCGGTGGGAGAGACCCACCCAGGCCAACAAGCGCTGGCATCGCTCTTCAACGTACCAATGGGGCGTCCGGCTAAAGGTGAGGGGCAATGCTACATTGCTCAATGCGCTGAGGTGTTCGACCAGATTGAAGAGCTGGAAAACGTAGCCAATGCGGCGCCGCCGCAGATCCGACAGGGCTGCCTCGCTCAACGTATCAAAAGAGACGCCATCCATCATGACCTGGCCATTTGTGGGCCTGTCCAATCCGGCCCATAGCGAGAGAAGAGTGCTCTTTCCGCTCCCTGAGGGCCCGCGGATGATGACAAACTCTCCCGGGAATATATCGGCAGTGACACCGGTAAGTGCATAGACAGCGGTGCCCAGATGAAAGACCTTCGTCAAACGGCGTGCTGACAGCAGTGGGCTTGGGAACCGGGAGGCCGCTGCTCTTGCTTGTTCTAGACAAAGGGTAATGATAATCACTCCCGCGCTAGCGTTTCCCTGCGTCTATTCCGGGATGATGCAGAGATTCCCTGCTTCGTGCACGAAGTAAGAATGACGCATCCCTTTGCGAGAGCGTGCAGAGGAGCTGTGGCAGCCCGCCAAGAAGTAAGGAGAAGTGATGGTGCTGATCAAAGCCAAAGAGTACCCATGCCAAAAGAAAGGGGAGGAGACCATGGACCATGCAGCTGCCATGCGCTGGTTGGATGCAAATCGAGAGCGGCTCATCCAGCTGAGTGATTTTATCTGGAATGCTGCAGAAGTCGGTTTGCTGGAGACGAAATCAGCCCAAGCCCAGATAGAGATGCTGGAGGAGGAGGGATTCCGCATTGAGCGAGGGATTGCCGGCATGCCCACGGCTTTTGTGGCCGAATGGGGTCAAGGGCAACCGGTCCTTGCCTACCTGGGTGAATTTGATGCATTGCCCGGTCTCTCTCAAGCACCCGGTCCCGACAAGCAGCCGGTAAAAGAGGGGGCGCCCGGGCACGGTTGTGGTCATAACCTTTTGGGCACGGCAGCGTTGGGGGCAGCGGTGGCTGTTAAGACCCAGATGGAGGAGACTGGCGAGCGTGGTACCGTGCGCTACTACGGGTGTCCTGCCGAAGAAACGCTGGTCGGTAAGGTCTTCATGGTTCGTGACGGTTACTTCGATGATGTAGACGTGGTGCTCGATTGGCATCCTGGCGCCATCAATGCGGCTCGCAACAACAGTAGCAACGCCATGAATTCGGCCCGGTTCACCTTTCATGGAAGGACCGCTCACGCCGGTGGCGATCCTCACAATGGCCGCAGCGCTTTGGATGCGGTGGAACTGATGAATGTAGCCGCCAACTACCTGCGTGAGCACATTGTGGAGAAGGCCCGCCTTCACTATGTCATTACCGACGGGGGAGGAGAACCCAACGTGGTTCCGGACCATGCTCAAGTCTGGTACTACGTGCGTGCTCCCCAGCGGCATCAGGTTGATGAGATTTACCAGCGTCTCTGCAAGATAGCCGAAGGCGCCTGCTTGATGACCGAGACCCGCTATGATGTGCGGCTCTTATCGGCCTGCTACAACATACTACCCAACAAGACGTTGACCCGCCTCCTCCATGAACATATGCTCAAGGTGGGACCCAACCAATGGAATGAGGAGCAATTGGCGTTTGCCCGACGTATGACCGAGAGCTTCGAGCCAGGTCAAAAGGAGGAGGCTTTGACGAATCTGCGAGCCCCGTCTGAACTCAGCGAGCAACTCATAAATGATACCATTCTTCCCTGGGACGAGGATACGACCCCTGGGGGCGGATCCACCGATGTCGGAGACGTTTCTTGGATTGCGCCCACGGGACGGATCAGTGTGGCCACGGGCGTCGTAGGGCAGTCCGGGCATTCCTGGCAATTTGCTGCCTGTTCTGGGATGAGTATTGGTCATGACGGCATGCTGATGGCTAGCCGTATCTTGGCCGGTGCCGGTCTTGAACTGATGCGGGATGCGGATTTGAGAGAGGCAGCCCGCCGGGAGTGGGAGGAGCGGACGGCCGATAGACCCTACCGCAGCCCGTTGCAAAGCGATCAAGTACCACCCCTGGACCAGCTCAAAGGTCACCACTGACGCGTTCAAAGCCTACGGGCTGTCTGCGCATAGAGAGGAGCGGTGCAGGTGCCGCTCCTTGTGCTTGGGGTGTGCCCGGCATGAGCGGTAGTTTGGCGGTGAAAGCCTGTTATGGGCTTGGTAGTGGGAACCATGAGCCGAAGGCAAGGGCGTCCATGGTGAAGTGGGGTCCTATGAAAGCCTAAGGCTAGCTCTCGATCCGATGAACAAGAATGTATAGCGGCAGCGCCAGACGTCAGCTGAAGGGCCAAACCGCAGGACACAGCAGAGCGAGATGCTTTGCGGACCAATGGAAGGTAGACACGCCAAATAAGGGGCTACTTGCTTGAGGTAGGGGTGGAACCCCGAGGTAGAGACGGAGCGCTGAGCTGCTTGCGGCAGAGACAAACAAACAGAGCCAGGCCATTGTCTCCTGACTCCGCTGTTACTCTTTGCACCGTCCGGTGCGCACCCGCATGCTGGGTGGTGTGGAAGGGCGGCGGTTGAGTGCCGCCCCTTATCCCGATTCCCATCCTTTGTCGGGCTTAGGTTTTGGGCATGAAGAGCTTGTTGAGATTATCAGAGACCGGTGGCACATCCCCCAGAGTCAGAGCCGCACCGACCGCCCAGTTGGGATCCCTCATCAGGGCCCGTCCTACCGCTACCAGATCGCAGTAGCCTTCTCGGAGGGCAAATTCTGCCAGCTCCGGCGTTTCTAACCGGCCTACCGCAATGGTCGGGAGTCCGGTTCCCTGGCGAAGCTGACGGGATAATTCCAACTGGTAGCCGGGATAGACCGGCGGAGCCACGGGCAGAGCACCTCCACTCGACACATGGATGATTTCCACGCCTGCATCGCGGAAGGCTTGTCCCATCTCAATCATCTCATCCATCTGATAACCCCGCTCACTATATTCGGAGCCCGACACGCGGATCATTAGCGTTGTGCTGTCGCTGATGCGTTCGCGGCAGCGTCGAATGACTTCCAGCGGGAAGCGCAGGCGATTTTCGGTCGATCCGCCGAATTGGTCCTTGCGCGTGTTCATGATGGGGGAGAGGAACTGGTGCAGAAGATAACCGTGGGCAGCATGCAGTTCCAAGGCTTTGAAACCTGCCTTGGACGCCCGGCGGGCGCCTTCAGCGAAGGCCTCGGTGACTTGGTCAATGCCCTCGGCTGTGAGTTCTTCCGGTGCTTCGTAGCGGTCTGAGAAGGCTTCGCCGACGGGTCCGACGGCCCGACCTGTACCCGGGCGCGCCTTGTTGCCGGAATGGCCCAGCTGCATGGCAGGGACGCTGCCCAGATCCTTGATACAGTCTGCCAATTTGGCCAAAGTTTCTCCCTGTTGGTCCGTCCATATGCCCAGATCATTGGGGGATATGCGGCCGCGGGCCTCTACGGCTGTGGCCTCAAGAATCTGCATTCCCACTCCTCCCACAGCGCGGCTGCCGTAGTGTGCGAAATGATAGGCCGTAGGATATCCATCATCCCCTGCTTCCCATTGGCACATGGGTGGGAGGACCACACGATTGGTCAGTTGCAGATGGCCTTGGGTGAATGACGAGAACAACACGGACGGATTGTCTGTTTGTGGGCTCAAATGTTTCGCCTCCATCGTTCAGTTTCTTATGATATGGTACCATTCTATGCGGGATGCGAAACAACCTGCCGAAATCCCTTGCCGCGTTACTTCATGAAAGGGGGCGGCACAATGCGCGTGCCCAGATAGATTCCGATAATGAACCATGCCAAGCAGGCTCTTGTCCCAAGAGCAGAGAATATCCAAGAGCGAGGCTGCCGTAAACTCAGGTCAATCCGGTTGAAGGCAGGAGGTGTTTTCGTGATCATCTTGGCCTTTGTGGGCCTGGCCCTGCCCTGGGTTGCAGGTCGCGTCTTGTCTGGAGCAGACGTGACCACCGTCGCTTGGTGGGCACAAAACTCTCTTATGGTGTCGGGGTTCGTCATGGTTTACATGCTGCTGGTGGGAATGGCCTTCTCCCGCGCATGGCAGGGAAGAGGGCTAGGCTTGGCCGTGGGCTTGGTTACCATGATGCTAGGGGCGGCCGGTCTTTGGATTGAGGAGTGGGCCCTCCGTCAGCATTATGTGATTCTGGCCCTTCCCCTGGCAAAACGCCTGGTGGAGAGTGTGGCTGCCACGATCCAAGGAGAGGTCGTAGCAACTGTTGGCTTTGGTTTGATGGTGCTGGCGTTTATCGCCGGCTTCTCGCTGGGTCGCATGGGCATCAGGCAACAATACGCCGGAGAATATCGTCTTCCCTGAGCGTACATGAGGCGAAACAAGAGGACGAGCCAGGTCAATGATGGCCCGACCGTCCTCGGATGGCCAGTGGCAGGTTATGATTCCTGTCGAAACTCTCCTAGCTGCTTTTTGGCGTCGGCTGGCAATGCCACAATGTTGGTGATGGTATCCAGTGAGACGCTGCCGTGGGAAAAGATGGTCTCGGTGAAATCGGGCTCTTGATAGCTTCCTTCTTTTTGCAGCTGCTCAAGGACGCGCATGCCCGTATAATAGGAAACACCGTCGGCGGGATACATCAGGTGAGCCTGGACCTGCACGCGGGCGGAGTGCTCGTTGAAGCCCATGACATCCTGATATAACGCGATAATATCCTGGGCCGGTCTGCGATGCACGTTTAACTCCACTTCTGCCTTTACGCGCAGGGCACAGTGCAAGCGGCGGTAGGCCACGAAAACAGGGTAGGCGGGGTTTTCGAAGATGTGTTGCATGAGTCGCTCACTACGGTGGGCAATTCCCTCAGCCATAGCTCGAGTAAGAGGAAGACCGCTGCGGAAGGTATGGGGTAGTTTCTGTGAAATGGTCTTTACATAGTGTGCATGGTGCCCAGGATACGCTTCGTGGGCGGCCATCAGCATGAGCCAGCCGCGCGTGATCGCCTGGTAGTTATACTGGTTCAGACAGACTGTCCCCGTCAGCTCACCGCTTTTGGCATC
Source organism: Bacillota bacterium (assembly GCA_007130145.1). GTDB lineage: Bacteria > Bacillota > Sulfobacillia > UBA8153 > UBA8153 > SLSY01. The sequence continues at coordinate 5,682 of SLSY01000178.1, forward strand.
TCCCCCGCTGTAAAGACCCCAGGGACAATCCAACCGGTGCTGCTCGGGTACGGGCCCGACTTGGCAATACTCACCCTCCGGAAGGGTGATGAAGTCCAAGGCGTGATGACGGGCGACCTTCACATAGTCTCTCATGAGATCGAACATTTCTTGTGGGCTCTGTGCCGCGGGCAGCTGGTGAGCGAGGAGTTCCTGGGTGGAGACGCTGGCATCAAGGCGACGCGCCATGTCATGGAGGTTATGCTGACACTCTTCAAAGTCGTCTTGATACCAAGAGAGTACATAGTTCTCGCTTACCCCCAAAGACTTGCCTAGAATCTCTCCGAAAGAGGGTTCGGGAGCGGTTTGGTCGGGCGTTGGCAGGGTGCCTATACGTTCCCTCGCCTCTAGGACCTGCTGTGTGGCTCGTGCTACGCATTGGGCGAGCTCCTTGTCGTTGCCAAAGTATTGGGCGGCGTGCCCCAAATTGGCCGTCAGCGTGTCAAGAGCTGAGATCACCTGCTCCCGTCGGTCGGGCCCGCACCTTTGCACATGGGCGAGTACCGCCGGGAAGAAGTCCCCCAGCGCTGCCAGCTTCTGTCTGAGAATAGCGCGGCGCTCGTTCGGAGGCCGATCCGCTTGCATGCACTGATAGACGAAAGAGGAGAGCCGGGTGATATAGGCATAGGGGAGGCGGGTGTCTGATTCGATACGCCAGGCGATGCTCGACAGGACCTGCGTGAAGTGTTGTCGCCAAAAGTCGGTGATGTGCTGGTTGGCTTGAACCTCGGTCCTGAGCTCTTCGACTTGCTCTTGCAGCTGGGCAAGGGCACGGGCCGAGGGGATGAACAGATCACGTTCAAAGGCAGACGTACCGCTGTAGCGGCAATTGAGGTTGAAGATGGACTGGTCCAAACGGCGGGCGGTGTCTAGTGAACCCAAGGGCATTGATCATCACTCCTGTTCTCTGCGTGGTCTGACCCCGGTCTCGGGGACCTGATTACAGTGTTCGCTGGCGATGGACTCTGACCTGCCGAATGCAATCATGATTCATGGGAATGGTCGGCACCGGCCAAGGGAAGGATTCTCTGGGTGCCGGACGGAAGAAGTGAGAAACAACTAGCTGTGCATTGAAAAGGAGCACCTTGCGTGGCAACGGACGTTACTGCAATAGATAAACTCACCATGAACCGAGCCTGGGCGTTCTTCTAC
>SLSY01000144.1 GCA_007130145.1 Bacillota bacterium
ACCCTTCATCATAAGGCACTTCGTCCAGGGTGAAGAAGCGATAGAGTAAGGTATAATGAGCATGCCCTCCGGTGTCCTGGCCATTTCTGCCATAGAGGACCACGGCGAGAGGCTCATCGTCAGCGATATCCTCCAGAGGGAACACTCTCACTCCCTCCCGCTGCCCGACCTCAAGGGACCAATCATAGAGAGCATAGTATCCCCCCGGCTGATCAACCCCGGGGATCCGGTGAGTGCGGGGACCATCAGGGGTTAAGCGATAAAGAGCGACGGTGGGTACCGGGGAAAAGAACCAGGGATTCACCCCGTCCAGGGTACCGGTAACCTTGATGCGAGGCGTGACCCCCTCCACCACGGTGATGGGGTAGCGGGGCGGGGGAGAAATGGCACCGGGAATGTTGGAAAGATTCCTGATCTGGGGTATGAGTTCATACTCTCCCGGATCGGTCAGGTTGTTGGCATGGAAAGTCGAGCTGTGCCAGCCCGTGAGAAAGCAAAAAGTTCGTAAGTCGACAACTTCGGGCACCGTATGCATGTTCACATAGGGCTGTAACATCACGGTGTCGATGATATGCAGTGCCACCTCAGACATGCGCCCATCCACATCGGCCGTATCCACGTATCCGGTGTAAAGTAGGTGATTGTCGCTGTGATCCACCACCCGCAAGCCCGCTTGCAGGGCCCGGCCTGACTCGATGGGATCGGGGAGTTGATACTGATAGGTGTAGCGATGCCCATCCACCACTCCACCCAAGGGTAAGTCTCTCGACTGTGTTAGCTGATGGCGCCCCAAATAATGCTTGGTTAAAGCATAGCGGTCCGGATCATCGGCCTGCTGGTAATAGGCTGCACCCACCAGGGAATAGGTCTCGGGAGACAGATAGATTTCCTGCTCAGGGACGAGGAGGTCTATGCCCACCATCGTGTCCAAGTCATCTGTCTCCATCCTATCGAACCATAGGCCCAAATAATCCGGCTCATCGTCCGGACCCATGGAGAAGCTCACCGGCACAACATTTGCTATGTCCGAGGCCATATCCACAAAGAGCACGCCACCAACTGCAGCAATGCCCCGGGATAACAGATAATACTGCTGGTCATCTACCAAATAGAGCTGGTAGTCTCCCTCTTGCAGCCACACGCTGGTCTGCCCTTGATAGGTGAGACGGCTAAAGGGAAGCTTCCCCGCCGGGGTATCCACATACAGCCGGGCATTACTCAGTATCGTACCGCCGCTAGCCGCCTGAACGGCCACTTCCGTGGTCTCGGCGGCATCCAAATGGAGCCGAGCCGGGGCCGTTACCCGCTGGCTATAGTAGAAATCAGGATTGGTACCGTGCACCATGACCAGGTAGTCGTGTCCGCTGGTGAGATGCAACCCGGAGATGATGAGGCGACCGGCCTGGTCAGTTCTGAGGGACCTTTCTATGCGCCATTCATCCGGAAGCTCATCCCAGGCCTTTTCCATGGCATCTGTGTATACTTCCTGGCCATCTTCTTCACCGATATGAAAGATGGTGACAGCGGCTTCCGCGGCGGGAGAACCATCGGGCTTTTGCACCGATAGGTCCAGACCGCTGTGAATGTCATTGTATAGGTGTAATGGTACCGGCCACTGACGTTCGGGTTGTGCACCCTCCACCTGCAGGTAAGCAATGAGGTTATAGCGTCCATCGGGGAGGGTAGTGGTGTCCCACGAAAAGGAATAATCAATCCGGGTTTTGTCCTGATGATTGCTCAGCGTTAGAAGATGATGTTCAGGCTGGGGGTCCTCACCAAAGGCGGTATGCACCTGGTAGTAAAAGGCTATCTCTTCTACGGTATGAGGATTTTCCACCTCTACGGGAACTTTGACCTCAGCGGTGAGTATTGCATTATCATCCAGGCCTATGCGGAGCCAGGGAGCAGCTCCCGGGTCATACTCCCCAAAACGGCTGGCGGCCATCCTGACCGTTGGATACGAACGAGAAGCAAAGGCGGTGACATACACGGGGCTACCAGATGTCACGCCCTGGCGTAGGCTCTCCCGGATGCGGACATATTCTTCGGTGCCATCCGCTGCCGAATACAGCAAGGCCGCAATCCCGCTCAAGTGGGGGGCAGCGGCAGAGGTCCCGGTAAAGACTCCGTACTCGTGGTTCCGCTGGGTCGTCAAGATATCAACCCCGGGAAGCAAGAAGGCATCATTGGTATTATACTGGTATCCACTATTGTAGTTACTGAAGGAAGCCACCTCGTACCGGGGTGTGTGGTCATAGGCAACGGCGATCATTACCCCGTTGAGATCGGCGGGATAAAACCCGGTATAAGACCGGCCTTCATTCCCAGCCGCTGCCACTACCATGACCCCGTGGTCCACAGCATAATCCACGGCTTCGGCCAGGGCAATCGGATAATCCGGTAGGCGGGCCCCCAAACTGAGGTTGATCACTTCGGCCCCCTGGTCCACCGACCAGAGAATGCCTTCAACCACGTCCATCATGGTACCGTAACCGTTGCGATCCAACACCTTCACCGGCATCAGGTCAATGGGAAAACCACCGGCCACAGCGGAGATGCCCACATTGTTGTCCGTGTTGGCTGCGATGATCCCCGCGACCATGGTTCCATGGGAGTTGGAGGAATCGTCGGACATGGCTCCGGCCTCGATGGCCGTCTTGGTGATGGCGTTGTAGCCCGCTAGCACTCGTCCCACCAGATCCTCGTGGGTCCCGTCAATGCCCGTATCCAGGACGGCCACGGTGACGGGGCGCGCCTCCACTTCTCCCAGATAATCAATTAACGTCTCCCAGCCCCCTTCCGCTTGCAGGCGCGGCAGGCTCCACTGTTCACTATAAAGAGGATCATTGGGAGTGATTTGGCTTGAGAGGATATAGTTGGGGATAGCATATTCTACGGCCGGATTGCTGCGCAAGGAAGCGAGTTCCTGGGCCATGTCCTGCCCCAGGGTGGGCCTCACATGGATGAGGTTCCCGCCGTCAGGGAGTCTGACGGGCGGCCCTTCTCCATCCAGCTGTCCCAAGGAGCCCGACCGGTACTTGACCACAATTCCGTCAGCTCTAGGTAGGTCCACTTCATCGTCACCAGATTTCACCACATCCTCAGAAGAGAGAAAGGCCTCGCTATCTGCTGATGCTCGAGCTGCTACAGCGGCCGCCGGGGGGGTCAGTGTGAAGAGCATAAATAGTGCCAGGAAACTGCTAAGTAGCCTCATTCTACTTGAGTGATACATTGTATTAGTCCCCTCTCCAGATAGGTACCGATGAGAGTAACCGACCACCGCTGGCTCAAATGTCTCTGCTCGCTATTCTCTTTGTTCTGTGGCTCACCGTAGCAACCATACAGACCCGGGACACCGCACAGTCCAGGTTCGTTACTTGACTATCATGGAGACAGACGAGTGCAACTGAAGAGAAAAAGGCGATTCTGCCCCTTCTAAGTATAGAAGTAATGAACGGCCTGGAACAATTCAAGCGTTTCATGCCAACTATAATCATTTCACGTATAGCTTTCTAAACACTCATATAGAAGAATGAGGAATCACATGACCTATATGAGATTCCTCATTCTTGGCAGGGTGGTGTAAGGACTAGGTAGAAGTATGATCTATAGAACGCCAACTCCGGCTCCACAAGCCACAAACGCTAACTGATACGTTCCCAAGGCGCGGGGAGGGAGATTTACCGTGACGGACTGGGAGAAGTTCATGGGTCAGAGTTCGCCATTGCCCAAGGAGATAGTAGATCTGCTTCCCTCTCTCTTCCAAGTCAGTGCGAATCAGCATGTTCGCCTACTTACCCCGCGAGGTCCGGTACCCCGTCAAGACGATAACATAATGCATATACACGACGATTACGAATTCACTGTACCCCTATCCCATAGCCCAGTCCTTTCCATAGACAAGAGAACCTTTCTGTTACCTCGCAATCACGTTTTCCCTTGTAACCCTGGGCAGCTTCACGCCCCCGCGCAGAGAGCAGAAGGCCATTTCCTCATGGCCTTTCAGATTAACCGCCACTACTTGCACAGTATTGCCGCCTCTTTGTTTCGTGGAAGTCAGGTGAGTTTTTCGAACGAACCCTCTGCCTATGACCACCAGTTGGGGCTGCTACTACAGATGTTTGCCGACGAGTGTGAGGCTCAACAAACAGGTAATCAGTTTGTCTTGGACAATCTCAGTTGCATGATAGTTATCCACCTGTTGAGAGTTTTAAACAATGAGTCGCCCACGACCGAACCACGCCTAGCCCATGGCGGGAAAAGGCGCATGACCACCGCAGTAGATTTCCTCCACGCCAACTGGGACAAGGATTTCAGCTGGGATGATTTGCAAGCTGTGGTGGGCTTGAGCAAGTACCACTTCATCCGCCTGTTCAAGTTAGAAACCGGCAAGACCCCTTACCGCTACTTCATTGACTTGAAACTCGATAAAGCCAGCATACTCTTGCGCTCAACCAATCACTCGATTACCGATATCTGCTTCATGTGTGGCTTCAACAGTCACAGTCATTTCACCCGACTGTTCCAAAGCAAACTGGGTGTTCCCCCTTTCCGCTATCGCCAACTTCAGCAAAACTAGGGTTCAAGCCATAAGTGGTAGAGCCCCCTGTCCCCAGGCTTGGAAAACCCAAACAATAGCAGTATGTACACAAAAAAAGCAACCACAGGCAAGAAAGGAAGGGCCAACCATGGTAACATGAACAGGGGGTTATTTCATGATTCGCATTGTCATAGCCGATGACCAACCCATGTTCTGCGAAATGCTGGCCCATTCGTTGGACTCTAATCCCAGTTTTGAAGTCCTAGCATCAGTTTCCAATGCTGTTGAAGCCTTGTCTCATTGCGAATTAGAAAAGCCTGATATCTTGGTCATGGATCTCAGAATGAACGTGTGCGATGGTATTGAGGAGACGCGCCGAATCAAGGCCCAGTTCCCCGAAATGAAGATACTGATTCTTACCGCCTGTGACCATCCAAACAGTGTAACCGAAGCTGTCTTGGCGGGCATTGACGGGTACATGGTCAAAAATGCGAACATTGATAATCTGCACCGTGCCATCATTGATATACAAAAGGGCTTAAAGGTCTTTGATGAATCGGCGTTAGATGCCATAGTCCAGAACCTCGGGCACAACCACTACCACCCGGCAACAGGTACAAATGACCATGTTTCATCTTTGCCGTTTAGCAAGGGTGAACTGGAGATCTTGACACTCATCGCGGCTGGGAGTACTACAGCGCAGATCGCTAACCAGCTCCACCTGTCCACTGGAACAGTGTACAACTACATCTCCATGATGATGGCGCGTCTGGGTCTGAAAGATCGAGTACATCTCGTCGCTTGGGCGCTGAGACAGAGGATTATTGCCTAAGACAAGGAGATGAATGTATATTGCAGTTCGTTTCTGGTTGGTCTTGGGTTTATGGTTTGGCTACCGTCTCAGTTAATGGCCGTAGCCTCTTGCCCCGTCCCACTTTCCGCACCCTTGGCACAAGAGAAGAGTAATTGCCGGCAGTGCGTCAGTCGGCTCAAGGTGGCGTCCAGTAAAGGTAGATGTTCTCGGACAGACCCAAGAGCACCACATTCACACTGAGAAAGTGCTCCAAAATGATGCGGCCGCTGGGCTCCAGAGAACTTCTACGGTCATACTACTCGATGGGAACGCCCGACTCCTTCAAAGCTAAGCGCACCCGCCGTTGAATGATGCTGTAGACCATTACGCCATGAGGAACATGGAGACAAAGATTGGACCTGGCGCCAGGGTGATTCCCCGGCATCTTTCTATTTCAACAATGGCTAACCGAAGCTGTTAGGGTAGTTTTACTAATGAACTGTCCCGTCTTCTTCTCGCTCTTTTCCTGGTGTTTGATGTAGGATTGCAGGTGTTTCATCTCTTGGTCTTTGCTACCGGCTCCCCCGCAATGCTGCATGACCTCGGGATCGCCCCACACGATCATGACCCGATCGATGTCATCCATCCGCAACTCCCTTATGAGCAGCCGTCTGGTTTCCAGTAGAATCAATTGTAATAACTCCATATTCTCTCTCTTGTCATGGATACAACGCAGCAGATTGCTCCATTTGCCTTCGTATGCCCCTGGTTCTCCTTCACTACTATAAGGAGAAGAGGAATACGATATCCCTGGGGTGCAAGGAGATGATCTATCATTGCAGGCGCTTGTCTTTTCATGGCACTCTTCATCTTGCCCAGCCCGCCCAGCTTACGTCAGTTCTAACGAGAGTTAGCTCCTCCACAGAGATGGCCATGGCATAATTCGACAATGCCATGGGGTCATGGCATTGACTGTTCTAGCCTAGACAAGGCGCCCTCAACTAATTACATACCAGTCTGGTAACACTTTGCAAAGCCATGGCGACCGCGTCAAATCGCTGCGCCGTCCTCTGGAACATCTGGGTAAGCGCTGGTCGGAAACGACGGGAGGGCGGAAAACCGCCCTCCCGTTTGAGTCCATGAATTGGTTAGGGTAGGTTCAACAAGCGGACAAGCATGGCTGCGGCTTCCCCCCGCAAGGCCAGTGCGGTCGGCATGAACCTGCCATCTGTATAGCCGGTGATAATGCCCAGGCCACTTGTCAGCCTGACACCCTCTTCAGCCCAGGCGGGAATCAACCCTTCATCAGCAAACAAGATCGCCTCGTCCACTTCTGTTTCCAGCTGCATGAGCGTAATGACCCGCCCTATCATAACGGCCATCTCAGCGCGGGTGACATTCTCATGTGGTCGGAAGGTATTATCATCATAACCGGTAATGATCCCAGCTTCCACCGCTGCTTGCACCGAACCCATCATCCAAGCTGGAATGTCCTCGGTGTCACTGAAGATG
>SLSY01000126.1 GCA_007130145.1 Bacillota bacterium
GAACGGAGTAGGCGCTCAGTCCACCCCGGGAGGCGAGCCGGAGCACTCAGAGCCGGGCTGATGAGTACCAGGCCTTGCACGCGCCGGGGATCTTCCTGGGCCATGAACATGGCCAAGCGAGCGCCGGCCGAATGACCAACGAAGATGGCATCGTCGACGCCCCACGCATCCAGAAGAGAAAAGGTGAGGGTCACTGCATCGCCTTCGCTATAAGGACCGGGGAAGCTGCGGCTGGTGAGGCCAAACGCCGGGCGGTCAAAGGCGTAGAACGTACCCGGCAGTACCCCGGGAACCATCAACTCCCGCCAGGAGAAGGTGCTGGCACCAAATCCGTGCAGGAGCACCCAGATAGGAGGGCCCTCCCCCCAGCGGCGATAATGCACGCTGGTACCATCAATCTCCACGAACTGGCTATCGGGATAGGCCAACGTGTGGGGAGGTTGGGTATCAAGCGGTGGAAGAGGCAAAATGACAGCCCCCACCATCACGATAAGCATGAGGCCTACGATGGCCAAGCTCCCATATCCCAAATAGCGCCAGATCTTCACGTCTGTATACTCCCTCCTGTAGCATCACACAGCAATAGTCTTCCAGCGGCCGGTGCGAAAGCGCAAGTAGACGAGAACGGCCCGAACCCACTGGTCGGCGTTGACAGCGATCCAGACGCCGGCCAAACCCATCTGGGTGTTCTGGACCAAGAGATAGGCCACACCAATGCGCAGGGTCCACATGCCCACAAAGGTTATGTAGAGAGGATAACGAGTATCCCCGGCGCCTCGTAGAGAACCGGCGATAATGGAGTAAAAAGCCATGGCCGGTTGGGTAAGGGCGGCCCATTTGAGCATCTGGGCCCCCAAAGAGATGATGTGCGGCTCGCGAGAATAGAGCATGACCAGAGGTGAACCGAAAAAGAAGAATAAGAGGCCAAACAAGACCATCACTTGGACACCCATACGACTGGTGGTGCGCGCATAATCCTCGGCCAGTTGAGGCCTTTGTGCACCCAGGCTCCGCCCCACTAGAGCAGTGGCAGCCATGGAGAAACCAAAACCGGTCATGAAGGCCAAAGAACTGATATTCATGACGATCTGGTGCGTCGCATAGGGAACGGTACCCAGCGTAATGACCAACCGGGTGAACATGGTCATCCCCAACGACATGAGAAGCTGCTCCAGCGCTGCCGGTATACCCACCTTGAGAAGGCGTTTGATCATCTCCATGTCGACGCTCATGCGCCAAGGATTCTCGATACGCAGCGCACAGCGCCTTGACAAGAATATCGCCAAGTAGATCGCGACCACGGTGATCTGAGAGAACAAGAGAGCCAAGTCCGCTCCCGGTACCCCCAGCTGGGGAAGCCCCCAGTTGCCGCTGACGAGGAGAAAAAGCAGGGCCACGTTGATCACGGCTCCCATTCCTCCCACCTTGAGGGGAGTACGGGTATCACCCGATCCCCGAAGCGCGGCAGAAAGGCACAGGTTCACACTTTGGAAGATGATGGCCAAGAAGGCTATACGCAAATAAACCGTAGCCAGCTCCAGCACCGCATCTTCTGCTCCCATAAAGAGCAGGACAGCGGGGGCGAAAACCACCCCGACCATGGATGCAACCAGGCTAAGAAGCAAAGAGAAGGTCACCGCCTGTTTAACCGCCTGCCGAGCCAGGAGCGGTTCAGCCGCTCCCACAAAACGCGCCACCAATGTGGTGGTCCCGGCGCCAAAGGCCCAAAAGGCGGATTGAAACAGCCAGTGCAGCTGGTTGGAAACCCCCACCGCGGCAATAGCCGTGGCTCCTAATCGTCCCACGATCATGAGTGCCGCCATCTGCACCACTGTGAAAAGCAACTGCTCGGCAATGGCCGGCATGGCCAGATTGAGCACATCCCGGGTCAGCGCCCGACGATCCGTGGTCACAGTGGCCTGCGTGGTGGAGACGGACCCAGAGCCGCTTTGAACTTCTACTGCCTTTTCTTGCTTGATAAGACGAGGCATCAGCTTGCTTTCACATCCTGCTGCTCGTAGGTACGATGAAATCATCTTTTGCTACTATTACACACCACAACTAGGTTCGCCTCTTTCGAACGTGAGGGAAACATCACCGCAGCTACGCAACACCTCTTGTGGCTTCTCTTTGCCCTCATGCACTGCAATGGGTCACAAGAGTTCTGGTTGCAGTGATTCGCGTACCCACAAACATCGCACGCCGCAAACCGGGCAGTGACGTAAGCCGGGAAGAAGCAAATCTGACATCATAAAACACCTTTTTGGAGGACAACTGCAACACAAGGAAGAATACTACACGCAACTGACCATGAGTGAGCAGCTAGGTGGGACCATCCCACTATGCCGTAATATGGCAGTGCATCTTAAGACCAATGGAGGAGGGCTAGTCATGGCCACTAAAGTAGGGGAAGAGTATCTCTGTCAAGTCTGTGGGAATAAGGTTGTTGTGAAGGAGTCAGGGTTCGGAGCCCTCATTTGCTGCGGGCAGCAGATGGTCAATGTCTCCAAAGAAGAGGAGTAATCTCTTCTCACCCTAAATGGGGAACGAGAACCCACAAACCGCCGGTGTACCGGCGGTTTGTCTTTGAGATCAGGGCTACTCTCCACGACACTCCGAAGCTGAATCGATCCGCTGTCTTGAGCGATAAGACAGCACGAAGGGTACGTTTGATGTCACCGGCGGGCATCGCCGGACACATGCTGCCTGCACGCGGAGGGAACCATCACAACGATGCGGGAGAAAACATGCACGAATGATTCGGTGATGGTCACCACGCCACCGTGCAATATACCACAAAGCCGTCTATGCACAAACGCCTGTGTGCACAGGTGCAGGAACCGGTGCAACACTGCTGCTCGTACCGGGCTGCGAGCAGTCAGACCGACGGGCAGATATCACGCCCACAACGCGTCTTGAGCTGTCACATCTCTGCATCTTGCTGCGGGGTGATGGCCTCTGCTTTTAGGCAGAGGTCACACGAAGCAACGACGCTGTTCGCCACGAGGTGGTGGCTTTGACTGTTTGTGAGCCACATGCCCCTCACCAACAAGCGCTGGCCGATTATGTCCGCCTCAGACCATGGGAACTCATAGACCAGGAGTGTCTTGAGAGTGACCTGAACCAGAGGCAGGCTCAACGAAACCTCACCCAGGGTCACCACCATGCACCATACGGTGATGAGGTCACCCCACATGCTAGTGGACTTTTCAAACGCCCGCTGAAAGGTTACACTTGACAAGAGCCCGCCACGCGATGGCAAGAACAAGGAGTCGTCATGTCATGCCCAGCCTGCTTGACTTGAATAAGGGTGCCGTTTATCACCATAGCGACCTGGAGCGATTGCAGGGCACCGGCCCAAAGAACTGCCACTTGTCTTTTTGCTTCACAGTGCTCCTGGTCAACAGCCCCGGCCCGTCTCACTGTCCCAAAGCATGCTGGAAAGAGGACGGATTTTACCATGTGCACTTCGATGCGCTCGCCCAAAGGCAAGAGCAGCCCACAAAGACCTTGACGGCAAGCACGCTTGAGCGCCCCATTGCCATCTTCACCGATCTGGGCAGCAAACGTTGCCGCTTTCTCGGGTTCTTTCTCTATATCGACCATGACCACAGCGGTCAGCAGGCAACATACCGTTTGGTGGAAGATGAGACCCCCACCCACCTCTGGAGACCGATGCTGGAGGTGCGAGAAACCACGGCCCGGGACATCTCACTGTATCGCCGGCACGCCCTTACCGCCAGCGATAAGAGCCCGACCTCTGTGGCAGACTATGCGCAAGCGCGCCGGCGGATGGCAGTCTACGCTCTGGCCAGAGCCAGCGGCTTTTGTGAGCTGTGCGGGACACCAGCTCCCTTTTCTGCCGGTGGCTCACCTTATCTTGAAACCCATTGCCTCGGACCTAACCATCGCGAGTCCTCAGGGCCTCTTGGGGTAGTGGCAGCGTTGTGTCCATCGTGCCACCAACGCATGCTCTTAGGCGATGACAGAAAGCCTCTGAGTTCACACCTTTTGAAGAAGCTTCTTCTTCTGGAACAAGCCATGGAGGACGGCCGGTTGAAACGGGTGGTGGCGGTCATCCTTACCGATGCATCCCACCGCATCTATGTGGCCCAGCGCGCCAGCGGGCCTCTCAAAGGGCATTGGGAGTTCCCGGGGGGCAAGGTGGAGCCAAACGAGCCGCTGGTGAAGGCGTTGCACCGAGAACTAAAAGAGGAACTGAATGTTACTCTGGACCGGGTGACTCCCTTCCTCGCAGTGGATTACCAATACCCTTCCTTCTTCCTCAGACTCTTCTCCTTTGCGGCCATCACCACCCAATGCCCCCATCTGCTAGAACATCAAGCCGCACATTGGGCCGCTGTGCATGAGTTGAACCAGTATCGCTGGGTTCCCGCCGACGATCCCATCGTCTCTCGCCTGGCCGCCGGCCCTTTTCCCCAGCCATTTGCATGCCCCCTCCTAGCACCGTAAACATGGGATCAGATGTCACCGCGGGCCTCCCTCCTGTCCGGTAGAGTGAAGATGAATGATAACTCTTCTGGGGAAGGCTACGTCTCCGGGACGTTTCGACCGCTTAGACACGACCAACCGTCCCCGGTTCTTGTTCCCGACTGCTGGCAGAATGGGGCACTGACCGTAACCGTTAACATTCCCATGAAAGGGCCGAGGCGCTGCCAGGCCCCTCTCCCTCGCCCTTTACGAGTGGGCGTCATGCCCGTATGCACAAACGCAGGGCCTGCACTAAGCCTTTCCGCCACGCCCTTTGCCGTTGTGCCCGGCTTTCGCTGCATTCTTAGCCCTGGGCCTAAGACTACGGCCGAAGCGAGCGTGCGCACGGAAAGAACCACAGGATCGCGGTTCGGGCGCTCGCCCGTAACTGGGCTCGCATCGTCTCACGCTGATGCCGACCTACCATAAGCAGGGATATCCACCGGGACGCCCGAAGTCATGCAACGGTAATTCTCACAGTGCAAAGGAGGAGAGAGCATGCAAGACCGACTGACCCGTGGGCAAGTGGCAAAGGAACTCACCTGGAATCTTGACGACATCTTCCCCACCCCAGAGGCCTGGGAAGCCGAATTCAAGCAACTTGAGAGAGCTCTGGAGAACGTCACTGCCTACCGGGGACGCCTTTCCGAAGACGGTCAGACTCTGTTATCTTGCCTCGAAGCTCAGGAAGAACTGGCAAAGATCATGGTACGGGTGGGCTCTTATGCCTCGCTCAAGTTAGCTGGTGATGGCACCGATGCCGAGAACCAGATGAACGCCGGCCGCATGAGTGACCTGGGATCCCGGATTCAGGCGGAGACGGCATTCATTAAGGCCGAGATCTTGCGCCTTGACGCAGACGATCTGAAGCAGTTCATGAAAGATGCTCCCGGGCTGGCCAGTTTCCGTCGCCTCTTGGAGCAGATTTTGCGGCAAAAACCCTATACCCTGAGTGACGATACAGAAGAAGCTCTGGCCGCCCTCGGAGGTGTGCTGAGTTCTCCTATGATGATCTACGAACGATCCAAAAGCTCAGATCTTGCCTTTGAACCTGTTAAAGACGGGCAGAGCCGCCAGCGCCCGGTGTCCATCGCCCTCTATGAAGGCAAATATGAAGGTTCATCCGATCTCGTGTTGCGCCGCAACGCCTTTTGGTCTTTCACCGAAGGCTTGCGCAAGTTCCAAAACACCTACGGAGCTACCTTGGCCACCGAAATCAAGAAGAACGTAGTGCTGGCCCGTTTACGAGGCTTCCCTTCTGCCATTGATGCCGAACTCTACCGGCAGGAGGTAACCCGCGAAGTCTACGACCACCTCCACGATATCATTCTCAAAGAACTGTCACCGGCCATGCGCCGGTATGCCCGTTTGCGCAAGCGCCTTTTGGGTTTAGATCAGCTCTATTACTGTGATTTGGAAGCTCCTCTTGATCCGGATTTTGCTCCCGAGACCACCTTCAAAGAGGGCTCCGAATACCTGATCGAGGGCCTCCGCGTGCTAGGTGACGATTACGCCAACATGGTAAAGACGGCGGTAGAAAACCGCTGGGTTGATTTGGCCGACAATGTAGGTAAGGCCACCGGAGCGTTTTGCAACCCCATCTACGATGTGCACCCGTATATCCTCATGACGTGGACCGACAATATGCGCAATGTGCTCACACTGGCTCACGAACTGGGCCATGCCGGACATGGCATCCTGTACCAGCGTCACCATAAGCTCACCAACTCCCGGGGATCAATGTTCTTCACCGAAGCGCCGTCAACGATCAATGAGCTCTTGGTGGCAAGCTACATCTTGAACAAGACCACCGATCAGCGCATGCGCCGCTGGGTGATCATGCAGATGCTCATGACCTACCATCACAACTATGTGCGCCACCTCATCGAAGGTGAACTGCAACGTCGCATCTACGCTCTGGCTGAAGAAGGGCAAACCATCACCGCCAGTGTCCTCAGCCGGGTGCAAGGTGAGATCCTGGAGGAATACTGGGGCGATGAGCTGGTGGTGGATGAAGGCGCCCGTCTTACCTGGATGCGTCAGGTCCACTACTACGTGGGACTGTCGCCTTATGGCTACAGCGCTGGGTTGACCGTGGGTACGGCCGTAACCAAAGCCATCCAAGAGGAAGGGCAACCGGCCGTGGACCGCTGGCTCAAGGTCCTGGAGACCGGGGGCACTAAGCCTCCCCTCGAGCTGGCCAAGATGGCCGGGGTGGATATGGAGAAACCCGAGGCCATCCGCCAAGCGGTAAACTATGTCAGCGCCCTGGTCGATGAACTCATAGAGAACTTCTGATTTTGGCTTCTGTGACGGCCCTTGGCATCGTTCTCTCCAGGGCAGTCA
>SLSY01000125.1 GCA_007130145.1 Bacillota bacterium
CCGGTCTGCCCTGTGGTCTTCTGATAACAGCAAATTCCGAGCCAGAGATCTCAAAAGACTGCTCATCTACTGCAACGACGATTTGCTGCACTTGCGCGCAATTGCTCCACACCACGATGTAGTGATCGAAATTTCGGCTTGAATAGACTTCATAGCGTTCGGCTTCTCTCACAACATACTGTACAGGCTGCTCAAAGTCTCGCTCTTTGTACTGTTCGAAACCTAACATTCGAAAATTCACCATCTCATACGGCCCCAATCGATAGGCAGTCAAACTCAATCTACCCTCATGCAGGAAAATGCGTAGGTCTTCAACCTCATCAGCCCTGCGTGGTACCAGGCGATTCTTCAAAAGCCTCATCTCACCCTCACTGAGTTCCGGCTCCTGGGAGAGGAGAGCTACTTGCTCCCATAAGATGAGGGATCTTCGGGCACCGCTTGCCCAGCCGGGCGTCTGGACAACACCGCTGAACACTACCAAGAACTCGTCGACGAGAGGAGGGTCTGAAAGGTAATCCTTGCCGTTGACGGTAACAAGATTTCCATATAAGTGAAAACTCGCTAGCAGTTTTTCTCTTCCTTCGTCCTCTTGATGGAGTTCTACAGTTACGTCACGGGGATAAACCGTATTTCCTACCCGCAACGTTTCTGGCCTCAAATCAGCCGATCGCAGAGTATCCGCTTCCTCAGAATCCAACAGCTGTAAAGGAACTTCCTGAGAAAAGAAACGTTGCAACGGCTCCATAGCCTCCTCCAACTCGACGTAAAGCGGTAATCCTGCCACGGTTCGAATCCAGTCTACATCAGCCAAGAGAACCCCTTCCAGGAGATAAACCTGCTCCGCTTTCTCCTCATCGAAGGTCACCCCATGCCTCGTTCCACTGCAACTCAATGTAGATAGAAAAAAGACTGTGATTGTGACCAGTAACAGCCCTCTGCAGCTGAGCAATGTCATGGGAAGCAAGGCCCCTCTCTCTTAGATTTCATTGCCGGTCGAACCCGCAAATCCAACTTGCCCTTTAACAGGTCACCACTCATCTTGCCAAATGACTTCTCCCTCTTTATCCATGGCGGTCAGTTCGAGATGCTCTATCCCCAAATGCGCTGGAGCTTCCCATCGCAGAACGATCATATCACCCTCAACATCAAACGATTGGTTGTTGGCCCTAATGTGTATTTGCTCAACTTCAGGTGAATTTGTCCACACGGCCACGTAGTGGAATCTCGTATTGCGAGAGGTGACCGTGTTGATCATCTGGTGGACCATATACTCAACAGGTTGGTCATAATCACGAATATGCCATTGTCCTGAACCAGAACCCCCACCTACCCCCTTGCCTCGAGAAGTGAAACTCAGTCGACCCATAAAGACTCGATCGCGACCTCGCTCACGATAAGTGACCAGAGTCTGATAAGTACTCACATTATTCAACTGCCTAATGGGGTGTTCCCAGTCCACCATCCTCACTTGTAATTCCTCAACTTCATGGGGAGACATTGGTGACCCAACCACCCCTGGCAACCTTCTATGCACCTCATCGGAAAGCTCGGGTTCCTCACTAAGATCTACCAGTTGCCACACATTTTCTTCTCCACACGCAGTCAGCGAAACACACATGAGTAGGAGTAGAAGAATGACTGTGGCCCGATTTCCGACCATAAACGCCCTCCTTCTTCCAAGAAACCTGGCAGCCGACCACAGCCACGCTCATGGTTCCATAGTAGACTTTTGATCTAGATGCTCCTTCTCACTCTCAGCGCCGCTTTAGCTCTTGAGAGCACGGTGTTGCAACAGCAACATCACCAAACCACACAGGAGGAGTGACGCTCCAGCTAGTGGCTGTCGGATTGGTAAGACTGCTCCGAGGCCCAGTCCGCCGAGCGGCTCATGTCTTTTACTAATACGGCGGAACCCCTCTTCATGTCGAGTGCTGTAAACAGGGTTAGCATAGGCTCTCCCCCCGAAAGGCCCAAAGGGTGCCTCCTCTAGGCATTTACCGTGTGCTCATCCAAGGCTGGTAATAAGAATGGTCTCGGCTGTTATGCTGTTCAGCCAAGGTCCACGTCAAGATCTACTTCGTTCTGATCTCTCTGGGCACTGCATCGTCAGGGCGTCGAAAATAGCCAACTTCCTCAACATCGAAGATAAGGAGCAGCTCGGAACCGTCATGTTTGTGAACGTACATGGCCAGTTGCTCTTCTCTCGTGAAGAAGACAGGCACGACTCCTGCGGTCATCCACTGACTGTTTATCTGACGGATGCCCCAGTCAACATCATTTTCGTCCTCATAGAAACTCCCACTCATCTTTTGGAATTGGTCATAAACCTCCCATGACTCCAATTCTTCAAACGCCCGTATGGCCTGGTCAATATGACTTTGTTGCAATAGGGTCGGGCCATCCGACCCAGGGGTTTTTCTCGCACCGCTTACCCAGCCTGGCTCTTGGTGAATATCGGTGAATACCACCAAAAATTCGTCGACAAGAGGAGGGTCTGACAGATAAGCCCTGCCGTTGACGGTAACGAGATGGCCATACAAGCAAAGGCTCAATAGCAGTCTTTCTTTCCCAGCCTCTTGTTGATAGAACTCCACGGTCAGGTCACGAGAATAGATTACTTCACTAGTTTCGGTGCTCCTTACTTTCAATGTTTCTGGGTCCAAATCGGCCGACCGAAAAGCATCCGCTTCCTCAGAATCCAACACTTGTAAAGGGAAGTCCTCAGAAAAGAAGCGGTGCAACGGCTTGATAGCTTCCTGTAACTCGACGTAATGCGGTAATCCTCCCACAGTCGTTCGCATCCAGTCCACATCAGCCAAGAGAACCCCTTCCAGGAGGTTAACCTGCTCCGCCTTCTCCTCATCGAAGCTCACCCCATACCCCGTTCCACTGCAACCGGATGTAGGTAGAAGAAATGCTGTGATGATGAGCAACAATAGCCCTCTGCAGCCGAGTGATGTCATGGGAAGCATGGCCCCTCTCTCGTAGATTTCTCTTGCCGACGAAACCCGTAAATCCAACTTGAGCCTTAGAGGTCACCACTCATCTTGCCAAATGACTTCTCCCTCTTCATCCATTGCGGTTAGTTCAAGATGCTCTATCCCCGACTGCGCCGGAGCTTCCCATCGAAGAACAATCATATCCTCGTCCTGAACATCAAAGGACTGACCATTGACTTCGATATGGATTTGGTTGACTTCAGAAGAATTCCTCCACACGGCCACATAATGGAATCTTGTATGGTGGTCTGCGGTAACCCCACCCATTCGATGCACCATATACTCAACGGGTTGGTCTAAGTCACGGGTATGCCATAGTCCACCGGACCACGTGCTGCTGCCCAAGAAGACTACGTCACCAACACCTGGATCATGATAGGTAAGCAAAACCTGATCGACACTGCCGTACATCCTATCCTTCATCTTAACTTCTAAGTCCTGAACGTTTGCCCTTCGAAAGCGACCGTTCATGGGAAGCGGAATCGACTCATCGGGAAGGTCTATACGCTGCCACCCTTCTCAACCGCATCCGCTCAAAGAGACACACGTGAACAGGAGTAGGAAAATGATTGTAACCGCTTCTTTTAGCATAGACACTCTCCTTCTTCCGGGAAGTCTGGCAAGCGATCCACCGCTACGCTCATGGTTCCATAGTAGATTCTTGATCTAGATGCTCCTTCTCACTCTCGGCGTCGCTTTGGCTCTTGAGAGCACGGTGTTGCAGCAGCAACATGACCAAGCCAATCCACCAAGCCTGCCCAAGAACGGTGCCCTGCTCAACATGCATACCTCATTAAGACCAACATATGCCCTAGATGGTATACCCCTTCAACCCGGGGATGAGAAACCCTTTCAAAAAAGAGTAGACCGAGAATCCCTAGTGCCCATGCGTGGGAGACCTTAATCTGATAGGCGATTGGCGCAAAGAGGCTGCCCCCAAAGACCTTATCCGACATCGCAGTCACCCGAGAGCTCTACAAGAGCACTTCCCCCAATATAGATGAGACATGGAGCAACTGACTTGGGGAAGGTGAATCATTTGCTGCTACTCATCTTAGTGGTCGCCAGTGCGGTGCTTCTTCTCGTGAAAAAACGACTGGGAAAGAACTTTGCACCGCTATTCATGGCGGTCGGCGCCGTGGCTTGTGTCTTCTCCATGGTCCTGTATCCAGCAGCCGCCTTTGAGTCAGCTTTACGAGGCCTTGAATTGTGGTGGGGCATAGTCTTCCCGGCTCTGTTACCCTTCTTCATCGGGGCCGAACTCCTCATGGGACTGGGGGTAATTCACTTCATGGGCGTTCTTCTCGAACCGTTGATGCGCCCCATCTTCCGGGTTCCGGGCAATGGGTCCTTCGTAATGGCAGTAGGACTGGCCTCGGGATTTCCCATTGGTTCGGTCTTGACGGCGCGGCTTCGCCGTGAAAGGATGTGCACCAAGGCCGAGGCCGAGCGGCTCATGTCTTTTACTAATACGGCGGATCCCCTCTTTATGTCGGGTGCTGTGACGGGGGTTGGTATATGCTCCGGCCCCTCCCGCAACGCTCAAAGGGCGGCCCTCGAAATCCTCGTGGAGGTCGCCCTGCGGCGGCTTCGCAAGAAGGCCCAAGAAGAGAAATCAAATCACAGGCCCAATTAGCCCCCAGCCGTGATCATCAGTCCAACCTTCAGCCTCCTGGACCCATTTCGGGGCCCCCAGGGAGAGAAGGTGATCCAACAGGGTCTGGTCGTCCTCTTCATCCTCGGCATAGTACCGACCCAGAACCATTGCAACCTTGTCCCAGGGAATCTGAATCGCTTCGTGCTTCTCTCCTCTGCCATCAGTGTATTCGGTCATAAACTCCCCAACGTTCACGCCTTCCTTTTCTCTTGATAGCTTTTCGCGAATGGCGGCTACCGCAAATGCCTGTATCGAGGTATCCCTCTCGGCCACCAAGACTCGAAGCCGCTTCCTCAGGTCCTCGGGCAACCTAATACTTTGTTGTCGCATTACCTTTTCTCCTTTCGCATCACTTTCTCGCATGATACCATTTCACCAAGAGGGAGGGAAGGCCCTCCCTCCCCGGCTATCAGAACGGACCTTCCTGGGCCACCTCTTCACAGGTCAACCCGAATTCGAGCATCACCCGGAAAGCCTCTTCGCTCACATCGCCGCAAACCGTCTTATTGTACGAGTCCTGGCCACAAACCTGGCCGTTATACCTATAGCACAGGTCGCATCGTTCCTTCTCGTCTGTGGGCAAATATTCCACGTTTCTCTCCTCCTTCTCAAACATCATGTCCGAAGCATTGGACCACCAGGGTCCGGCTTTTGGTTCGCGTAATCCTCACGGGATAACTCAAATACTGCCCGGTGCAGTCATAAGGCCCCAGGGCCGGGCGGTGGCCATCAGGATTCACGCCCTCGCGCTCCAGCCAGGCCAGGACCTCCTCGTCGGTCAACCCTCCGGGCAAGAGCCACCAGTGAACGCCCGAGAAAGCATCTTCATATCGCGTGTGCTTGGAGAAATACAGCCGGGTGGACTTCAAACAGACCTTTGTAGTAAAGATCCGCGAGGGTGGCTTTGCACATCGTTTCCCAGACATCTTCGTCGGCAATATCCTCGGCATGCTTCTCCAGGCCCCGAACCATCCTGAGGCCTTCTTGATAGAGAACAAGAGCCCGACCCTGCTCTGGCTGACGCTGCAAGAAGCCCGGCATAATTTCCTCGTTGAAAACCACCATTGCGGCATCCTCAATGAGCTGTCCAGTGATTCGGCGAGCCGGACGTGTAAGGCGAATGATCTTCTTCATGGTGACGCTCCTTTCTCTCACTCCACCAGGGAATCGGCATGCACGGTCAGGAATATGCGCTGGCCCTCGGTCGTGTAGATCACCAGGCCCTCATCGTGAGTCAACACCATAGCCTCGGCAAAAGTGCGAACCTCCATTCAGACGTTAACCTCATTAGTTCGGGCGACTTCTTCCAACTTTTCAACCGTTGACCGCTCCAGGCCCTTGACAATAGCAAGGACTGTTCCGGGGTCGTATTTATCTCGCTTAGCCATCGGGCCGAAGTGTTGTGTCATCAAGGCGGTAATCAATTCCTGCTTGCGGTCCTTCGTCATCTTGCATGCTCCTTTCTAAGAGAGAAGGGAGGCCGCAGCCTCCCGTTTTATTCCTCCTCACGCTCTACGATGTAGGTATCTCCGCCAACCTGGGTGACCACAATGCCCTGCTGTTTGTCCAGGTCCTTAGTGATCTTGTTGTATTCCTTCTCAGTGCAAATAACCCGGTCGGTCAGTTCCAAAATCTCCAGCAGCGTTGCCTTCCGGCGGTTCTCGTTTTTCATCTTGCATTCTCCTTTCATCAGTCGTTGTCGTAGTCAACCTCGATGCCCAAGTCGCGGCACAGTTCTTCGAGTGCCATCCACTTGGCCCGCCTGCGCTTGACCGCCCAATGCTTATCGTCACCGTAAACTTCCTCTGCCTCATTCAGCAGTTCCCGTTGCTCTTTGGTGTTCTCTTTGATGGCCTCTACCATTTCAGCCTTGTTCATCTTGCATGCTCCTTTCAGTCTAGCCAGCCGCGTCAGTGCTGGGCGGCTATCTCCAGCAGAACGGGGCGCGGTGGCCCCGGTTTCGGCTTTGGTTTCGGTTCCTTCTGCGGGCTTCTAAGCCTTAGGGCTCCCCCAGAGATTTTCTGGGCTCTTGGCCTGTCCTGCGAATACTGCCCCGCCTCTTATGAAGTTGTTGGCCGTTATCACCTCCGTTTGGAGTAAACTTTTTAGGGCACAAAAAAAGAGCCCCTGTAGCAGGGGCTCCGTTGGCAGTTCTTTCCCGTGTTATTCCGTTATGAGG
>SLSY01000026.1 GCA_007130145.1 Bacillota bacterium
AGCGTCGGTGATCTCAGCCTGCCGACGCAGCGATACGAGTTTCTCCCGCCAGGACTTTGTGGGCAGCACTCCTTTGTCCACGACATGCACCTCCCAAGAATGATAGACCGTAACGTTTTCGCATGTTTTTGTCCCTCACTCGCTCTCAGCCACGGTCCGCAGAGCATCCGCATTCAGAACGATAATGTCGCGTCCGTGCGTATCCACCCACCCTTCCTCCTTCAACTGGGTCAATGCCCGCACCGCCGTTTCCAACGATACACCGATCATGTCTGCCAGTTGCTGGCGAGGCACCGCTAAAACGGTGCGCTTGACCGGCTCCGTACCGTCTTGCATGAGGTCAAGCAACTGATAGGCCAATCGTGCCCGCGCGGATTTGGTCGCCAAACGATGCAATTTTCGATAAGAAGCCGCTAGGTCCTCGGCCATTTCTGCTAAGATACTCTGGGTGATACCAGGGCAGCGAGATAACACCACAGGAATGGCCGGAAGGGGCAAGTGACAGGTTTCCACTTCTTGGTCCAACGCCCGGGCACTGTAGCAGTACGTACCCAAACCCTTTAGCGCACACGTACCCAGAAGATCACCGGGTCCCACCACCCGCACCAGGTGCTTGCGTCCTCGTTCATCCACAAGAAAGATCTCGGCCCGCCCCGAGCGCACCACCCACCAACCATTGACCTCATCCTGCTCCTCTACAATGAGCTGGCCCGCGCGATAGCGGTGAATGCGACTGAACTCGCACAACACATCATCAGGCGGAGGCGAGAATGTGAAACGGCCATCCTTATGGGCGATGGGGCAATCACTGCAGCGATGCTCGGCCACCATCTCATCACCTCGAAAGGGATTTTTACAAGTTTTCCACAAAACTATACCGAAGTCCTTGCTGCCATTGATGAATGTCAATGCGCACCCCTTCCGGTCCCGGTACAATAGAAGCAAATCATTCTATCATAAGGAGATGATGAAGGATGTCCATGTTCTGCTATCAGTGTGAGCAGACCGCAGGGGGTACCGGTTGTACTAAACAAGGTGTTTGCGGAAAAAACAGTGATATCGCCAGCTTGCAGGATACATTGATATTCGGACTCAAGGGCATAGCCGCCTACGCCTTCCATGCCCGCGTGTTGGGATACACTGACCCGGAGATCGATGCTTTCATGTCCAAAGCCTTGTTCTCCACTCTCACCAACGTAAACTTCGATATGAAAAGCCATCTGGACCTAGTACTGGAAGCAGGCAAGGTAAACCTCAAGGCCATGCAAATCCTCGATGCGGCCAACAATGAGACCTTCGGCGTGGCCGAACCGACGAAGGTAAACACCGGAACCTGTTCGGGGCCAGGCATCCTGGTGACCGGACACGACCTTCTCGATCTGCGTTCATTGCTAGAGCAAACGGAAGGAACGGGTATCAACATATATACCCATGGCGAAATGCTACCGGCCCATGGATATCCCAAACTCAAACGCTTCAAGCATCTGGCGGGAACCTGGGGCGGTGCCTGGCAAAAGCAGCGCCAGGAGTTCGCCGACTTCCCCGGAGCTATTCTTGCCACCACCAATTGTGTTTTGATCCCGCCCAAGAGCTACAACGATCGCATCTTCACCACCGGGATCGCCCGCCTACCAGAGGTTCCTCACGTCCACCGCGATGACTTCAGTGCCGTCATCGACAAGGCTCGTTCCCTTCCGGCGCTGGAAGAGACGTCGGGAAAGACGGTAACCACGGGCTTCAATTATCGCTCTGTCCTGAAACTGGCAGGACCCATTCTCGAGGCGATCAAGGCTAAAAAGATCCGCCATTTCTTCATGGTGGGTGGATGTGACGGCACCCGCACCAGCCGCAGCTATTACACAGAGTTTGTGCGCCAACTGCCCCAAGATACCGTCATATTGACACTGGGGTGCGGAAAATTCCGCCTCACCGAGCTGGAGCTGGGCGACATTGACGGGATTCCCCGATTACTCGACTTAGGGCAGTGCAACGATGCCTACAGTGCCCTACAAATTGCGTTAGCTTTGGCCGATGCGTTGGATTGTGAGGTAAACGACCTCCCCCTTACCCTTGTCGTTTCTTGGTTTGAGCAAAAGGCTGTGGCCATCCTGCTCACCTTGCTTCACCTGGGTATCAAAGGCATCCGGCTGGGCCCAAGCCTACCGGCATTCCTCACGCCACCGGTACTGCAAGTCTTGATGGAAAACTTTGACCTACAACCTGTAACAACGCCCGCGGAAGACATTGCCGCCATACTGGGATAAGCTGAGATGTCTGCCGAAAAAGGGGCCCTTGAGGGCCCCGTTTTCGCCTCAGAGGTGGAGCAGCCGTATCAGACGAAACAAGGTATCCAATTGAGCAAGACTGCCCGTCCATACCCGCAGGATGACGATAGTGGAGCCATACACCAAACATGCGGGCAGTCTTCAACCTCGTCCCCTTTGTAGCGTCTCAGTGCGTGAAAGAAGGAGCCAATCGGTACGGGATCGTCAAAAACCGCTGAAGGGAGGAAGGGATTGCAGCAATCGTGTTGAAGCTGCCTCCCACTACAACTTAAGATGTCTGCTGGGGGAGCCGCAAAGGCTGAGAGGGGATAGAATCCCGACCCTTGGAACCTGAACTGGTTAGTGCCAGCGTAGGGAAGCGAGGTTATACCTTTCTAAGACCCGCTTCCCGGGTCTTTTTCCTTCAGCAGGAAATATGGGAGGGTGTTATATGAACACGAACAGAAGACGTCTCGTGATGTTACTGGAACTGGCCATCATGGTGGCCTTTGCCTACCTTCTGAGCCTCTTTCGGCTCGGACGTATGCCTCAAGGTGGCTCCATATCCTTGCAGATGCTGCCCATATTCATCTATGCTCTGCGCTGGGGCGGAAAGAGTGGCCTGGCAGCGGGTTTTGTGTTCAGCCTTATCAAACTGCTATTGGGTGATCCCTTTATCGTTCATCCCATCCAGGCCATCTTGGACTTTCCTCTGGCCTATTCAGTTATTGGTGTAGCGGGCTTCTTGAAGGATAAACCCTTGGCCGGTTTGGTGGCTGGGGGAGCCAGCCGCTTCTTCTCCCATTTCTTGGCAGGCATGGTCTTCTTTGGTGCCTATGCTCCCGAGGGGATATCTGCTGCTCACTACTCTTTCGTTTACAACCTGACCTACATGGGACCCGAGATCCTCCTCAGTATACTCACGGTGCCACTGGTCATACGGCGTATATCACCCGAACAGACCAGCCTTCTCGACTGGCGGACCAATGCCGTAGCACTGTTGTCTTTCTTGGTGCCCCTGACCGCCATGGGAGTGGTGGTTGGATTGCGGGACAGCCATGTGGTATTAAGCTATGCTGCAGTAGCCGGCTGGATCATACTGGCTGCATACCACGGGGTCCATGCTCTCCGGGACCGAGCATCTGCCCGGACTGGCTTGCTCTTAGTTTCGGTACCACCAGCCATTGTGTATGTGGCCTTTCGCATACTAGAGCTCATGTAGTGTAGAAAAATAGCAAGAACCCGTATGCACCAAGAGGAGAGCGCCGCCTCTCCTCTTCCTTTGTTCTCATACAGCCGGACCACAGATACCTTACAGTCAAATGATTGCTACACAGGAAAACTGCCGGGTCATGACTAATAGTAGAACAAGGCTTTGAACAAGGAGTAATCCCAGAGTGAAGACACCCAAGGAGGTGGGGGAATTTGACAGAGAGGGCTCCCACGCAACGAGAAGAAAAACATGGCTCGAACTGGGGCGGGGTCCTCATTGCTGCTGTCAAGCATCTTGCCAAGAGTTTCTCAAAGAATCGCACCACGTTCATGGCCGCCAGCATCTCCTTCTATGGATTCTTTGCCATCTTTCCCTTTACTCTCACGTCCTTGGTCGTGCTGTCCTACTTCCTCGATGCCCAGGTAGTGCGAGAAAGCATCTCGGAGCTCGCTGAATTCTATCTCTTGCAGAGCAACAACCTGATCGAGGAAAACCTCGAACGCATGATGAAGGTCCGGGGTCAGGTGGGTTTGGTGTCAGGCGTGGCGCTCTTTTGGTCGGCCTCGGGCGTTTTCGCCTCCTTGCGCATTAGCCTGAACCGCATTTGGCAAGTAGAACCACGTCCTGCCTTCTGGCGAGGAAAGCTATTGGATCTGGCCACCACGACCTCCTTGTTGATCCTTTTGGCCGCTATGGCAATGGGCGGTACGGCATTTCGCGCTTTGGTTACCATCATGGCCGAAGATATGCCATCCTGGCTGCGAGGGGGCACGGGGTTTCTTTTCTCCACTTCCATCACCACCGTTCTCTTTGCCCTGGCATACCATCTCATACCCAACATATCCCCTCGCCTGGTAGCTGTACTGGTCGGTGGTGCGGTCGGGGCGGTAGGCTTCGAGTTCACACGCGTCGGGTTCGCATGGTATCTCACAACTCTTTCGCCCTATGATTTAGTCTATGGCTCGCTGGGAACCATCATTGCATTCCTGTTTTGGATCTACCTGAGCATTACCATCTTCCTCCTCGGAGCTACGCTAGCCCAAACCATACACCATTTCTATCCCCAAATCCGGGCCAGCCACAAGCAAGAAACGGAACCCGGTAAAATCCAAGGTTTGCGAGCAAAGTAAAGAGCTGAATGCGCTTTATCGTCCGCATGCAGGTTATTACTCTGTATCTTGTCACGTTGGCAACGCAAGAAAGGGGGAAACCATGCCCGATATACGCGTGCAGTTTGCCAATCCAGAGCACCTTGAGGCCTGTATGGAACTTGAGAACATCCCACTCCGTCGCGTCATCGTCGCCAAGATCCAGGCCCAAGACGTGGTAATTGCCCTTTGGAACCATGAGGTCGCAGGCTATTTGCGTTTGGAATACCTTTGGGGCAAGGTCCCCCTCATTGGTCTCATCCGGGTGCGGGAAGAGCGACAGAAGCAGGGGCTGGGGCGCTGCCTTCTCTCCTTTACCTGTAAGCACCTACAAAGTCAAGGCCATACCTTCTTGCTCAGTTCATCATCTGCCCACGAGCCAGAGCCCCAAACTTGGCACCGCCAACAGGGCTTTCGCGAATGCGGGATCCTGCTGGGCGTCAACGAAAGGGGACAATCTGAAATCTTCTTCCGCCGCCCCCTCTAAACCAATCGCCCCTTAACGTCAGGAGCTGCCGGCCACAGTAGCTTGCCCCTCTTTATGATGACTCCCGAACCCAAGCCAAGAGCAAAGCGCACCTTACCCAAAGGCAAGGTGCGCCATATCCATCCGAGTAGACCTGTAAGCCGGGTTCTGTCGTAGACGGTCATCTATCTAGGACAACAGTTACCTGTCGCCTCCAGCGACCAACCCGAGAGGTCAGCGGGCCACCTCGCACCTCTCCTATTCGGCCTTGCTCCGGGTGGGGTTTGCCTGGCCAGCCAGTCACCTGACTGCCGGTAGTCTCTTACACCACCTTTTCACCCTTACCGCACCTCGGCACGGCGGTATGTCTCTGTGGCACTTTCCCTGAGGTCACCCTCGCTGGGCGTTACCCAGCACCCTGCCCTATGGAGCCCGGACTTTCCTCAGGCACGACCTTACGGTTCTTGTGCCTGCGACCATCCGGTCTACTCAAGACGATTATTACCAATACAATTATACTACGCCCCCGCTAAAACGTCAAAATCAGTCAAAGGATACCGCAGGAGTCTCGCTAGCTTCCTCCGGTGCCTGGAAATACGCACGCTCACCAAACCCGAAGGTATTGGCAATGAACATGGTGGGGAAGCGCCGGATGGCTGCATTGTATTCCTGCACGTTTTCGTTGAACCGACGCCTCTCCTGGGCCAATCGATTCTCCGCACCCTCCAGCTGGTCCATCAATGTCAAAAAAGTACCATCTGCCTTGAGGTCAGGATAATTCTCCACCACCACGAGCAACCGGGAAACTGCTCCGCTCAACTCGTTCTCATAGGTTATCCGTTCTTGCTCGCTGAGACCACCACCAGCAAGTTGGGCACGAGCGCTGGTCACGGCTTCGATGGCCTCTCGCTCATGCGCAGCATAACCTTTGACTGTCTCCACCAGATTGGGAATGAGATCAAATCTTCGCTGCAACTGGTTCTCGACCTGGGCCCAGCTGCCGGTAATCTTCTCATTCATATCCACTAGTCCGTTGTACGCACTTACCACACTGGATATCGCCAGCACCAGCACTAGTATGAGGACGATAGCCAAGACATATCCTTTTTTCACCCTTTGCCCTCCCCACTCCCTTGATTTATCCAACTAAAACCGGCCGCGGGCACCGCCGCCACCGCTGCGTCCGCCACCCAAGCCACCGAAACCACCACCACGAGCCCCACCGCGAGACATGCCACCACCCCGCGGACCAAGCCACATCCCGGGGGTCCGGCCCAAGCGCGGCGTGATATGGGTCTTCTCATTGCGATAACCGCATTGCCGACACTGATAGGTCTTAACAGCGGTACCTGTAGTCAAGTGCGTGGCCCGTTTGAGGATGCGCTGGGTGACCATAAGAGGACCCTTGCATTGCGGACACTTCTGTCCGAACTTGGCTGTGCCCAAAGCGATAAGGCCTACGCCCAGGCCCAGCATCATAACGACCCCAAAAATGTCCCGGGAACCGCTGTGGGCACGGCTATCAATCTGGGCTACACTATAGGCCCCACCCGCTTCCAGATTCACTCCATACCTCGAAGCTATGATGGTGGCAATGGCACGCATACCTTTATCCATACCTTCAAAGAATTCGTCTTGTCCAAAGGCCGGCAGCATCAGTTCGCGAAGAACGGTACCACTGCGCGCATCGGTCAGTGTATCCT
>SLSY01000073.1 GCA_007130145.1 Bacillota bacterium
CGGTTCCTCTCGCTCTACGCTGAGGATCGGCCTGCAAATCCTGAAGCTCGGCAACCAGAAGAAGCATTTCCAACAAGCGATCAATGCCAGTTCCCTCGGTTGCGGACACCTCTACGAACACCGTGTCACCGCCCCATTCCTCCGGAATCAGACCGTGTTCAGAGAGCTGCTGCTGCACCCGATCCGGGCGCGCGTTGGGACGATCGACCTTATTAACAGCGACAATAATGGGAACTTGTGCGGCACGGGCATGGTTGATGGCTTCGATGGTTTGCGGCATGACACCATCATCTGCTGCCACCACCAAAACCGCCACATCCGTAACGCGAGCACCCCGCATGCGCATGCTCGTAAAGGCCTCATGACCCGGCGTATCAAGGAACACAATTTGATCAGACTCGTATTCGACGACCGACGCCCCGATATGCTGTGTAATGCCCCCGGCTTCACCTGCCGTCACATTGGTATGACGAATCGCGTCCAGCAAAGAAGTCTTGCCATGATCCACGTGTCCCATCACCGTAACCACGGGAGGACGAGGTCGAATCTTGTCCGGATCGTCCGGTGCCGCAAACTCACGTTCAAAGCGCTCTTCCATGCTCATCTCTGGTTGCTTGCGAACGACTTCGTACTCGAGTTGTTCAGCAACCATGACAGCAGTATCCGCATCGACTTCCTGATTGATGGAAGCCATGATCCCCATACCGATCAGTTTCTTAATCAAATCAGTGGCCAGCAAGCCCATCTTGCTTGCCAACTCCTTCACGGGCAACGGCCCCTCAATGGTAATGGAGTTGGGACGATTCACCACTGTCTTCTTGGGCCGCGATCGCTTGCTTCCACGACCGCCCCGGCGTGGTCCACGGCTCGATGGCATCTTGCCTCGATACCCCCCGGTGCGGCGCTCCTGACCCCGGCTGCGTTCGTCTCCTCCTGGCCGGGACGAAGCTCTTGGCCCTTTCTGGCTATCTGGACGCTGTTCACGCATCTCTTCCCGCTTTTCGGTCCCGGCTTTACGACCCGCTGCCGGACTCTTCGTCTCCTCTGACGTTCGCGGCTCCCGCGGCACGGTGCTCTTTGCGTGCGGCCCCTCCCTGCGCTGCGATGTCGGTTGGGGCCGAGCGCTCTTGCGCGAGGACTTCTCCTCTTCTTCTGCTGCCTGTACCTTTGGCTTGGGCTCTGTCTTCTTCTCAGGTGCAGCAGCCTTGCGCGTCGCCGCCGGAGCTTTTCTCTCCGCCTGCGAACGCACCCGTGGCTCGCTCGGCGCCGTCTTGGCCTCATCGGTGAGTTTGAGTTTTCCCGTCAAAATACCCCGAACCTTCTCTGCCACTTCATCGTCAAGTGTGCTCATATGATTTTTGGCCTCTGCGCCAATCTGTCGCAGTATGCGCAGTATCACTTTCGAGTCAGTGAGCATTTCCCTGGCCAACTGGTATACCCGTAGTTTCTCTGTCATCGCGTCACCCCCCCTGAGCGGTATCGCACCGGCTCAGTCCATCTGTTGCATATCTAGCAAAAGCTGATCCACCACGTCTCTGTCCAAATCACTCTGCAAGGCACGTTCGAGACTTTTGCGCTTAAGCGCCTCTTCCAAACACTGCTGACTGCGGCACAGGTAGGCTCCCCGTCCCGAGAGTTTCCCCGTCGCATCCACCGTTACGGTCCCATCGGGTTTTCGCACCACTCTAACCAGCATGGACTTGGCTAAGATTGTTCTACAGCCCACACAAGTCCTCAGAGGAATCTTCTTGGGCCGCCTCACGGCATCTCACTCCTCGTTAACATCGTCCTCTTCTTCCTCTTCCTGGCCCACAAACACGCCGGCGGTTTGACCGGAACGAGCCTGCGACTCGCTCTTGATGTCAATCTTCCATCCCGTCAATCGTGCAGCCAGGCGCACATTCTGTCCTTCTTTGCCTATCGCCAATGACAGTTGATGATCCGGGACGATGACCCGGGCCACTTTCTCCGTCTGATCGCACGTAACCAAGACCACCCGAGACGGACTCAAAGCATTGGCTACCAGTTGCTCCGGATCCAAAGACCACTCAACAATGTCGATCTTTTCTCCCTTTAGTTCAGACACAACCGTCTGCACGCGCATGCCCTTGGGTCCCACACATGAGCCGACCGCATCAACATTTGGATCGCGTGAAAACACCGCCACCTTCGATCGCGAGCCTGCTTCTCGAGCTACTGCCTTGATCTCGACTGTGCCGTCACCGATCTCGGGCACCTCAAGCTCGAACATCCTCTTGACCAGCCCAGGATGCGTTCGGGATAGCATGATCTGGGGACCTTTGGACGTGCGCTTGACTTCCACAATGTAGGTCTTGATTCTATCACCAAATCGGTAATTCTCCGTTGGCATCTGCTCATTGGGCAGCAATAGCGCTTCCGTTTTGCCCAAGTCAACTACCACAGAACGACTCTCAAACCTTTGCACAATCCCGTTAATGATTTCGCCTTCACGACTGGCATATTCCTCGAAGATCATACCTCGCTGGGCCTCTCGCAGCCGCTGCATGACCACCTGTTTAGCGGTTTGCGCAGCAATGCGGCCGAAATCCTTCGGTGTTACCTCTTCTTCAACTACATCATCAAGCTCGTAATCGGGATTCCGTTGCGTCGCCTCTTCGAGACTGATCTCATAGTGAGGCTCAGTAACATTTTCCACCACGGTCTTACTAGCGTAAACCTGGACCTGGCCGGTTCGGCGGTCAACATGAACGCGAACATTGTCTGCCGCATCAAAGTGACGATTGTAGGCCTTTATTAGGGCAGCCTCCAACGCATCCAAGATGATCTCCTTGGAGATGCCCTTTTCTCTCTCCAATTGACCGAGAGCGGTCATCAGCTCAATATTCACTGTCGGCCCCTCCCCTAATGCGCCAGATTCTCTACCCTAGTAAACGAGTTGGGCCCTCTTGATACTGGCCAAAGGTATCCGAATGTCCTCCGGATCCGCACCCCTTAACATAACGTGATCATCAACGAGCCCCACCAGCTCACCGCTCCATTCAACTCGCCCCTCGATAGGACCCCGGCAAACGATACGAATTCGTTTCCCCTCAAACAGGTCATACTCATGGCGATGTCGCAATTTGCGCTCCAAACCGGGCGACGATACTTCCAAAGTATATGCGCGATCTATGACATCTTCTGCATCCAAGCAGTCACCCAAGCGGCGGCTGAATGCTTCACAATTATCCACTGTGACCCCTCGATCCCTGTAGATGATCACCTGCAATCTGGCCTCTTGGCCACCCCGGTAAACCACATCCACCAAGATCAGGTTCAATTCGCTGGCGATGGCAGCGGCAACCTCAAAGACCGCCTGCTCTATCTCATGGCCACTAGCCACTGTACGCCCCCCTCGCTCCAAGAAAGAGTGCCCACGATTGAAAGAGTGGGTTGGCTCTAACCCACTCTGTGCGTCGCGGTCGTTTAAAAATGAGGGTTGAATAATACTGTATCACCGCTGAAAGTATAGCATAATTCAGCGCTTCTCGCAAGGAACTGAGTCCGTCCGTCCCAGTTAATCACGGCTTGACGATACCTATCTTCTTCGCGATCTAATACTCTCCGAACAAGCTCAGTTGATTGCGCTCAGGCAAGTCATGAAGACACCCGCACTGCAGAAACATCTCCATCAAGTTCTTGGATAAGCGAGCGCGCGAGCGCAAATCCTCCACTGAGAGAAAAGGACGTTCACTGCGGGCTTTGATGATACGCTGCGCAGCTCCCTGTCCCATTCCCGGCAAAGCAGTGAAGGGAACGAGCAGTTGCTGACCCTTAATGATGAAATGACTCCCGTCAGAAGCATACAAGTCCGGGGGCAAGAAGCCAAATCCTCTCTTTTTCATCTCCATTGCCACTTCCAGATGGTTGGCCGTATCCTGTTCGCGTGCGGTCAGATCGCTTGCGCGGCTGAGCAGATCACGCAAGCGCTCTTCCCATATATTGTCGTCTATGAGCAAGGACCCGTCCAGTGCACTGGCCCGGGTGGAGAAATAGGTTGCGTAAAACGGCAGAGGATAATGAACCTTGAAGTAGGCAATGCGAAAAGCCATCATCACATAAGCTACTGCGTGGGCTTTGGGGAACAGATACTTGATCTTGCGGCAGGATGCAATATACCATTCGGGTACTCCGCACGCCTGCATCGTCCGTACCTGTTCCTCCTCAAGTTGCTTCCCCTTTCTCACCGCCTCCGAAATCCCAAAGGCTTGACTGGGTTCAATACCACGATAGATAAGATAGACCGTGATGTCATCCCGACTGCTAATAACCTGACTGATGTCTGCCGTGCGTTGCTTAATCAGGTTCTGGGCATTGTTTAGCCATACATCGGTCCCATGGGAAAGACCCGAGACACGAACCAGTTCAGAAAACGTGTGAGGGCTTGTATCCAAGAGCATCTTCCGAACAAAGCGCGTGCCAAATTCGGGTATGCCCGCGGTGCCTACGGGCAGCTCCCAGTCATCGCTACGCAAGCCCAGACTCTCCACTCCCGAAAAGATAGCCAGTGTCTCCCGATCATCAAAAGGAATGGTTAGCGGATCGACACCGGTTAGATCTTGGAGCATACGCAACGAGGTGGGATCATCATGGCCCAAAAGATCGAGTTTCACCAGATTGTCATGGACCGCCTGATAATCAAAGTGAGTGGTCACTACACCGGACCGCCGGTCATCCGCAGGATACTGCACCGGCGAGAAGTCTTCAGCCTCATACCCGGCCGGGACGATCATGAGGCCACCAGGATGCTGACCCGTGGTACGCTTGACACCGGTAAGAGCATCCACCATACGATCAACCTGGGCCTTCTTCCAATTCACATTCATATCGTTCATGTATCCCTTGACAAAGCCATAAGCCGTCTTATCGGCTAGCGTGGCAATGGTTCCGGCCCGATAGACGCGATTATCACCAAGGATGGCCTCTGCCTGGCGATGAACCTGAGCCTGATACTCGCCGGAGAAGTTGAGATCGATATCAGGTACCTTCTCACCTTCAAATCCCATGAAGGTTTCAAAAGGAATATCCTGTCCTTCTTTCAACAGCGTTGATCCACACTCAGGACAGCTCTCGTCCGAGAGGTCGAACCCCGAGGCCACTGTTCCATCAGCTAGAAAGCGGACGTAACGGCACTCCTGGCAGAAGTAGTGAGGGGGTAACGGGTTGACTTCCGTGATACCGCACATGGTGGCAACCAGCGATGATCCCACCGAGCCTCGCGAACCCACCAAGTAGCCATCCTGACGCGAGCGGGCCACCAGCTGGCTGGAAATCGAATAAATACCAGCATAACCTTGTCCAATGATGGCGGTCAGCTCCTTATCCAAGCGCCTCGCGATAGCTGGTGGTAAGGGGTTACCGTAGCGCCTTTCACATTCGGCCACTGCCCGCTTCTCGATGTCATCTCCGGCACGGGGCAGAACCGGTGGGAACAGGCCCTGCCGCAGAGGAGCCAGATCCTTCACCGAGCTGGCCAAACGAGAACTGGCTTCAACCACTGTGCGATATGCATCGTCTTGGCCCAAATGAGCCATGCGCTCTAGCATTTCATCGGTGGTGTGAAGAAACAGGGGTGCTTGATGTTCCTGGTCTCGATACCCCTGCCCCGCCAGTAAGATGCGGCGACTCATCTCATCGGTGGGTTCTAGATAGTGAACATCGCCGGTGGCCACTACCGGCTTGTGCAGGGCATCGCCCAGAGCCACGAGGCGACGGTTGATAGCGGCCAGTTCGTCCATGGAGCCCACCCGTCCTTCGGTCACCAGAAATGCATTGTTCTCCAGAGGCTGAATCTCTATGTAATCATAAAAGGCGGCGGTTGCTGCCAAGCGCTCATCATCGGCACCAACCAAGACCGCCTGATAGAGCTCACCCGCCTGACAGGCAGTGCCGAGCAAAAGTCCTTCACGATGCTCCTTCAAGACGCGGCGGGGAATCCGAGGGACACGATAGTAGTGTTCAAGGTGTGAACGCGAGACGAGGCGATAGAGGTTACCGAGGCCCGTCTCGTCTTGCGCCAAGAGTATGATATGGTAACGCGTTGCATCATTCTCCTCATCCTCCACAAGATAGCCTTCCATCCCGTAGATTACTTTGATGCCATGCTTTCTTGCCAACCCATGCATTTGAGGAAATGCCTGTATGACACCATGGTCGGTGATGGCGACGGCCTTGTGTCCCCAATGCGCGAGACGGTCCATGAGCTTACTGGGAGTGCACAGTCCATCCATAGCGCTCATTTTGCTGTGCAAGTGAAGCTCTACCCGCTGATCGTCCCGCGTATCCTGACGCCTCTTGAGCAAGATGGGCTCAAGCTGGCGAGCATTTACTACACTCTCATCCGTGAAGCGATCGTGGGCGACAATGCCCGAAACCCTTACCCCGGATCCGGGGGAGAAAGAGCAGCAATCCGTGGTCTTACATCGGTGTTTGACTTGGATGGCATCCTCATGGTCCGTAACCCATAGCGTAGTAAGGAGCTTGCCTGAGCCAAACTGCCGTCGTTCAACCTTGAACACTTCGCCCTCAATGTCTACCATGCTGCTGCCTTGTTCCAGCTCTCCAATGGTGCTGAGCCCACGTCGGCGCCGCGGCGAACGGGGCTTGGCGGGGGTAGATTCAACCTTAACTTGGGTTGATACTCTCGGGGTTTGGCTCATCTCCTTCTCGAGTTCGTCCCTGAGCGTATCACAGAGAACAACCTCAAATGATAAGGGTGTATGGTACAGTTCGTGCAAAGCGTGTCTGACTGCCTCGCGAACCTCGGCACGGCTCAGGCGGTCTAGGGCGATTTTATGGGCCACGTTTGCTACAAGAACCCCTTGATCCAAAGTCAACCGAGCAGCACGCAAGAATCCTGCAGCTGCTGGAAGTCGTTTTTGGACGGCCAAGATCAGATCTTGCTCCACCAATATCGGGGATTCTCCCCGCTCTGGTAGCCAGCGCACAATGACATGTTTCGGCCCGTCAGCAAGCATGGTCCACTTCTCATGTAGGTCAGCCAAAAAGCTCTCTTCGTCCCCTGGTCTTGGTCCCGATAGGGTAAGACACCAGGTCCCGGACTGTGGATCCACCTCTACTTCATGTACCGTCACGTGCTGATGATCTCGCTTTAACGATACGACCTGTGCGAGCGTAAGCTCCTTACTGGGCCTGATAATAACTTTCCTCATCTTTTGCTCCTGTTACTAGAGTTTGTGAACGGACCGCACACCGACCACTTGCGTCATCTCACCGAACAGGATGTTCCAGGGCACATCAGGTCCGCAGCGCACGAAGAAGGTGAGTTCGGCCAATGCATCGTCACCCTCGGTATGAATCTCGATCCGGCTTATATTGAGACCGTGCCGGCCCAAAAGGATTCCCAGCTCACCGACGCGTCCCGGCGTGTCATCCACAATCACACGCAACACTTCTTGCTGGCGTCTGTACACCATAAAGTCCATCCGGTTGAGCCATATCAACGCACCGAGGACAATCACCGTGGTCACGACCGGGGGGATGTACAGTCCGGTGCCCACCGCCAGACCAACCCCGGCCACCGTCCAAAGAGAGGCAGCTGTGGTCAGCCCTCGTATAGTGACCCCGGCCCGCAGAATCGTTCCCGCCCCCAAGAAGCCTATACCACTGACTACCTGGGCTGCAATGCGACCGGGATCGGCCTGAGCCAAGCCCTCGTGCGCAGCGGTCACATGGAAGGAAACCATGGCCAAGAGGCAGGAACCAATCGATACCAATATATGCGTTCGAAAACCGGCCGGTCGACTCAGGCTCTCCCGCTCTAAGCCAATGAGACCACCCAAGAAGGCAGCCAGCACCAAACGGCCCAGCATCTCCAGCTCTTGCGGCACCACTCATCGTCCCTTCTGTACGGACTTAACGATCTCCCAGTACATACAAAGACGGGCCCAAAGACCCTTGGAGAATCCCAGTTTTTCCTCCTTCATGCGGTGAGTCAACCCAGGGAGGGGCACTTCCTCAGTACGAATGTTGTGCTGTTTGCAATACATGGTGAGGGCCACTTCAACGCCAAAGCGTGAGATCTCCAAACCATCCATACTCTCCAATACCGAGGTCTTGATCACCCTTTGACCGGATAGATAAGGAGCCATCACTTGAGCAAGATCAGTGGCAATACGACCACCTTCAAACAGGCCAACGCACATCTCACACCGATCGCTGATAACCGGTTCAAGCAATGCCTCCACATGTTCGGTGGTCAAACCCACCAAATCAGCGTCGAGGAACAGCACAACATCGGTCTCGGAAGAATCCAATCCCGCTTTCATCGCCGCACCCTTGCCCCGGTTCTCAGCAAACTCAATGAGTCTGACCCCGGCCCGGCGACCCACGGTCACCGTGTCATCAGTAGACCCATCGGAAACAACGATGATGTCTCCAATGCTGTCAACGGCACGTACAATGTTCAGGACCCCTTGCAGAGTGTCCTCCTCATTGTATGCCGGAATGATTGCTGTTACCGCCACAGATGATTCCTTCCTTCATGGAGGGTTTGGCAAGCAGGTCGTTGACCTGACGCAGCAAAGCCTGCACCATATCTTCTCGGTCAACCGTGTCAATTACCTTCCCCCGGACAAACAATAGCGCTCCCGATCTGCTACAGGCAATCCCCACATCCGCATGCTTGGCCTCTCCCGGCCCATTCACGGGGCAACCCATGACCGCCACCGTAAGGGGCTCAGTAACATGAGATAGTCTCTTCTCAACCTCTTGAGCGATGGGGCGTATATCGATCTCACAGCGCCCACAGGTAGGGCAGGCCACAACCTCGACCCCTCGCCGCCGGAGGTTCAAAGCACTCAGGATGTGGTAGGCGATTCGGATCTCGTCGGCAGGCGACGCTGCCAGTGAGATGCGCAACGTATCGCCGATACCCTCAGACAACAGCACTCCCATACCCACCGCTGACTTGACAGTACCTCTAACCAACGTACCCGCCTCGGTAACGCCAAGATGCAAGGGAAAGACCGTACGATGGGCCAAAGAGCGGTAGGCAGCGATGGTATCAGTCACAGAGGAAGACTTGACAGACAGCACAATGTCCTCAAACCCCTCGTCTGTTAGCAAGCGACAATGGCCCAGGGCACTTTCCACAAGAGCTTCAGGGCGAGGGCCACCGTGCTCCAACAGTAAGTGCTTCTCGAGCGAGCCGGCATTCACCCCTATGCGAATCGGTATACGCCTTTGGCGGGCGGCTTCAACGATGGCCTGCACCCGTTCGGTATCACCAATATTACCGGGATTAATCCTCAGCTTGTCAGCACCAGCCTGGATCGCCGCCAGCGCCAGCCGATAATCAAAGTGAATATCGGCTACCAAGGGAATTGTGACCTGACGTTTCAACTGGGCCAACGCCTCAACAGCCTCCTGATCTGGCACAGCAACACGCGCGATTTCACAGCCCAGCTCAGTCATCTCCTGCAATTGGCGACTGACCATCGGGACATCCCGGGTGTCAGCTTTGGCCATTCCCTGCACCCGAACGGGCGAGTCCCCGCCCAAGCGGACATGGCCCACCGTAACGGGTCGGGTCTTGTAACCGTCTCTCATGCCTAGCCCCCTATCCCAACTAGGCCCAGGAGTTCCCGGAAATTGATGAATAGGGCCAAGCCGATGAGGAGAGCAAAACCAATGAAATGAATCATGTTCTCTTTATCCGGATCCACAGGACGACCCCGGATCCCTTCAAAACCCAAGAATAAGAGGCGGCTCCCATCCAGCGCAGGAACGGGAAGCAAATTAAACAAACCCAGGTATGCGCTGAGACCGGCAGCCAACGACGCCAGATGAACAATCCCCAAGCGACTCGCTTCACCAATGAGCTGGCCAATACCAACTACGCCGATGAAATCAGTCTGTGTTCTTCCCATGATCATCATTCCCAGGCTGCGTAGAACCATGACCACCAGATCAACGGTATATTGCACGGCCTCACGAAATGCAGCTGGAACCGATAGGCGCTTGGACTCAACAACGCTGCTTATTCCAATGATCCCCACGCCTCGCTCTCCCAGCTCGGGGGTAACCTCCAAGTGCCGAACCTCGCCCTGTCGCTTCACCGAAAGCCGAAGAGCTTCACCCGGACTCCTCTCAATGGCCTGAACCAACTCATGCCATTCAAACACATCACGGTCATTGATAGAAACCACGCGGTCACCGGGTTCAAGACCCGCAACCTCAGCCGGACTGTCCGGCATCACCTCTGCAATATTGAGGGTAAGGAAGCCAAAGTCGGTGGCAGAAAAGATGATGGTGCAAAGAAAAATGGTGAGCATGAAGTTCATCGCCGGGCCGCTAACGATGATGGACATGCGTTGAAAGAGAGTCTTGT
The DNA here is from genome assembly GCA_007130145.1 of Bacillota bacterium. GTDB lineage: Bacteria > Bacillota > Sulfobacillia > UBA8153 > UBA8153 > SLSY01. The sequence continues at coordinate 10,373 of SLSY01000073.1, forward strand.
CGTTGAACCCTCGTCCGGGAGGTGCTTCTTCACCATCGGTGCCGGCCAACCTCACAAAGCCTCCCAAAGGTAAGACGCGGAGTCTGTACGTCGTCTCCCCTCGTACCATCGATACAAGGCCCGGTCCCATGCCCACGGAGAACTCGTGGACAAACACACCAAAGCGCTTAGCCGTCAGAAAATGGCCCAATTCGTGGATCACGATGAGCACGCCCAAGACAACAATAGATGCAATAATGGTCTGTGTCATACGTTGCTCAGCCTTCCCGCCTCTTTTAGGGCACACGAGCGTGCCCAATCATCACAGGCTGTTAGAGTCTCCAAGGTATCAACAGGCACCGAGTCATGCTGTTCCATCACATGCTCAATGACGCGAGCAATGGAGGTAAAAGCGATCCGGTCAGCAAGGAACTCGGCTACGGCCACTTCATTCGCTGCATTATAGATAGCCGTCATGCTACCCCCCGTCCTTCCAGCCACATAAGCCAGCTGTAATGCGGGAAAATCGCGCCACCGCACAGGTTCAAAGGTCAACCGGCCCACGGACGCAAGTTCCAGATAGTTAACGGACAACGGCAACCGGTCAGGAGCAGACAAAGCATACGCAATGGGAATACGCATGTCCGGTGGCCCCAGATGCGACAAGAGCGAACCATCGATGAACTCCACCAGCGAATGGACAATGCTCTGGCGGTGAACAGAGACCTCAATGGATTCATACGGTACCGAGAACAAATAATGCGCCTCAATCACTTCCAAACCCTTATTGGCCAGTGTGGCAGAGTCCACCGTAATCTTCGGCCCCATGCTCCAATTGGGATGCTTGAGCGCCTGTTTGGGCGTTACCTGAGCAAGAGCCTGGGCTGAATGGTCTCGAAAGGGACCGCCACTGGCAGTAAGAATCAACCGCCGCACGCTCCGACTTTGGCCCTGCAAGCACTGATAGATAGCAGAGTGCTCACTGTCCACCGGTATCAGTTCACTGCCAGAACGTCGACATGCCTTCAGCAACAGATCGCCTCCTGCCACGAGAGCCTCTTTATTGGCCAAAGCTAACCTCACTCCGCTGCGGGCAACCTCCAGGGCCGAGTATAGGCCTTCCATACCTACCATAGCACACAAAACTGTATGAGCTTGGCCACTCCCTGCCAGATCCATCAAACCGGCACGGCCGCTAAGGACCCGGCGATCCGGTAGATGCCGTCTTAGGAACGCAGCTGCATCTTCATCATGCACGGCCACGGTTGCAACATCGAAACTGCGTGCTTGTTCCAAGAGCAGTTGAGGACAACTTCCCCCGGCTCCCAGTCCGACGACGGAAAAGCTGTCCGGATGTTCCCCGATGACGTCCAGAGCCTGACGACCAATGGAACCGGTAGAGCCCAAAATGGTTACATTCTCCACTCATCATCCTCCCCACCATGGGACCATCTCAATACCACCGGGGTGCAAGACTGCGTCTCCCAACGAATACCGCGGGTCCAACCACTGTTGCAGTTTGGACACAAGGGTGAAACCAGACAACGCGCATCGAGCAGGTCCACACCAGAGCGGGTTCCCTTGCTCAGAAACACACCAGCTAGAAAATGATCACAAGCAATATAAGACCAGCATAACACTTATCGCCCTAACACCAACAAGAAATACACATAAAGAGAAAACCCTGTTAACAAGAGACTATCAAATCGATCCAATACACCGCCGTGACCGGGAATGATGCGGCCTGCATCCTTAACCGATGCATACCGCTTCAGACCTGACTCAATGAGATCGCCAAGCGGAGCAAAGATGCTTACTATCAAGCCTGCACCTACCGCAACGCCCCACTCCATAAAGCCCGAGAAAGACAGAACCAAAGCCATACCCATGGTGGTAACGGCCCCTCCCAAGGCACCCTCCCAGGTCTTCTTCGGGCTCAACAGTGGGACGATCTTGCGACGTCCCCAGGCACGTCCAGAAAAGTATGCCGCGACATCATAGGCCCAAGTGAGCAGCACCGCCACCACCAGCAAGCGTCCGTCTCCCACCAAACGAAGGCGAAGCCAATATCCGGCCAAAACGCCGATGTAGAGCACTTCCATTAAGCTGAATGCCGCATCGCTAAATGAATATACTCCTGGTCGTAAAACGAATGCCATCAGGGGTAGGATGCCCGCCGTTGCAAGGACAATGGCAAACTGCTCGCCGCTACCCTGCCATGCAGTCACAAGCACTAGGCCCATGGCAAGGGGCCCGACGACAGGCACAATGCAAATGTCACGGCGACGCAATATAGCGACCATCTCTTTGTGTGCCACCAGAACAATGAGGACGACCAAGACAAAGAGAGCCCAGCCTCCCACCCAGGCTGCCCACAAGAGCAGCGGGCCAAACAAGAGAGCGCTCACCACACGTGGAACTAGCATAAGGAATCCTCCGCTTGGCCCTTACTCAACCCACCATAGCGACGGTCCCGACTCTGGTACGCCAGGATCGCCTCATAGAGATGTTTAGCGTCAAAATCCGGCCAAAGCACAGGGGTCACATACAGTTCTGTATAAGCCAATTGCCACAGCAAGAAATTGGAGATTCTCATTTCACCACTGGGACGTATCAGTAGGTCTGGATCAGGCTGTCCCGCCGTATACAAGTGACGCGCGAACATCTCTTCACTAATGGCCTCGGGGGCCAACTCACCCTTATGCACGGCCGCTGCCAATTCACGGCAGGCATCAATGATCTCACGACGGCCCCCATAGTTCAAGGCTACGTTGAGCCTCCTCGACCTCCCGCGCGTCCTTCGGCATACCTGATGTACCGCCTGACGGGCAGCCAAGGGAAGCTCCTCGGGATGCCCAATGACATTCACCGAAATGTCCTGCGATAACAGTTCCTCACTATCGGTGTCAACATACTCAACCAGCAAGTTCATGAGGGCTCGCACCTCTTCTTGCGGTCGCTTCCAATTCTCAGTGGAAAAAGCATACACAGTAAGAATGGGGATCTCCAACCGAGCCCCGGCACGCATGATACGCCGCAAGGCGTCGACACCAGCCCTGTGACCCTGATAGCGGCCGAGTTTCCTTGCATGAGCCCAACGCCCATTCCCGTCCATTATGATAGCAATATGCTTAGGCATGGGTCCTAAAAGCACGGCGGATCTGAGCTCCTCAGCGGACATGAACTAGACCTCCTGGGGGTGGGATTGGGAAAAAGCACATACGAGTTCAACTACATTCCGACCCAATCGCCTCTGTCTCACCACTCGGGCCTCTCCGGGGACACCCCCCTTTTTGGGGGGCACCGTGTAGATGAGTCTTACTTCGTAGCCGGATTTTCGCAAACTATGGTATGCGCTTCTTGCTGTATACAATAAAACTTGAAGGTCCTTTGGGTCGTGTGTCAGACCTCCATCACTTCCTTCTCCTTGGCACTCAGCACGTCATCCACCAAACCGATGTACTTGTCGGTCAGCTTCTGCACCTCATCGGTGCCCCGATGCGCGTCATCCTCGGTAATCTCCCCGTCCTTTTGAAAGGATTTCACCATGTCGTTGGCGTCGCGCCGAATGTTCCTGATAGCAACACGTTGCTCTTCCGTCTTCTTGCGGATCATCTTAACCAACTCTTGTCTTCGCTCTTCGGTTAACTGGGGGATGGCCAATCGCACAACATTCCCGTCATTGGTCGGGGTGATGCCCAAATCAGACTTCAGCAACGCCTTTTCAATGGCGGGGATGGCGGTCTTATCCCACGGTTGAATGACAAGCAAACGAGGTTCGGGCACCCCGATACTGGCCAATTGATTCAAAGGTGTTGCTTCCCCGTAATACTCTACCCGAATCTTGTCGAGCAAAGAAGGATTGGCACGACCGGCCCGAATCCCCGCCAATTCACGCCGAAAATGCTCCACTGTCTTCTCCATCCGTTCCTCTGCCTCAGCAGTGACCTCCTTAAGCACCTTCATCCCTCCCAACATAAGTACCAATGGGTTCTCCCATCACCGCACGTTGTATGTTCCCGGAGACTCCGATGTCAAACACGATCAACGGAATAGAATTGTCCATACATAGGGAAGTCGCTGTGGCATCCATCACCTTCAATTGCCTTTTCAGGATATCGAGGTAATCAAGAGTAGCATATTTAACAGCCGCTGGGTCCAGATTCGGATCGGCATTGTATACCCCGTCTGTTCCCTTCTTCGCCATGAGGATGACGTCAGCCTCAATCTCGGCCGCTCGAAGCGCCGCTGTGGTATCGGTGGAGAAATACGGGTTTCCGGTGCCTGAAGCCAGGATGATGACCCGGCCCTTCTCAAGATGACGGACAGCCTTTCTGCGGATATAGGGTTCTGCGACTTCCTTCATCTCAATGGCAGTCAAAAGACGGGTCTGCATCCCGGAACGCTCCAGTGCATCCTGCATGGCCAGGGCATTGATCACCGTAGCCAACATCCCCATGTTATCCGATGTCGGGCGGTCCATGCCCCTTTCGCTGCCCTGCGTCCCACGCCAAATGTTGCCGCCACCGACAACAATAGCGATTTCCACACCCAAATGACGAACATCGCGGATTTGACGAGCGATCAAATCCACTGTGCAAAGATCCAGGCCCGTTCCCTGCTGACCGGCCAGGGCCTCCCCACTGATTTTAAGAATAACTCGCTTGTACACCGGCTCTTGCAAAGCCCTCCACCCCGCCGTCTTAGTTTCCTTCACCTATTTCAAAGCGGGCAAACCTACCCACGGTGATGTTTTCTCCCGTGCGAGTGACCGCTTCCGTTATGAGATCCTTGACTTTGCGCTCGGGTTCGCGGATAAAGGCTTGCTCCAACAGACATATCTCCTGAAAGAACTTGTCCATGCGCCCTTCTACCATGCGATCTACTACCCGCTCCGGTTTGCCTTCTTCCAGAGCCCGCTCTCGCTGCAGGCGCTTCTCCTCTTCCACTTCCTGGGCGGGCACGTCCTCGCGCTGGACATAAAGTGGACGGACGGCCGCGACCTGCATGGCCAGATCATGAGCCAGTTCCTTAATCTCATCGGTACGCGCCACAAAATCGGTTTCGCAGTTCACTTCAATGAGGACCCCGATTCTGCCGCCCAAGTGAACATAAGACTCAATGATCCCTTCTCTGGCCGCTCGATCTGCCTTCTTGCTGGCCGCTGCCGCACCCTTCTTGCGCAACAGTTCATATGCCTTGTCCATATCTCCGTTCGTCTCGGTTAGGGCTTTCTTGCACTCCATCATGCCCACACCGGTTTTATCGCGCAGTTCCTTAACCTGTTTTGCTGTAATCACTAGTCAACCCCCTATTACTGATCTCTACTGAGCAACCTGCACTCCCTGACGACCTTCCAGGACCGCATCCGCCATCTTGGAGGTCAAAAGGCGTACCGCTCGGATGGCATCATCATTGCCCGGAATGACATAATCCACTTCATCCGGATCGCAATTGGTGTCCACAATAGCTACAATGGGAATACTGAGACGACGGGCTTCAGCCAAAGCGATCTTCTCTTTTCTCGGGTCAATTACGAAGACGGCGGATGGCACTTCCTTCATCCCTTTAATGCCCCCCAGATACTTGTCAAGGCGTGCCTTCTCATGCTGCAACTTGCCTACTTCCTTCTTGGGCAACCGTTCATAGTATCCACTCTCTTCCATCTCTTCCAGTTGCAGCAAGCGATCAACACGTTTTTTGATGGTGTTGAAGTTGGTCAGCATACCGCCAAGCCAGCGCTCGTTGACGTAGAATTGACCACAACGCATAGCCTCTTCCATCACCGCATCCTTCGCCTGCTTCTTGGTACCGACGAACAGCACCCGGCCACCGTCAAACGCTACATCACGAATAAAGGAGTAGGCTTCATCAACCATACGAACGGTACGCTGGAGGTCAATGATGTAAATCCCATTGCGCTCGGTAAAAATGAAGGGTTTCATCTTGGGGTTCCAACGACGTGTTTGGTGTCCGAAATGAACACCGGACTCTAGTAACTGCTTCATGGTAACAACTGACATGATGCACCTCCCAGGTTTATCCTCCGCAGCCTTCGTCCCGTTCCGGACCAAATTGGCACCTCGGTTTCAGTCCGACTGCGTGCGAAATACGCACAGAACGTGCGCCTCAGTTAGTATACCACAGTTATATAGCAAGGGCAATCGGCTATAGTAGGCAACCTGGCTGCTCTCCTCGGCTATTGGAGCTTCCAAAGGAACACCAATTCGAGAAACCGCACCACGTGAAAAGAGGGAAGGAATGCCGCATGACGGCAGGTAGGGATCAATTGTCCTGGTCCTTAACCGCCTCCACACGCTCCAACTGGCGCTCTAACTGACGCTTGCGTGTGGTCACGAGGATACCATAGTCCTTTTGAGCATCATCCAGCCGGCGTCCCAAACGATCCAGCACCTCGACAAACTTATGCCACTGATCAGTGAACCCGGCCAGCAATTCAAGAATCTCTGATGCTGCCTGTTCGAGTTTGAAACTGTCCAGGGCCCTTCTTACCAGCGCTAATATGGCATACAACGTAAGAGGAGAACAGAGAACGACACGATGGGAAAGGGCTTCATCAACGATGGATACATCCGCCTCTTGGATGTAAGCATAGACCTGTTCATTAGGTATAAAGACCAGCGCATAATCAACCGTATTGCTGTCTGGACTGATATAGTCCTTGCTTGATACTTCACGAATCCTCTGCTTCACATCGCGTAGAAACTGTGTTTTGAGCTTATCGCGCTCCAGCGTGTCCTCAGATTGCAGCATCTTATAGTAATTCTCAAAGGGAAACTTGACATCCATATGCAAGACCAGACCGTGCGGCAAGAGAAACGTATAGTCAGGTCGTCCCCGCCCTCCCGGCAGCGAGGTCTGCCGAGTATAGTTCACTCCTTCAACCAAGCCTACAGCCCGGAGCACGTCCTCGGCCATGCGCTCGCCCCATTTGCCACGTTTCTGGGAGCTGCTCAAGGCCCGGTGAAGGTCAGATGCGGTTTCCTGTAGACGCAGCGTGGCATCAGAGGTTGATTTGAGTTGGACAGACAACTCACCCAGTTTGGCCTCACGCTCTTTCTCCAAGCGATTCACAAGATCCCTTACGCTCGCCAGCTCTTGCGTCATATTCGCAACACTGTTGTCAATAGCTTTTTGCCGTTGCCCCATAAGACGATCAGCCTGCTCATTCTGATGCCGATTCACCTCATGTACCATGGCCACCAGCCGTTCCACGCTCTCTGTCATGGCGCGCTTGGAGGCTTCGCTAACCTGTTCCATCAGGGCTTGGTGTTGCTCACGGTTCGTCTCATGGCTCACTTCACGACGCCTTTGGTAGTAGAGACTCACGCCCAACCACAGGCATGCCACCAGAGCCGCACCTAACACCAGTGATATGGGGTCAAACATCGATCGCATCACAACCTAATCAAGAATCACAAGTAACGTCAAGAAACGTCCCGCGCTCCCTTGCTTTCTTCTTCCTAGAACCGGATCTTCCTTTGCCCCTACGTCTGTTCTTTGACTCCACACGGTTTCCTTCCACTCTGGTGGTGGCACGCACCGTTTCTGACGCATGCTGCGACTGGCGACTCACCTTCAATGCTAGATCCTGGGCCTGCTGTTGGTTCTGCTCAGTCTGAACACGTAGGTCCCGTCCCACTTCCGTGGAACGAGCAACAGTCGTCTGCAGATCCACCGACTTCATGGACACGGTGATTCCTCCTTAACCAGTTCACTGCTGCCCGGCTGCAGGTGCAGGTTGCGTCGGGTCTCGTCAACAAACATGGTGCTCAAACCCACGTGGATTCTAACCCCGGGATGGACGATATCTGCCTTGACCAAACCTTTGTCGCTGTTGTCGATGACCTCCGTCAGGCGCTCGGCTATCTCATTGAGCTCTTCGAAGTGTTCGCGCAGCAGTCGCAAGCGCCGTTCTAAGCGTTGCGTTTGGGCTCTTTGCTTATCGTCACCCTTAAAGGCCTGCAAACTATTGATGCTTTCCTTTTGGGCCTCCAGCTGTAGAATCTGCCTTTCGCACTCTTTGGCATCGTTGACCGCTTTTGCCATCTCCTTGCGCACTACCGGGTCGGTGCCGACTTGGATTTCAGTGGGAGTAGCCAAGGGCGTGCCAATGGCTTTAGCCACGACAGCTTCACCGGCTCGCACTGCACCCCCGGCGATTAAGCCCTTTCCCGCCGAAACCTCTACTCGTCCACGGCACTCAACCTGACTGTGCAGGATCGAACCTGCATGCACATTGCGTTCGCTCATGACGTAAGCGTTCTCAATGAACCGGGCCCGGACATCCCGACCCGCCTCCACCCTTCCCCGCTTGAGGCCTTGAATTCCACCGCCAACGATCACATCCTGACCGGCGGTCACTTGCTCTGCGCTGCTCGAACCACCTACTTGTATGTCGCCCCTGGCCTTCACCGTGAAGCCTGAAGCTACCCCACCACCAATGTGTACCGTTCCGACAAAATCTACATTGCCCACACCAAAATCCACGTTGCGTTTAACGCGGTAAATGGGGTACACGCTGATTCGATTGCCTCGTTCACATACGGGGTGGCCAGACGCCTCACTGTGTACCCTCAGCCCTTCCTCATCCAGAACCGCACCGTTTCCCGCCCGCAGTTGAAAGTCCTTTCCGTAAGGCCCTTCAATCTCGTCACCACGCACGGTCATACCTGCCTCTCCCGGTGTTGGGGGCTCCTTTGTGGCCAATAGCTGACCCACATCTACACTTTCCACCATCTCCAGGTTATGATAGTCAACCGTGCCGTCATCCCGCTCACGAGGCTTCACCTTCTTCTCACTCACAAAATGCAGCTGAAGCTTTGCCTTCTTGCCCGGTCGCGGCTTGATGCCCCGTGCGATCTTCACTGGCTCACTCAAGCGCTTGTCTACCACGTTCTTTAGCATCTCCCGGTCAATGCCGAAGATGATTCCGGTCTCTTGCAGCTTTTCTTCGCATTGTTTGCGAGTGACCCACTCCTCACTGTCTTCGGGCGCACTAACACATAGGATAGCGCCAAATCCTTGCTCAATCACCTCCACACGCATCTTAATCCCGTCCTCTTTCCCCTGTCCCACTCTCCTCACCTCACCTGTTCGTCGAGTAGATCGGTGCGCAAGCGCCCCAACCGCCCTCTGAGACGAAGAATGGACTTGGTATGCAGCTGAGACACCCGTGACGGCGTGACCCCCAGGATCTCGCCAATCTCCCTGATAGTCAAGCCTTCGTAATAGTAGAGCGTAATCACCAAGCTCTCCCGATGGGGTAAGCGCTCTATAGCTTCGGTCAGAAGGCGCTGTGTCTCTTTGCTTTGCAGTTCCTTAACCGGATCCTCTGATCCCACGTCAGGGATGATCTCGGTTCCCTTCACCCTCATGTCATCGTGATGCCCGAACCAAGTCTCTTCCAGTGAAAGCAAGGCTGCCCCCGATATGTTAAGGAGTATGTTGCCAAAGTCCTTAAGGCTCACATTGAGCTCATTGGCCACTTCCTCATCGGTAGCCGTACGATGCAAACGGCCTTCCAAGCGCTGGTAGGCAGCTTCTACTTCCCTGCGCTTCTGACGCACGGACGCCGGAACCCAGTCCAAAGCCCGCAAACCATCCAGTATGGCCCCTCTGATGCGGGCCACCGCATACGTCTCAAATTTCACCCCCCTATTGGGATCGAACTTTTCGATGGCATCAATTAGACCAAATACACCATAGCTCAAAAGATCGTCGGTCTCCACGTGCTTGGGCAGACCGATGGCCAGCCGTCCGGCTACCTGTTTTACCAAAGGCAAAAAGGCCAAGATGAGTTTCTCGCGCGTACTTGGATCCCTCTGCCGTGAGTATGTGTGCCACAGATGGTCTTTTGGAGAACTAGCCATCCCCTGCATCTCCCCCCTGTTTCCCTTCTGGGCTTCTCTATCTTCAGTGCCCCCTCCCGGTCAGTCTTCGGATCAGGCCAAACATCCGACCCAGGTCGGTGGGCATTGCTTGAGCGCCACTGGTGAGCAAGCGGTCAGACATGGCAGCGATGCAGCGCGTTGCACCGGCTCTGGGACGATAATCCAGCAATGGTCGTTGTTGAATGATGGCTTGACGCAAGTGCCTATCTTCCACAACATGACCGAGCACGACCGGCTTCAATCCCAAAAACCGTTGACTCACCGCACGCAAACGCTCCAGAGTTTCTGAAGCCTGTTTGGGTCCTGAAACCCGGTTGCAGATAAGCCAGACTTGAGCGCTTCGATTGTGTAGCGCAATCATCTTCAGGGTGGCATAGGCATCGGTCAGAGCCGTGGGTTCAGGCGTAGTGACGAGCATGATCTCGTCTGCCTCAGCCATGAAGGAAAGTACCGACAAGTTCAGACCGGCTCCAGCATCCACCAAGGTCAGGTCCACATTCCCTTGCAGGTTTCTCAAGGCTAAGAGCAAGCGATCAAATTGCTCATCTTGCAGGTTCAAGAGCTCACTACTCCCCGAACCCCCGCCAATCAGGTGGAAGTCCCCGGCAGGAGGTTCCCAATCGGCCCCAAGCCGGGCCAGATCAAACACGCTGGAAGTGGGCGCCATACCTAACATGATGTCGGCGTTGGCCAAACCCAAGTCAGCATCGAACAAGGCGACCCGGGCACCCCGCCGTACCAAGTTCATGGCTAGATTGGTGGAAATGGCCGTCTTGCCCACACCCCCTTTTCCGCTCACTACCACGAGCACGCGACCTCCAGCAGATATGTCCATCTCTCTTTCGACTTGCTCCCGCAGCCGGTTGGCCATGTCTCGCAATGAGGATGCCTGATCCGTCATGGCTGCCACCTCCCTGATAGAGCTGCCAGCACATTCTCGGCACTGGCTAGCACAAAGTCATCCGGCACCAGCTGCCCGGTTGTCAAATAGCACAACGGAGCAGACTCTGCCGTTACCAGTTCCAACAGCCCCGATGCATCCAACACCTCATCAACCTTGGTCGCGATCAAGCCATTGTATGCCATATTCTGGTAGGCTTCCAACAGGGCACGAATCTCTTCCACCCGCATCACGACATTGACCAGAAGGAGGATGTGATGGGGACGAACCAACTGTAGACCAGCCCCAACCTCTTGCAACTGCCGACCAAAGGGATTGCGCCCGGGAGTATCGATGAGGATCAAGTCGAAATCCCGATAGCACGCCAGCACCCGCTTCAAAGCCACTGGTCTCTCCACAACCTCAACCGGACTCCCCATGATTTCGCCATATGTCTTCAGCTGCTCGACCGCTCCCACGCGATATGTGTCAGTCGTAACCAAAGCCACCTTTCTGTCCTCGCGTAGAGCATAATGGGCTGCCAGTTTCGCTATGGTTGTGGTCTTGCCTACGCCGGTGGAACCCACCAGTGCACAGACCGTGGGCTCACCCGAGCGCAGGGTGAGGGGGGTTCCTTCGCCCTGAATTTGTGAGACGGCCTGCACCAAGCGCAGACGTGCCTTACCGGTCTCTTGCGTCTTCCTCGCCTCTTGCATGGGTTGAGCTCGGGGGTCGCCGTTATCACCGGCTACGGACGCAGGCTCCGTTGGAACCGGGCGATCTATGGAGTTCTCCGTTTGGTTCCGCTCAACCGCTGCCAACACCTCACATTGACCCCGCTTAAACCAACGGGCCCAGCGCGAAGGTCTCTTGGTTTCCAAGATCACTGCATTAGGCCCCATCTCCCTCCGGATCTTCAGCGTGATTTCTGGCACTGAAGAACCGTAAAACCGTCGTACGATCATACTGCTGTCACCACCCCTACCGACTCAATCTGTGCTCTGCTATCCAGCTC
>SLSY01000211.1 GCA_007130145.1 Bacillota bacterium
ATGGTCCCTGATCGATGGGAGCCGATTCCGCTGGGCCTGGCAATTGTTCGCCGGACAGGTTCTGATGTTACAATCGCTGGTGCAGGGGTTGCTATTCATCGTGCCAGGGAAGCAGCAGATTTGCTTTCAGGGGAAGGTATCTCTGCCAGCATAATTGACCTGCGCAGTATTGCCCCACTGGATCGTGACACTGTTGTAAGAGATGTGGAACGAACGGGCTGTTTGCTGGTTGTGGACGATGACTACCGTGATTTCGGATTGACAGGGGAACTGGCTGCCACAGTTCTTGAATCAGGTTTGCCGGCACGTTTTGCACGCGTCGCAGTCGAGGGAACGATTCCCTTCGATCCTGCGCGTGAGCGAACAGCACTGCCAAATGTTGATCGTATCTGTGAGGCTGTCCGTCGTTTAATGCAATGATATTGCGAACCTGATATGCAGACTGTATCAGTTTGGCAGGATAGATGATGATTTATCCCTGATTCCTGAATCCGTGAAGCATTTTTATGAAAGCGGCTTAACTCAATTAATCCCCGTTAGCGTTTTTAGGCCCTTAATTCTTAAGTTCATTAAAAGTTTGGCAAGAATATTTTTAGCGATCCCCAGAACGCCGATGTATACTGTGTTTAGAAGGTGTCATTTTAAAATCCAACTTTTATGGTACTGGCTATGCCAGGTTAGGTTAATGTTATCATGGTACTCTTCACCTGTAGACCCGGCTTCTCTCTGAAACCGCCAGGAAGCTGCAACACACGGCCACTCATCCCAGGCGATCCACTGATGCGGCTTTGTCCATGTGATGTAGCCATGATTGGCAGAAATGCGTAGTATCAAAGAATTCTCAACAGGCACATCGACAGAGGGCGTATTAATGCCCACGGGTGATACGAATCCATCAGGCGGCGGCTCGACATGGCTGGCCGCAGCAATGGGTTCCGAGGCTCCCGATATTCTAGCCGCCCAGATCCCTTCGGCATGGGGGAAGGTGTAAGAGTCAGGCTCATCGGCACCAGCACGTTTCCACCAAGTGTGTAGTTCGTACGGGGGATGGGCATCCTCAATGGAGGACTGAGAATGGATTAGATTAAACCCTTCAGCTGCTTCACCATTGATAGTGGAGACAAATACCAGATCCCCTTCCTTCACACCCCGTGGGCGCTCTACGGTATCACTGCCAGGAGCTTGGGTGGTTGTTGCGGGGTTCAGATAAGGGAAGGTGAAGTCCTCGGGATAGGGTATTTCCATCTCTACCAGTGAAACACAAACCTTCCGCAACTCGGATTCCGGAGCGGTCGTCTCACCTTGACGGGTCAACTCTACCCGTAGGTCATCCCAATTATGGGGCTCAGAACTCAACTCGTATTCGCGTATTGTCCATGTGGCTGGTATATCTTCTTCGATCCATTCTTCAATGAGCGTATCTCCGTCATAGAGCCTTACAATGAGATCAAGCTGTACTCCATCTGGAAGATTCTTGGCAAAGATACATCGTAATCTCATGGGCCCATTACCGGGAGGGTGCCCTTCACTGAGGCCGAGCATGGTTGACACGTTGGCATCGTCCGGTGAAGTGATCATACTGGGACCTGGATCCCATGATAACCATATAGCGGATATGCCACGGTGCAGAGCCGGAAACCAGTTTTCAATCATTGTCCAATTCGTGTCAAATTCGCGATCAGGCAGTAGGGCTTGTTTCTCTGGGTTCCATTCTGGTGCTGCGGGTGGTCTAGGAATATCCTTGTAAGCATCGTGGGTATCTCTGTGGTAGAGGGTCAAGAGCGACATCTCTTCGTCCCACTCATCCGTTTCCTCATCATGAGTCCCAATCCTCACGGCCGTCCACGTGGCGAATACCATGTCTCCCCTGAGGACCGGCTCATTAGGGCCAGGTTCCTCCATGTCACCCACGAGATCCATCGCTCTAGCAGCGACCAGGGCACTCTCGGGCCATTCACCAACTGCTAAATGCTCGTTACCCGTGACCCTGGCAAGGAGAATGGATGTTTCCGCCCAGGTAAGTGAGGCACTAGGTCTTACACTACCGTCCTCATACCCAATAAACCAACCATTTCTTTCAGCCAACGCCATGAATCCGGATGCCCAGTACGGTATGTCCTCGTCGTCAGTCCAACCAGTATCACTGCCCATGAGGCTGACAGCTGGGGACTCTTGCCCTGTCATCCGCGCTAAGACCACCGCCATTTCGGCACGGGTTAGGGGTCTAGCCGGCTGGAGGTTTCCATCCTCATCACCTATGAAGATGCCGGCATGCCCCAACCAATAGCCTGCTTCGGCGTAAGGCTCATCCTCCCACAATGAACCGTCCGTGAAAAAGTCACCGGGGTCAAACGCGACAGCTGAACCGGCAACGCTAACCAAAAAGACCAACACCACCGCCAACACCAATGGTTTCCGTCTGGTCAGTGCCATTGCTTCCCACCCCTTTTGAATAACTAAACATGGATCTTTTCGCAAACGCTAGTATCTTTCTCCATCCCGACCACGTTGTTGCCTTTTGGAGAAAGCTTTGCGTCCTATTACCTTACACCTGTGCTCTCGTTCCCCACCCTCTCGCACGCGTCACCTCCTTGCGCTCTCGAGCTAGCGAGTCCTCACCGCATCTCTTGGTCCGTCCTATCCAAGCAAAAAGTAATGGGCAATGATCTGTTCGGTCCGAAATATTGATCTTCACCCCTGCGGGCACCCTGCTAATCCTCGGCAATGAACCAGCTGTACTCTCTTCCCGTGGGCGACACCGGCCACGCCTCGATATGACATCCTTCCAGCGCCTCTTGCAGCTCTTGTGTGATAAGAATCTCGGGCTTGTGTTGCTCCACGTCTTCTGCCACCCATCGCCCCTTAGCCTCCGTTATGATGCGCAGGTTTGCCTCATCGGCCGTTCGTCTGATATGGTCCTGTGTCAAGGCGTATAACTCACCTTCCTGGCGAATCAAACAGGCGATGGCAGCTTCATAGATGCTGTTAGACACGATATGGTTGTCTTCAAACACCGTAACATGAACGTTTTCTTCTTCACCGGAGCAAGAAAATGTATTCTCCCTAAAATCCCCTTCTCTATCGGCAACCACAAGTAAGATGCCTCCCGTTTTCAAATGGCGGGCGGCATTCATGATTGTTTCATTCAAATCCCCAAGAGTGGTCATATACATGATAGAATCAGGAATAATAGCTACATCAATTTTCTGTTTATACCAAGTAGTCTCATATCTCCCGCTACATAACTTGCTTTAGGAATCCTTTTCTTCGTTAGAGCGAGCATTCCTTCGCTTATGTCCACCCCTGTAACCAAGAAGTGCTCGCTGCAATGAGAATCATACCCACCCGCACCACAACCCAAGTCTAGCATCGTTACACTTGGGGCAGAAATACGACGTTTAGTGGCCTCAACGTGGATATTCTCCTCTTCTCCATAAGTATCTACGAGATAGTTTCAGCCGACCGGACTCGGGGCTTTCCCGCGCTATGCACATGAGACAGACCCTTCTCAAACCATCACACGGGAACGGACGTCTCCCCGGGGACCACCGGAACTCTGCGCTTCCCTTTTGCATTCGCTCCTTAGAGCCTCCTCTGCTGGACCTTGAGCGAAGACTGGCCCTTTGGTAGGCTGCTAGAGGCCCCAGATGATCTGCTCTCGTCCGCTTCAGTAACGTTTCGTGAGTGCTGCTGTAACGTTTTCAATCTCCGTTTCATACGTTCTTCTCTTGAATACATGCGGACATCCTCCTGTCTCTTTAAGAGTCCAAGATTTTGTCCGCACCCCCAATTGGCCTACAATCGAATTGACAAACGCAACTCGCCAGTGTTCCCCAAAAACGCTGCAATTCACGGCCGTTGCAGCTCGGTTACAGTACTGCTGCAGAAAAGCGTGACTCCCAGAAACCCCAATCTCCTAGCGAAGGCCCCATCTTGCGAAGAAGAATAGAAGGCGCGAAAAGCCCTTTCTGAGCAGGAAAAAATAAGCCCTCCCGGGCTTGTTCCTCGGTGCTTACACGACAGTGTAGTGCGGCGCATTCACAAGTCTCCCGGTCCAAGTGGCCCCTTTCTCACTCGTCGAAACATGTCATCCCGGTGTCACTCCCCGAGGTTACGGCTTTCATCAGGTGACGAGTGTTCTGAACCGTTTAGATCGTCCAGTCCCGGAGCGAAGAAAGGCTCACTCCAACCCATTTGCAGCGTTGTCGCAGTAATCATTGCTCTTGCACGGTTAAAGAGATTAGAGGCGATAGGTTTGAGATTTTCATCATCTGGGGCAAAGCTTTCCAAGGAGCCTTCTTCGACACGCAATAGTCGCACGGCTGTGCAGTGGAACTGAACCTGCTTAGTAGAATTGAAAACCTCCAGTTTTATACGCAAGGCGCCTCGTGATGCATCTTCCTCATTAATGCCAAGGCTGAATGAAGCTTCGGTCGTGAACTCTTGGCTCGAATCCAAATCCGGATCCAAGGTGAAGTCAAAGCTATGAAAGTGCATTGGGCCTCGTAGTATTCTCATGACTCTAATGATATCCTCCTTTTTCGCTGTCAAAATCGTCATCTTCGAAAGTGGGCGGAAGCGTCCATAATCCGCGCTTGTGAGTCGTAATAGATTTGACGTACGATAATAGCAATTTCGTACTCAGACTATGGGCAGTTGTCTCAAAAGAACTACTTAGGACCATTTCCTTTTGATCCTGTTGATCACGCACCATTCCTTCCACTAGATACGTGGCGCAAAGATGGTTAAGGCTTACGCCTTCCTGTTTTGCCTTCAAGGATAGTCTTCTGTGAAGGCTTTTCGGTATCCTTAGAACAAACCTGCCGCTGTAGGCTTCGGTTGAGTAGTTTCCTGGCGATGGGAGGCTTAGTCCTTTCTCTTGTCGCCAAGACAAAATATCTTCAATTACTTGGAGACAGTCAGATATAGCTTCTTGAGGAGTCTCGGCATCTACACCGACACCAGGTATATCCAGTGACTCTGCAAAAAAACCGCCTCCGTCTTCATCTGACAACGGGAAGACGAGTAGGGGGTATTTCTCAGACCTCATCGTTCTCATTCTCCCTTCTCATGATGACTTCTTCTATCGCCTCTAAAGCTCGTCCTACGTAAAATGGCTTTAGCTCCTTGCCTCTATAGACGATTACTACCTCTCTACTAAGTAGATTGTGCAGGTAAATGAAGTGGCTGTGTTTCGAGCCTGGGCGGCATTCGAACTCGTAATAACGCAGGAGACTATCGACTTGTTGGAATCTCCACCCACCCTTGGGGTTGTTCCGCATGCGCTCCATCATCTTGTCTCGCTGAGTCAAAAACTCACCACCTCATGATATAATACTATATTCAGTATCACCATGTAGTATTCCTCCCATTCTCCTGAAGCTTCTTCTATCCCTCCAACCCCTTCTGTTTCGACTGCTTCCCCTTGCCCTTCCTCTGGGCCCGCTTGAAGGTAACATCCGGTGCAACACGAGGGTATTGCAGTTCCTCTCCATCCAGAAGTTGCTCAATAGTCAGGATTTGGACTCTTGGGTAATGTTTCCCGGGAAAGTGCTCAGGCTCATAGAAGCCATAGCTTATCGCCTCTTCCTTCATCGGTTTGGTCGGCTCCTGCAGTGTGAGCAAAGCAGCGATGGTGGCTTTCTCCCGTTCCAAGACCCCTTTCAGGTCCCGAATGTCCCCGACCTTCACCCCACCGCTCTTTACCTGGACCACTATCTTCTTGGCCTTGCCACTGTTGTCGTCCAGGAAGTAAAGCACACCGTCAATCCCGGAATCCGCACCTTGCTTCTTATCCTGAGCTGGCCGGGCCGGCACTTTGCCCAATGCCCACCACTCGAACTGGTAGCGGTCATGCTCGGCTAAGGCCCTGGCACTGTGGAGGTCCTTGGGGTCACCGATGACTTAATAGGGAGATAGTTCAGGCCCAAAGGCATCCTCCAGTCTGTGCTTCATCAGCGTAATGGCCAGGTGCGTAATGTCGATACCGATCCAGCGGCGACCTAAGCGTTCCGCCACGGCGATGTGCTCTGACGGCATCGGGTGCGCTTCCACACGATTCCATTCATGAAGTCTGGAAGCCAAACATGCTATCAAGTATTAGTTTTAGGTAATGACTCGCTGTCGGATCGCAGTGCAAGTAGATGCTCCCCGTAGGCTTCAGCACCCGGCGCATCTCCACCAGCCGGATGGCCATCATCACCAGGTAGGCCATCATATCATTCTGGCCGAGGAAGGAGCGGAGCGCTCTGGAGCAGGCCGTGAAATGGCGCTTGCTCACCCACAACCCCTGCAAGGCTGTGGACCGCCCCAAGCGAGGGGGCGCGCCGGTCATGCAGCCGCTCACAGCGGAGCAGGTCCGTTCCTTTCTCAAAGCACCGCAAGCGGACCGCTTCCACGCTCTTTACGTTCTGGCAGTGACAACAGGGATGCGGCAAGGAGAAATCTTAGGTTTAACCTGGGATAACGCGGACTTGGAGGCCGGGACCGTGCGGGTATACCAGCAACTGCAATGGAAGCGCCCGCACTGGGGTTATGCTGGAGCCGGCGACGGGACTTGAACCCGTGACCTGCGGATTACGAACTATCTGAATGGGGTTTCAGCGCATATCATTGAAGCACATTACATGCTATTTAACAGGGAATATATATCATTCAGTTTCGTGGCTTGTTGTTGTGTAACGCCCTAACTGCTGTCAAATTGCTGTCAACCCGCGTTGAAGGTAAGCGGATTCTACCTGTTCAACA
>SLSY01000218.1 GCA_007130145.1 Bacillota bacterium
ATCTCCCATATGCTCAACTGGAAAGAAAGCGTTCCAATTCCTGAATGGAAATGCGACCCTTTGCTGGCACATAGTAGACCCCTTCTGACGCAAGTACGATCTCTCTAGAGGCGGTTTCGTAAAATCGTATGGTCACCGCATCATCGACCGATTCCCCCAAGATGCAGGTTACCACTAGTAGCGAGTCGTCTTCTGGCATGACTCTTTGCACCCGGTAGCAGTTCAGCATCTAAAAGAGGGCATGTCGAGAGCTTGCGCTACTACGCACTCTTTCCTCGCCACTAATGTGGTTGGTCACCCTTAGGTAGGTGATGTCCTCTTCCTCATAGGGTAGCAAACTGCTCATCTTGGGATACTGGTTGCCCTGGTCATTGAGGTACTCAAACGCTGCGACGAGCTCTGGGGAGAGGCTAGCAAAACCACCGAACACCATCGCTCGCTGTCTATCCGGGAAGATCTGAATATGCAGGATGGCTCCATCGGCAAAAACCAAGTTTACGGGTATACGAGAGTAAGCAGGAGACGACACATCCAGTTCCGGGTCAACCAATCACGAGAACGACACGTTCGGTCTTCACCCCCTCAATCCGGTAGATCTCTGTTCCAACATTGAGAGTTCCGGCGAAGTCAGGCGGAGTCCCCGTATAGATTTTCCCCTTCAAGTCAAGGGTGACTTCGCCGATCTTCTCTCCCACATCCACTTCGCCTCCCATGTCCCAGGGGGAATAGGAAAGCCAAGGTGACACTGGCCTGTAGGGATAGCCATCCATGAACACTACGCTCACATAGCATGCTCCGGCATGGCTCGTCCCCGTCACTCTGAACTCGTCTCCACCGGTTGAGTCTGAAAGGCTAGTGTCCGGAATGGGTAGGATGCTCATGACTCCTTACTGGCTTGTGGCGGTTCTCCAGAATAGCATGAATCTCGGCCTTCATCTTCACGATGTCGCAGGAGAATACATCCACGGGAACCGTCTCTGGAAGCTGATGCTCAGTCGCCGTGACTTCACAACCAAGCCTTCTGTAGAAGTGGTTGGAAGGCGAGTGGTGAAAGCTGTATATGACTATCTTTTCAGCGCCCAGCTCATGGAAATCGCACAGGAGCCTATCGATTAAGGATAGGGCAACGCCTTTCCCACGATGAGATGGCTCTACCCATAGTCCATTTAGTTCAAAACCACTTTCGGGTGAATCCTTTGACTCCACGAAACTACCAAAAGCAACGCCTAACATCTCCCCGTTCCCGAAAGCTCCATAGAGTAGGCGCACATCGTTGTGCTCAGGTGCCGTATTCATCCATTCTGTCCAGAACGAGTGCTCACACTCTAAATCCAGCACTTCAGCTGAGAGACCAGCCAATTCTTCTGGCCAGCATGCCACCTTCAGACCCACGGCCTGATACATGTCACTCTCAGTTAATCTTCGTAAGACAAACACGGTGTTCTCCCCACATTCTTACTGGACTGCACAGACGCAAGCAACGCCTCTGAGATCGCTGTCCCACCTACCATATGAGAGATGATCAGACCACCTTTTAGGAAGCCACGTCACTCCCACATACACAGAACCTGTAAGAGAACTCCGCTGTGTCCCAATTGCCCTCCCACAATGGAAACCGGATCTGCCTTCTTTGATCTTCCTCTATCCATCGGGTACATAGTGCCTATTCTGATGTACCTATCCGCTGCCAGCTCAACTATCGGTATGCTCGAGTCCAGCTACGCGTAGTGGGTGTCGGTAGATTACCTGTAGGGGGCGGCTGCACCAACGCTGCGTAGCGTATTGTCGCCACCCCAGCCATGGGCGGTGGGATCTTATCTACCATATCCAATACCCCTTTCCATCGTTTCATGAGGTGGGAATCTCAACTGCTCCGCTTAACGAGGCCCCACCAGAATCCTTATTGCTGTTCTTTCTTCCCCATCAATTTCAACATCAACAAAGGCGGGAATGCAAACGAGGTCAACACCGCTAGGAGCCACAAACCCTCGGGCAATGGCCACTGCCTTGATCGCCTGATTAACAGCCCCTGCTCCAATCGCGTGCATCTCAGCTTTCCCCTCTTGCCTTATAACGCCCGCTAAAGCTCCCGCCACCGCACTAGGATTAGATTTGGCTGAGACCTTCAATATTACCACTAACCAATCGCTCCTCCTTCGGGAGATTCGCCGAGCCAACCGGATCGCCACTTGGGGGGATATGTGTGCAAGATTCCGCACGTAATACGGGTTTCCTGCCCCAACCTTTGACCTTGCATCGCTCCATAACACAGATTCGGGTGAAAGCCAAAGTAACGGTCTAGCTGAGATCACATTACCATTGGGGATTTCCCTTTGCCACCGGTGCGCTGCTATACTTCTATGGCGGCGTGAAAGGCGATGCACGAGCGGAGTAGGACGAGCAAAGCTTGACGTTGAACCTGTTCATAGTGCCCCGTTTCATGAACCGTTGGACGCTAGGCGCGTAGATGAACCATGTAGGGATGGGGTGAGGGCTTCCTACTCTGTGCTGGCTATGGAGAAGGGGAAGTAGGGCCAAAGAAGGGTCAAGCAGAGAACTCAGCCGGTAGAGTTCTAGTGACCGAATACATACGGACATCCTCCCCGTCTCTTCTTGGCGCCCCAGCTTTTGTCCGCACCCCCTGGCGCCTTCGTCATATCGATACAGTTTCTTCATGCACTCCTAACTGGAGTCGCGTCGCCCCACGGCCCACTCATCGTTCGGCTCGGCCAGAGTGGAGCCAGCCAGGCGGATCAGCGACGGGCGGTAAGGGGAGCTGTCTACCCGGTCCGTTCCTCACTTGATCTACTTTTTCCGTCTCTCCCGAGGGTTCGTCGCGTAGAGCGGCCGCCCGTATCGGGCCGGGAAACTCATGTAGGCCAGGAGCCCTTCTTCCGGCTTCTTTAGGAGCTGGGTAACCCAGGGAAAGTGCTTGACCAGAACCGTCGCCACCTGTGCCCCTTGACGGCGGGTCTCTTTTTGGCTCGGTTGGAGGAAGATGCGAGATGATCGCGACTACCATCGGCTGATCCGCCCGGGGAACACGAGACAGGACATTGGGCCTGAACAGGGTAAAGCTCTGGCGCGATGTGGATGGAATCCCTCCGTCTGGGTTACCGTATACGCAACGTTACATGCACCCCCACCCAATCCCCCTTCACCTTCCTAACACCACCTGGGACATTCTGAGTGCGACCGGGTTTCAGGGGTCAGAAACCCGCAAGGTGAGCGCTGGCCCGCGCTCAAAACCTTCTTTTTCGCAGAGATGATTGCTTTGAGGATAACGGATTCTTGACACCCGTTGTGTCTTGCGAATATACTAAATGGGTCTAAGCAAACAATGGGCGATGGAGTTCGCCGGAACTGCCGTTACATACGGCTGATGGCTCCTGATTCCCCCGCGGGGGACAGGTGCCGTTTTTCTTTTGTGGGGGGGCATGAAGATGCTAGAAGGAATACTCCTCATTGTTGTGGCTGGGGTCTTGGCAGGAGAGTTGGCGGGCCGGTTGGGTCTTCCCAAGCTCGTTGGCATGTTGCTCTTGGGGATCATCCTCGGTCCCAGCCTCCTGGGGTTCATTCCCGAAGAAATCCTGGCCTTCTCCGGTGAAATCAGGACCTTGGCCTTAGTCCTCATCCTCTTCAAGGCCGGGCTCGGTCTGGATAAAGGCAAAATCATGGCCCAAGGAAGTGTGGCCATTCGCTTGGCCTTCCTGCCCGCCGTCATAGAAGCTTCTGTGGTCGCGACTGCCGCCCATTTCATTCTTGGCTGGGATTGGGTCCTCAGTTATCTACTGGGCTGGATTGTGTGCGCAGCCTCACCTGCCGTCATCGTTCCCCTCATGTTACGGCTCAAAGCCCAAGGGTGGGGAACGGATAAAGGCATCCCCGACCTCATCCTCGCCGGCGGAACGGCCAGCGATGCAACAGCTGTCACCATGTTCGGCATCTTTCTCGCCTGGATCGTGGAAGACCAGAGTCAGCAGGTGGGCATCGCCAGTCGCCTTGGCACCATTCCCGTCCAGGTGGTTCTCGGCATTGTGCTTGGAGTCATGGCGGGACTGGTTGCATCGTACCTTTACCAACGCAGCCAACTGACCAGCAACATCATCCACAGCCTGATCATTTCTTTGGGCTTGGGATTACTCCTGATCCTGGGTGCTCCCTACGCTCCCTTCTCCCCCTACCTGGCGGTCATGGTACTTGGCTTTGTCATTCTGGAGCAGACTCCCGTAGCAGCTCGACAGTTACGGGTCGAACTGGGGAAGATCTGGGTGGTGGGTGAAATCTTTTTGTTTGTCTTGCTCGGAGCCGCCGTCGACATAGAGGTCATTTATGGAGCCGGGCTTCAAGGCCTGGCTATCGTAGGCATCGGCTTAGTCGTCGGTCGCTGGGCCGGAATCATGGCATCAACCTTGGGGTCTTCTCTGACACTTCCCGAGCGCGGCTTCATGGTTGGAGGCGATATGGCCAAAGCCACGGTTCAGGCTGCCATTGGTGGTATTCCCTTGGCGATGGGAGTGCCTCAAGGCGAGGTGATCCTTGCCATATCCGCCCTGTCTATACTGGTGACAGCTCCTTTGGGTGCTTTCCTCACCGTATTTCTGGCGCCACGGATTCTAACAAAAGGCAAAGTGGACCCAACCCGAGTCATTGCCAGCAAAGACTATGTATTACTCGTTGCCTTTGATGGCTCATGGGCATCCCATCATGCCCTGGAGCAAGCAGCGAAAACGGCCCGTCAGCTGGACGGAAGACTGGTGGTATTGCACGTGCATCAGCCGGGAAACCTTCAGCTTCACCTGTCCGAACTGGCGCAAATGGTTGCTGCGGTCGCAGTAGATATTCGCACTGATATCATGATCGAACGTGGTGTACCTTCTCGAATGATTGTCCAAACCGCACAAGAATATAAGGCGGATTACATCTACGTGGGAAAGCATAACCAGCCCCTCCACAAAAAGATCCTCGTGGGTGATACGGCTGAGTCCGTCATGGAGCTCTCACCCGTCCCGGTCATTCTCACCGGGCAAAATGGGTCTAGCTAAGTGCTTTCGGCGTCGGATGAGGAAAGTGAACGCATCCTCCGTGCCCCGCTTCATGAAACCTTGGACAGCTTACGTTAGAGAATCATTTTCCACTACCCCTCTCGACGAGTCTTTGCTGCAAAACTCCCGTCTCAGCAAGGACGTCTGGACTGGCTCCCTCTCCTTCCGCAGAATGCCAATCTTACACCATTATGTGGACGCCATGTGGACGCAGCCGTGGTAAAGGAGGTTCTTGTTATGACGCCGAGAACTCATAAGTACATGGACGATGCAACCGTTAGGGAGTGAAGTGAGCATTGGTACTTGAGATCCCCATTACCCATCCGGTACTGCAGCTCACCATAGTACTGGCCATTGCATTACTGGTTCAATCCGTTGCGAAGCGGCTCAGCCTTCCCGGCTTAGTTGGTGTGCTCATCGCCGGCATGGTCTTGGGCCCCGGGGGACTTCACCTTTTGCCCCGGGAACCCGTCGTCGATCTAATGGGTTCAGTAGGACTCATTTACGTCATGTTCATGGCGGGTTTGGATATCGACATGGGCGTTGCACGCAAGAACATGCAAGAAACAATCTCGCTTGGGATCGCTTCATTCATCATACCTTTAATCGCTGGTGCCGGCACCGGGCTCTTACTGGGATGGAATGGGCCCGCTGCCCTGCTTTTGGGTGCACTGATCAGTTCGCATACATTGCTAGCCTACCCCGTCATTCAGCGCCTGGGCCTGCTGAGCCGGCGCTCGGTGGTAGCTGTCGTTGGCGGGACGTTGCTCACCGATACGTTAGCCTTGGTGTTACTGGCCGTCGTCATGCAGTGGCAAACAGAGGCTTCCCAAGGACAGCTGGGCGGGTTTGCCCCTCTTGCGTTGTTGCTGGTCCTGGTGGTGCTGTCCTTGCTCGTGATCCCGCGGGCCACGCGCTGGGTTTTGAAAACGCGCGCTAGCCAGGCCGAAAAAGCGCTATACGTTTTGGTTGTGCTCTTAGTTCTTTCCTCGATTGCAGATCTTATTGGGACTGAGAAGATCCTGGGAGCCTTTCTCGCGGGTGTCTGTTTTAATAACGTGCTGTCGCAACGAGATGTCCTGCATGACCACGTGGAGTTTGTAGGAAGCATGCTCTTCATCCCCATCTTCTTCATTTCTACCGGCATGCTCCTGGACGTGTCAGTTTTCACCCAACAGCACCAGGTGTGGGTCATGGCCGGCATTTTGGTTGGTCTGGTCGTGGGTGGCAAGACCGTGGCGGCCTGGCTCGTGGGGCAGCATTTCGGCTACGGTCTTCAAGATCGCCTTCTGATGATCAGCCTAACCCTGCCCCAGGCCGCAGCGACCCTGGCCATTACGATGACGGCCTACCAAGCCGGAATCTTCGAGGAAATCTTGCTTGATGCAGTGATTGTGCTAATCTTCATTACCTGCCTCGTCGGCCCCTTATTGACCCAGTATTCGGGCCGGCGTGTCCCCAACGGGAAATACCAAGAATCCGCGACAGGCACACCTCAGTCGCCGCGTGACAGAGGTAGATGACAAGAGAATCCCGCTGAGGGAAAGAATCGACGGGGGGGCATTGCATTGGACTAGCATGGAAATACATGGCAAGGAGGCTATGCACTCTTAGGGACATCAGGCCGTACCAATGTATGCAAAAAGAGCGCTGTAGCCAAGGCAAAAGGATCTTCTCTGGCGTCACTAA
>SLSY01000097.1 GCA_007130145.1 Bacillota bacterium
CCAGTCCGAAGGCGCTCCTCACCAAGACGCTGTTCAGGGAGCGCAGGGCCTTTGTCATACCATATCACCTTTTGACCATCCTTACCTGCCTCCTCTACGTGGACCGGGGCCTTGTGGGTTTGGGCACCGGACTCCTGTGCGTTCTGGCCCTCAAACTCCTGTTCGACTTCCAGCGCGATCTCTCACACAATACCCAACAAGCGCGACTGGATCCTCTCACCGAAGCCTTCAACCCCCGCTTTCTGAGTGAATGGTTCGAGGAGCAAGCCCCCCTTTTTTCGGCGCAAAAGCGCCCTTTGACCGCACTGTTCATCGACATGGATGAGCTCAAAACCATCAACGATCGATACGGGCACCCGGTGGGCGACGGTGCCCTCAGACACTTGGTGAGCATCATGCGCGCCGCCGTCCGGCAAAACGATCTCCTGTGCCGGCTGGGCGGGGACGAATTTGTCATCATCTCTCCAGACGTAGACAAGCTCAGCGCAGCCGCTCTCAGCCAGCGTATCCTCAAAGCCGTCCGTGAGCAACCCTTCTTCCACAACGATGAAGTCCTTCCCCTTTCGGTCAGCATCGGCAGCGCATCCTTTCCCAAAGAGCATCCCCAGCTGGACATGAGTCTGGTCGACCTCGCCGACCGTGCCATGTACCTGGCCAAGAGCCAGGGACGCAATCGTGTGTGCTATGCACGTCAGCTGACCGAATCGGCCGAGCCGCAAGACTAACGGATCTGGGCCTTAAGGCGCTGGGCCAAACACGCCGCCACCTGGGTTGTGGCATCGGCAATCTCTTCTTCTGTCAAGGTCCCGTTATGCTTGCGGTACGTCACGGTGTAGGCCAGGCTACGATATCCTGGGGGCAGCTGTTCGCCCCGATACTCATCAAAGAGCACCACCTCGTCAAGAAAGGACGGAGCGCTTTCCTTGATCACCTCCACCACTTGGCTGGCCCTGACTCCTTCGGGAACCAGCAACGCCAGATCGCGTTGAGCAGCAGGATACCGGGGCAGTGCTTCAAAGCGAACGCCTTTTTCTGCCAGCGAGAGCATCAAACCCAGTTCCACCTCCAAGACCACCGTCTCGTCCGGCAAATCCCATCTTCTTGCCACCACAGGGTGCAGCTGGCCCCAGCTGGCCACATGGCGTTGACCAATGAAGGCTTGCGCCTGCCGCCAAGGATGCAGCCAGCGCAAGTTTTGCGCGTCAAGGCACCAGTCCAAACCCAACCGCTCGCAAAGACCTTCGAAAATCCCCTTGATCCAGAAAAAGTCCACCATCTCGCCCTCACTGCGCCAGTGAGGAGCAGCACGCCGGCCAAAAGCACACACCCCGGCTTTGAGTCTTTCCTGACGAACGGGGAAGAAGACATTCCCTATCTCGAATATGCGTGCTCCCTCTACCTGTCTTTTGCGATTGAACGAGAGCACATCGAGAAGGCCCGGGAAAATGGCATTACGCAGTGCATCTTGCTCCGCACTCAGAGGATTGGCCAGCTTCACCTGCTGGGCCAGAATATCATCCTCGTCTATGCCCAGACGTAATGCTCGCTTGGAGTCAACCAAAGGATAGGTTACCGCTTCATCCAAACCACAAGCCAGAAGGTAGTCGCCGACCACCTCTTTACGGCGCTGTTTTTGGGTGCGGTCCCCCGCCGCCGTCTTCTGGGGAAGCGTTGCATCTATGCGATTGTACCCGTGAGCACGAGCCACTTCTTCCAC
The DNA here is from genome assembly GCA_007130145.1 of Bacillota bacterium. Classification (GTDB taxonomy): domain Bacteria; phylum Bacillota; class Sulfobacillia; order UBA8153; family UBA8153; genus SLSY01. The sequence continues at coordinate 1,718 of SLSY01000097.1, forward strand.
CAGATCGATCTCTTGCGAAATATCGGGACGATAGCTGGGTATGATCACCTGCCAGCCCTCATCGGACCCGTCCTGCAGGGTAAACCCCAAGGGCGAAAGCAAATCACATATGTCCCGGGGGGATAAGGATGAGCCCAGCACAGCGTTGACGCGTTGGGACGAGAGAGCAATGCGCTGACTGCAAGGCTTTGTCTTCCACAGGTCAAGCACACCCTGCTGGGGACGGCCGCCTGCTGTCTGTGCTAGCAGCACGGCGCAGCGCTGGGCGGCTACTGCCTGTGCCAAGGGGTCCACGCCCCGTTCAAAACGGGCGGAGGCCTCCGAGCGCAGTCCCAGTCGGGTCGCTGTGCGCCGTACCGAGAGGGGAGAGAAATACGCTGATTCCAGAAGAACCTCTTGGGTCGTCAACGTAACTTCACTATCCAAGCCCCCCATCACGCCGGCAATGGCAACCGGACCCTCCTGGTCGGCAATGATAAGATCTTGCCTTGAGAGCACCCGCTTCTTTCCATCCAGGGTAACAATGGTCTCATCGGTCTGGGCCCGACGGACGTCTATGCGCCCCACCAGTCGCTGCTGATCGAAAGCGTGCAGCGGTTGTCCCAGCTCCAACATGGTGTAGTTGGTGGCATCGACCACGTTGTTGAGAGGGCGCATCCCGGCCAGTTGCAGGCGGCGCTGCAGGGGCAAAGGAGAAAAACCCACCGTGACCTCATTCACCAGCTTAGCAACGTATCGCCAACACAGCCGGGCATCACTGATGCTCAGCTCAATGGGGCATGGGCTCTTGTCAACCTCACCATCCTCGGTGATAGGAGGCAGCATGAGACGCCCACCGGCGGCCGCGGCCACTTCGCGGGCTACGCCCACCAGGGAGAGACAGTGACCGTAGTTGGGGGTCAGATCGAGTTCAAACACCTTATCATCCAGGTCGTATATTGATTTGAGGCAAGCGCCGGCCTCCACGCTCCCGGGCAACACCAAGAGCCCTTCCCCGGCCAGATGAGGCTCACCATAGAGAAGTTCGGTGGCAGAAAGCAGCATTCCCTCAGATATAACTCCTGCCACAGGGGCTTTTTCGATGCGCCAATCCCCCACCAGGACCGCACCGGGCACGGCGACGACCACGCACCACCCGCGTTCAACGTGGGCGCCGCTCACGATCTCCAGTTGCCCATCGCCCACGGACACTGTCGCCACCCGCAAAGACGACCTGTGGGGGTGGGGCGCCACGCTTTGTACGTGGCCTGCCACTACGCCCTGGATATCCAGCGTTTCGTCTATCACAGCTTCTACGTTCACCCCGACCATGGTGAGGGTTTCGGCCAAGCGATAAGGATCACAGTCCACTTCCACGTAGTCCGTCAGCCAACCATAAGGAACGCGCATTGTCTCCTGCCTCCTTCAAAGACTCCTGAACTGCCTGAGGAACTTCTGGTCATTCTGATAATAGTGCCTCAGATCATCAATACCATACTTGAGCATGGTCAACCGCTCAACTCCCATACCGAAGGCAAAGCCAGTAAAGGCACCGGGGTCGTATCCGCCGTTTTCCAGAACCTGAGGATGAACCATGCCCGCGCCCAAGACTTCCAACCACCCGGAATGACCACAAACGCGGCAACCCTCTCCCATGCACACGGTGCACGATACGTCCACCTCAGCGCTGGGCTCGGTAAAGGGAAAGTAGCTGGGTCGCATGCGAATGACGGTCAATTCATCAAAAAAGCTGCGGGCAAACTCCTCCAGAACCCCCTTGAGGTCTCCAAACGTGATGTTCCGGTCCACTGCCAGCCCTTCGACCTGGGTGAAGTTGGGAAGGTGAGTGGCATCCACCGGGTCGCGGCGGTAGACGCGCCCGGGTGCGATCACCCTCAGAGGAACCTGCGGCGCTCGCTCGAGCATCGCGCGCAACTGAACCGGGGAGGTGTGGGTACGCAAAACATGCTCGGCGTCCACGTAAAACGTATCTTGCATGTCACGGGCAGGATGATCAGGCGGAATGTTGAGTTTGATGAAGTTGTAGTCATCGCTTTCAATTTCGGGACCTTCAGCGATGGAGAACCCCATCCCCAAGAAGATGTCCTCGATTCTCTTCATGGCCGTTACCAGCACGTGACCGGTGCCCGGCCCGGCGGGAAGTCCTGGCAGCGTTATGTCGATCTTCTCGTCAGCCAGGCGCTTGTCCATTTCCTCGCTCTCCAGCGCCTTGAGTCTTCGCTCCACCAGAGCTTCCATTTGCTCTTTTGCCTGGTTCACCATTTGTCCCACCAGAGGCCTCTGTTCGGGCGCCACCGAACTCATCTGACGCAAGAGTCCGGTAATCTCACCCCGCCGGCCCAAATAGCGAGTGCGCACATCCCGAACCTCACTGGCCCGACTCGCTTGCTCCAATTGCTGGCGCGCTTGCTCTAGCAACCGTTCCACTTGCTCCCTCATACGCTTCACTCCTTAAATAAAAAGCCCCGTCCCATAAGGACGGAAGCAAAACTCCCGTGGTACCACCCTATTTGGGTCTAGCCCCACTCACTGGTGCGCAAACACCGCGCCCGGTAACGGAGGACATCCGGAGCAGCCTACTGTCCTAAGACGTTCAGCTGTCAGCTTCTGGGCGAACTTCCCCAGAGCGTCCCACGGACTCGCTCTCAATCGATGGCGAATCCTCCCTGTTTGGTCGGGTCCTGGGTACTTCTCCCATTCATCGCCTTTTGCTCTCTATGCGCGGGTACCTATGAACGATACTCCATGGCATGGCGCTTGTAGAGTAAATACATGGTGACGGAGCCGGTAATCTCAAACAGCCGCCAGAACACTTCCGCTGTCGCCATAACGAGCACGCTCCTGTCCAACTGTTATGCAGCCATTATACCACACACAACTTCAGCATACAAGAAGCCGCTGCCGCACTACCTCATAGAGAAGAACCGTAGCTGCCATCGCCACATTCAAGGATTCTGCGGCCCCGGGCATGGGGATACGCACCGTACGATCTGCCGCATTCTTCATGTCTCGCGAAGGCCCCCACCCTTCGTTCCCCACTACCACTGCCACCGGAGTCGTGAAATCCACCTGAGAAGGAGAGACAGCTCCGGCCACCTCCGCCACGGCGATAAGCGCCTCCTGACGGTGAAGGTACGCCAACACCTGCTCTGAAAGGTGCGTGGAATGAACGGGGACTTGAAAGGCTGCGCCCATCGCCGCCCGTAGGGTTTTGGGATTATAAAGGTCGGCTGTGCCCGGTAAGAGGAAGATACCATCGGCTCCGGCGGCGGCGGCGGAACGAACAATGGTGCCCAGATTTCCGGGATCCTGCACCCCATCTACCACCACCCAGAGGTCGCCCCCCTCGCTCAAAGGGGGCGCAATGACATCCATCGTGGCAATAAGACCCTGACTGGTCTCCACGGTGGAGACCTTCTTGAGCTCCGCAGACGAGACGGGCACGGCTTGCACCTTCGCCTCGCGGAGTCTTTGCAAAAGGTCTTCTCCGCCCGGCCGTTCTAAAAGGTCCGGCGCCCACCAGACGCACGACAGGGGAACATGGTGGTCAAGAGCGGTGTCCACCAAGCGGACTCCTTCCAAGACCGCTTCTTGATAGCGGAGGCGCCACTTACGGTGGGCCAATTTACGCAAACGGATCTGCCAAGACCTCGTCATGTCATTCACTCATCGCCTGGAGTCTCTCGGGGCCCTTCTCCGATTGGGACATCGAGATCTCCGTGGTGCAATCCAATGGGCGCAGGGTCTTGCCCACCCGAGACCCAAAAGTGCTGCTCTCCATGAGACAATGCTCAGAAAGCACAACCCGAACGGCACCGACCGGTGCGAGTGCTCGTCCATCAAGATCACTTGATACCTTGACGATAACCTGCTCTACCCCTGCGTCCTTCAACACTACGGTGATCATGCGACCCGCTGCCACGTCTTGCCCAATGGACACCCCCACGACATCGAAGTTGCTAAGACCCCGTTCCCGCATGGCATGCTCACCGGTGATGTCGGCCACCTCCGTATCCGTCAGCACATCGACCAGACCATTCACCTTGTCTTCGCTGCAAGCTACGCCCAGCACCTGAGCGCTCATCTGTGGCAAAGTACGCGACAGGCTCTCTTCCCATCGCCTCAAACCAATGACCGCGAGTTCCTTGTGCTTCATAAGATCCTCGCCTCTCCCCTCGGCTCCTAGCCAACCATAGGAACTTGACCTCTGGGTGTGGGTGGCAACGGCCACGAATACCGTCAACGGACCCACCCGCCCCCCAAACATGGTAATGACGACCATGACTCTGCCCAGCGAGCTCAGCTCACTGGTGCTTCCCATACTCAAAACCACCGGGCCGAATCCCTTCGGTGTGAAGCAACACACTCGTGGCGACGAAGAGCACAAACCGGGTCATTGAGACGATAGCCAGTGACTTGCCAGGTTTCGTCCCCCTGCACCGCTTGAACCTGACCATCTCGCCTGGTCAGCAGCAAAGATCATCGTTTTACCAGCGCCCCGCAAACGCCGTGACAAAAAGGTTGCAGACATGAGTTGTCCGCTAGGCAAGGCATTAAACCCGGCCGTACGGGGGGTTAGCGAAGAAAAAATGCTCGATAGGACCTTCCCCGGTAAACTCATATTCCCCAGGGTATCCGGGTTAGTGTATGCAAAAGTAGATACCATCACCGAGCCTAAGACCCATAGTGACGCTGTGATATAGAAAACCACCATAGCATGGAGTGACATTCGCGACCGCCAGCAAAGCCAGTGTCCGGCCTTCACCAAAACGGGACATCCCAAGCCACCCACAACGAGCGTTCTAAAAGCAAAATCACCGGCAGATGCAAACCATAGGGAACCCAGGAGTCTCCCAACAGGTCAAATCCAGCATGGCAAAAGGCTGAAATGGAATGGAAAACCCCAAATTAGGCCACGCTGCCCCCGGCCATGTCCTGGGCAAACCCCGTGGCCAGAAAGAGTGC
>SLSY01000079.1 GCA_007130145.1 Bacillota bacterium
CTCATTTGCTTCCTTAAGACATATTATCACACGGGCGCGGTGATCGCTCGGGTCTTTTCGCACCGCGAGGCACCGTGCGCGCCGATGCCGTTTGTCACCAACAGCCTATGCAGAATTGTGAAGCAGTGCAGCAGCAAGAGGAGAGAGAACCGGGGTATGTCGAAAGGTGTGGCAGATGCCGGTGACGGAGGTGATGACGATGCGGGTGGCTATCATCAGTATGGACACAGTCGCCAGTAAGGGAGAAGCAGTTGATACGGCCGGCGAAAGCGTAAGAGATTTTTTGCGTGATGAGGGCGCATCAATTGTTAGTTATGCGATTTTGGCCTGCGACCGTAGGGCCGTAGCCAGCGAGATCTGTAACTTGGCCGACCACTATCGCGCCGATATCATCTTCACCGTAGGGCGAACCGGTATTGGCAGCGGTGACATTGCTCCCGATGTGACCTATGATGTCATAGAGATGGAGGTGCCGGGCATTGGAGAAGCCATGCGAGCATGTCTCATGCAGGATTGGCCGGAGAGCATCCTTTCGCGGGCGACTGCTGGTGTGCGGCAGGAAACACTGATCATAAACCTTTGGGGAGAGCAAGCAGCCATCGCCGCGCAATTGGGCTCTTTGTGGAATGTGTTGCCAAAAGCCAAGGGGCTTTTGAGAGGAAGAGGTTGGCTGGGGGAGGCGAAGAGTAGGTGATAGACAGACCCAGAATGGGACGCATACTGGTGACAGAAGAAGACATCGCAGGTGCCATCGAAGAACTGGCTGGCGCCATCACCCGTGACTATTTGCACAAACGACTTCTTTTGGTTGGAGTGCTCAAGGGCTCTTTCATTTTTCTGGCGGACCTGATGCGCGCCTTGCCCATGGAATTTGAGGTAGACTTCTTGGCAGTCTCCAGTTATGGAGGAGGCACTACCTCTTCGGGAACCGTACGCATTCTCAAGGATCTGGACACAAATATTCAAGACCGACACGTGCTCTTGGTGGAGGACATTGTCGATTCAGGTCTGACATTAAGCTATCTCATGCGCATGCTGAAGGCGAGACGACCGGCAAGTCTGCGCTTGTGCAGTCTCTTGGACAAGCCAGCGAGCCGGAAAAAAGAGGTGAGCATCGATTATCTGGGCTTCACGGTGCCATCCGAATTCCTGGTAGGCTACGGACTTGATCTTCAGGAGAAGTATCGCGGGTTGCCCTATATCGCTACTTGGCAGGGTTAACCGAGCGTTCGATGGTAGAGATGACAACAATGTTCGTGTTTTGGACCCATAGAATGCGCTATTTACCAGATCGGGAAGGATATTTCGGCTCAATGGCGAATGAAAGCAACATATAGGGAGAAAACATTCGTCATTTTGTTGACGGGCCAAGGGGCCTTTGCTACCATGAAACTGTGGGAAGATGACCTAGGAGGAGATGGGTATGCCTGAGAGAAGCCATGAATTGGTGGCTATTGTTGACTTTGGTGCGCAATACGGACACTTAATCGCCCGTCGTGTGCGGGAACTCGGGGTCTATTGTGAGATATTCCCGGCCGAGAAGGCTCTCTTGGCGTTAGCCGACCGGCACCCGCAGGCAGTGATTCTCACGGGAGGCCCGTCTAGCGTGTATGCCGCACAAGCTCCAACCTTGCCCCAGCGCTTCTTGGAGCAATGGGACGTTCCGGTGCTCGGCATTTGCTATGGGATGCAACTCATGGCCTATCTTTTGGGAGGCAAGGTGGAAAGAGCCCAGCGACGTGAGTACGGACACAGTCAGGTTGACATCACGGCTCCCAGCCCCTTATGGAAAGATGTACCGCCTACGTGGGCGTGCTGGATGAGCCATGGGGATGTGGTGCTTCGGCCACCCAAGGGTTTCACGGTACTGGCCGCGACAGAAAATGCACCGGTTGCAGCCATGGGGCATGCCGAAAAACGTTGGTTTGGTGTGCAGTTTCACCCGGAGGTCAAGCATACCGAGGGAGGACAAACGATCCTTGCCAACTTCTTGTTCAATATTGCCGGACTCAAAGGGGATTGGACGACCGAATCCTTTGTGGAGGAACAGGTCGAGCGCATCCGCTGGCAGGTAGGCGAAGGTCGGGCTATTTGTGGTTTGAGCGGCGGGGTGGACTCGGTGGTCGCGGCCAGACTTGTTCACCGGGCCATCGGTGATCGTCTGCAGTGTATTTTCGTGGATCACGGCTTGCTTCGTGAAGGCGAGAGCGAACAGGTGATGCTCAGTTGCCGTGAACAGTTGGGGCTTAAGGTGGAGCGAATCGAAGCCCAGGATGAGTTCATTGACGCCTTGGCCGGGGTTACAGACCCCGAGGAGAAGCGTCGCCGCATTGGCGAGAAATTCATTCGCATATTTGAAAGACAAGGCCGCTGCCATGAAGATGCAGCGTTTCTGGTGCAGGGAACCATCTACCCGGACGTGATTGAGTCGGGGACCGAGAATGCTGCTGTGATCAAGACCCATCACAATGTGGGCGGTCTTCCCGCGGATATGAACTTCGAGCTCGTTGAGCCCCTGCGCGATCTTTTCAAGGATGAGGTGCGGCGGGTCGGATTGGAACTGGGTCTGGCGCCTGAGATGGTGGACCGGCACCCCTTTCCCGGTCCGGGATTGGCTGTGCGTGTGATGGGGGAGGTTACTCCGGAGAAGTTGGCCATTTTGCGCAGGGCCGACGCCATATTCATCGACGAAATCCGAAGGGCGGGACTCTACCATGAGATCTGGCAGGCCTTTGCTGCTCTGCCTTCATTTCGCAGCGTGGGGGTGATGGGAGACCAGCGTACATATGCCTATCCCATTGTGCTCCGCGCCGTCTGCTCAGATGATGCCATGACAGCGGATTGGTATCGCTTTACCCCTGATATGCTCGCGCGCATCTCCACCCGGATTGTCAATGAGGTGGAGGAAGTAAACCGGGTAGTCTATGATATAACCACCAAACCACCATCTACCATTGAGTGGGAATGAGAAAGGAAGAGTGACAGCTATGCCCAAACCTATTGTAGGAATCGTCATGGGGAGTGATTCGGATCTCGGTATCATGAAACAGGCCCTGGAACTCTTGGAACAAATGGAGATCCCTTATGAAGTAAGCATCTGTTCGGCCCATCGCACGCCGGATCGCGCCCTGGAGTACGCTAAGGCGGCGCGTGGTCGTGATCTGAGGGTGATCATTGCTGCGGCCGGCCTGGCCGCTCATCTGCCTGGGGTACTGGCTGCTGCCACCACGCTACCTGTCATTGGTGTCCCCATGGCGTCAGGAGCGCTAAGAGGCGTTGATGCCCTCTATTCCATCGCCCAGATGCCACCCGGTATCCCTGTAGGTAGTGTCGGCATTGACGGAGCGAAGAATGCGGCGCTTTTGGCTGCGGCCATCGTCTCCACTTTTGATGAGGCTGTAGCCGCTACGCTGAACCGCTTTCGTTCCGAGCAGGCCAGCTCGGTACAGGCGAAACATGACAGACTGCAGTCCGTTGGTTATCAGGAGTATCTTGCTGGTGGGAAGCAACCGTCATGATTCCACGCTACACAACCGCGCGCATGGGCCAGCTGTGGTCGGATACCTACCGCTACCAGCGCTGGCTGGAGGTGGAGATATTGGCTCTGGAGGCTTGGGCGCAGGAAGGGGTGGTGCCCCACGAGGTGCCTTCCCAGTTGCGTGCGCGTTGTCGTATTGACGTGAAACGTATCGATGAGCTGGAAACTACCGTAAAGCACGATGTCATTGCTTTTGTCAGCGCCGTGGCCGAAACAGCGGGCGAAGCCGGGCGCTATATCCATTACGGACTCACCTCGTATGATGTGGTGGATACAGCGCTTTCTTCTTTGATGAAAGAAGCCATGGATATCATCCTCGAGGCGGTGGATGAGGTTCTCGTTACCCTTTCACACCAGGCTCGCGAGCATAAGCGCACGCTCATGATCGGTCGTACCCATGGTGTACATGCCGAGCCCATTACGCTTGGACTCAAGTTTGCCCTATGGCGCGAGGAAATGCGGCGCAATCGCCGGCGCTTAGAACAGGCGCAGGAGAACATCAGCTTTGGCAAACTGTCGGGGGCAGTGGGGACGTACGCGCATGTTCCCCCCCAGGTAGAAGCCTACGTGTGCCGTAAGCTGGGTTTGTCTCCCGCACCATTATCCACGCAAATCTTACAGCGCGATCGTCATGCGGAATTTCTCAACGCCCTGGCTGTCACCGCGACCACCATTGAGAAGATGGCAGTGGAGATTCGTGGCCTACAGCGAACGGAGACGCTCGAATTGGAGGAACCCTTTGCGGCCGGCCAAAAGGGCTCTTCTGCCATGCCCCACAAGCGCAACCCCATCGTCTGTGAGCAGATGTCAGGTCTGGCCCGGGTGCTGCGGGGAAATGCGCAAGTGGCGATGGAGAACATGGTGCTGTGGCATGAGCGTGATATTTCCAACTCCTCGGCTGAACGGATTGTCATACCCGATAGCACCACGCTGCTTCATCACATGCTTACGCGGTTTGGGCGGGTTCTGGCACGTTTGCACGTCTACCCCGAGAACATGTTGGCCAATCTGAAGCGCACGGGGGGCTTGGTTTTTTCCCAAGAAGTACTCTTGGCCTTGGTTGAGACGGGCTGGAGCCGGGAGGAAGCCTATGGTGTGGTGCAGGAGCTGGCCATGGCGGCCTGGCGCGGCGAAGGCATCTTTGAGGATATGGTGAAAACAGACGAGCGCATCACGTCTCGCCTTTGTGATGAGACGATAGCTGCTTGCTTTGATCCCTGGCGACAGCTGGGTTCCTTGGATGAGATCTATCAGCGTTTGGGTCTTGAAAATGACAAGGAGGTTTGACACATGGAGAAACGACAGAAGATTCACGAAGGCAAAGCCAAGGCCGTCTACAGCACTGACGACCCCGATCGCCTAATCATCGACTTTACCGACACAGCCACCGCCTTTGACGGTGCCAAGCGTGGTACGATCCACGAAAAGGGCCGCTTGAACAACCTGATTTCTGCCCTTTTTTTTGAGAAGCTGGCCGAGGCCGGGATTCCTACACACTACCGGGGTACCTTGAGTGATCGAGAAATGCTGGTCGTGCCGGTGGAAATCGTCATGGTGGAGATGGTTGTGCGCAATATCGCCACCGGTAGCCTGTGCCGGCGCCTCCCCTTTATAGATGGCACGGAATTGGAGCCACCCTTAGTCGAACTGTTCTACAAAGACGATAGCCTTGGAGATCCTCTTATCAATGATGATCATGCCCTCCTCATGGGGCTGGCATCTCGTGAGGAATTGGCCGAAATGAAGCGCTTATCCTTGGCCATCAATGATGCGCTCCGTCCCTACCTTATGGACGCAGGCATTGTCCTGGTAGACTTCAAATTAGAATTCGGTCGCTACCAGGGTGGACTGGTCTTGGCTGATGAGATTTCTCCGGACACCTGTCGTTTCTGGGATGCTTCCACCAAGGAGAAGATGGACAAGGATCGCTTCCGCAAGGACATGGGTAAGATAGAAGAAGCTTATCAGGAAATCTACCAGCGCCTAACCCGTTTGAAGGGGGACTGATGGTGGAATATCGGGCCTTGATAAAGGTCATGCTCAAACCCACCGTGCTGGATCCGCAAGGGGTAGCAGTGAGGAACTCTCTGCTCACCATGGGTTATGAAGCAGTCAAATCGGTTCGGGTAGGCAAACACCTCGAACTCACGCTGGAGGCCAACAGCGAGAACGGTGCCTATTGCCTGGCGCAGGAGCTGTGCGACGAGCTGTTGGCCAATCCGGTGGTGGAGGAGTATCACATTGAGCTGGCACCGGCCGGCGAGGAGAAGGGGGGAACCTGACAGCACCAGCTGCAGGGTGTTGAGTGAAATGTGCGGTCGTGGTCTTTCCCGGCTCCAATTGTGATGCCGACGTCTATCACGCCTTGACCGATGATCTGGGCGTAGACGCCCATTATGTGTGGCACCGGGAAAGTGACATAACAGGCTATGATGTAGTGGTCTTGCCCGGGGGTTTCTCCTATGGTGACTATCTTCGGGCCGGGGCGATTGCTCGCTTTTCCCCGGTCATGGTTTCTGTACAACGGTTTGCTCAAAGAGGCGGTTTGGTTTTGGGGATCTGTAATGGTTTTCAGATTTTGGTTGAAGCTGGCCTTCTTCCCGGGGCTTTGCTAAAGAACGACAACCTGCAGTTTCGTTGCGAATGGACAACATTGCGAGTAGATAATCATTGCACTCCCTTCACCTCGCGGTGCCGGAAGGGACAGGTATTGAGTCTTCCCATAGCCCATGGTGAAGGCCGCTACCATGTGGATAGTGACACCCTGAAGGAATGGAATGATGCTGGCCGGATCGTCTTTCGCTACGCCACGGCCGAGGGGGATGCATGTCGAGAGGCCAATCCCAACGGCTCGTTGCATAACATTGCCGGCATTGTCAACCGCGAGGGCAATGTGTTGGGGATGATGCCTCACCCTGAGCGAGCCACCAACTCCCTGGTAGGGGGAGAGGATGGTCGGTGGGTCTTGGGGTCGTTGGTCGACTATGTGGAGAGGGGGTGTGTGTAGTTTGGCGGTGAGAACAGAAGATATCATCCATAACTGCCTGTGGCAGGAGCTGGGACTCAAGGACAGTGAGTATGAGCGGATCGAGCGGTTGCTCGGACGCCATCCCAACTGGACCGAATTGGGCATGTTCAGCGTACTCTGGTCAGAGCATTGTGGTTACAAGCATTCGAAGACAGCGTTGCAGAGCCTGCCGACCCAGGGAGAAGCCATACTGGTCGGGCCGGGGGAGAACGCGGGCGTCGTTGATCTTGGTCATGGACTTGCTCTCACCTTCAAGGTGGAATCGCACAATCATCCCATCGCCATTGAACCTTACCAGGGAGCGGCCACCGGCATTGGCGGCATCGTTCGCGATATTCTGGCTATGGGCGCGCGGCCCATTGCCTTGTTGGATTCACTGCGCTTTGGTCCCTTGGAGGCACCATGGCCCCGTCACATCTTCTCGGGCGTTGTGGCAGGCATTGCCGGATACGGTAATTGCCTGGGCCTGCCCACCGTGGGAGGGGAAACGTATTTCGATGAAGGCTACGCCCACAATCCCTTGTGTAATGTGATGTGCGTGGGGCTCATGCGTCACGAGGACATCCAGCGTGGGGTGGCAGCAGGCGTGGGTAACTCGGTGATGTTATTGGGTCATTCCACCGGCCGTGACGGAATTCACGGCTGCACCTTTGCTTCCGAGGAGTTGGGGGAGAATTCACCCGATCGCCGCCCGGCGGTTCAGGTAGGAGATCCCTTTGTCGAGAAACTACTCATTGAGGCGTGCCTGGAACTCCAGCGCACCGACGTGGTCGTGGGTGTACAAGATATGGGTGCGGCGGGCATCACGTCTTCTTGCGCAGAGACGGCCAGCCGGGCCGGTACAGGCATCGAAATAGATGTCACCAAGGTGCCCCTGCGAGAGAAGAACATGACGCCTTACGATATCATGCTCTCAGAATCACAAGAACGCATGTTGCTGATCGTGGAGAGAGGCAAAGAGAACGTGGTTGAAGAGGTGGCCGAGCGTTGGGGGCTGCATGTGGCAACCATCGGACGCGTTACCGATGATGGGTTGTTTCGGGTATATGAGGGCTCCGAGATCGTGGCTGAGGTGCCGGCCCGGGCTTTAACCGACCAGGCGCCGATTTACCGCCCTCTGGCCGAGCGTCCGACCTATCTTGACCAATTGCAGCCTATTGATGAAAAGCGAGTCCAATCTTTGACGGATCGTGATCATCTAAAGGATCTAAAAACACTTCTTGGCAGCGCCAACTTGGCGTCGCGACGATGGATTTACCAGCAATACGATCATATGGTAAGGACAGACACGGTCATTCCTCCCGGGGGTGATGCGGCGGTGCTGCGCGTCAAGGGTACTTCTATGGGGGTTGCCGTGAGCGTGGATGGCAACGGACGCTATACTTACTTGGATCCTTATACCGGCGGTGCCGCGGCGGTGGCAGAGGCTGCCCGCAACATCGTTTGTACGGGGGGGAGGCCTCTGGCCATTACCAACTGCCTGAACTTTGGTAATCCCGAGAAGCCGGGCATATACTATCAATTCGCCGAAGCAGTGCGCGGGATGGGCGACGCCTGCCGGGCTCTGGGTACGCCCGTCACGGGAGGAAATGTGAGTTTCTACAATGAAAGCGATGGAAAAGCAGTCTATCCTACCCCCGTAGTGGGTATGGTTGGACTTTTGTTGGATATTGAGAAGCGCTTGACGGTTGGTTTCAAGAGGGCCGGTGATATCATTGTGCTCTTAGGAGATGGCCCCGTTGCTCTGGGAGGCTCGGAGTATGCCCAACGCATTCTCAATGAACTGGGCGGTATCCCCCCGGCGTTGGACTTGGAGGCAGAGGCAGCTCTATGCGAGGCGGTCTTGGACATGGTACAGGCTCGCATCTTGTCTTCATGTCACGATGTGTCCGATGGCGGTCTGGCGGTAGCCCTGGCAGAATGTGCATTCAGGGGGGACGCCGGTGCTACGGGAGCGAAGGTACATCTAGAAGGTGACGTTGCACCACCCCTGGCCCTGTTTGCCGAGGGCCATTCCCGCATCGTAGTATCATGCGCTCCCCCCAAGGTTGACGAGGTGGTCCGCAGAGCGCAAGTAAAAGGAGTGCCGGTTCGCATTCTGGGCCAGGTTGCCAGTGAAAGGTTCTCCATCTTCTGGGCCGATGACATACTGATTGATGAAGATACAAACGAGCTCACCCGTTGCTGGCAGGAGGGAATACCATGCATGATGTCCTAAAGGGCGATACATTGCAAGAAGAATGCGGTGTGTTTGGGGTGTGGGGCACGCCCAATGCCCCCCAACTGACGTTATATGGGCTTTATGCTCTGCAGCACCGCGGACAAGAGTCGGCTGGTATGGCCGTCGTGGAGGAACAAGGTCTGCGTTTTGTGCGGGGCATGGGTTTGGTGTCCGAAGTGTTCGGCCAGGATATTCACACCTTATCGGGCTGTTCCAGTATCGGTCACGTGCGCTATTCGACGACCGGTGGGAACACGCCTCAGAACATCCAGCCTTTGGTGGTCAGTTACCGGCAAGGGCAGCTGGCGTTGGCCCACAACGGCAACATCGTCAATGCCCGGGCCTTGCGGCGACAGCTGGAGGATGAGGGAAGTGTGTTTCAGAGCTCCCTGGATACGGAGGTCATCGCTCACCTTATAGCTCACCATCCGCAAGAAAGTCTGACCGAGAGTATTCGGGCCAGTCTCGGGCAGGTGCAGGGTGCCTATGCTTTGGTGTTTTTGACCACCAAACAGCTGGTGGGAGTGAGAGATGCTCACGGGATTCGCCCTTTGGTCCTGGGAGAATTGGATGGAGCCTATCTCTTGGCTTCTGAAACCTGCGCTCTGGATGCTGTAGGTGCTGACTTCGTGCGCGAGGTCAATCCCGGGGAGATGGTGGTCATTGATGATGATGGAGTGCAGGCCATTCAGGTGCTAGAACCCCAACCCATGCGCCTTTGTGTATTCGAGCACATTTACTTTGCTCGTCCTGACTCTCAGTTCAATGGTTGGAATGTCCACGCCGTGCGCAAGGAGCTCGGTCGCGCTTTAGCGCGCACCTATCCCGTTGAGGCTGATTTGGTTACCGGTGTGCCTGATTCCAGTATCTCCGCTGCTGCGGGATATGCAGAGGAAGCGGGACTGCCTTTTGAAATGGGTCTTGTCAAGAATCGCTACATTGGCCGGACGTTCATTCAACCCAGTCAAACGCAGCGTGACTTTTCGGTGAAAGTGAAACTGAACCCACTCAAGCGCTTGATTGAGGGCAAGCGTGTGGTACTGGTTGACGATTCCATTGTCCGCGGCACCACTTCGCGACGGATCGTTCGTATGCTGCGCGAAGCCGGAGCCACAGAGGTGCATGTCCGCATTTCCTCACCTCCGTATCGTTACGCTTGCCACTATGGTATCGACACGTCATCCCCCGGTGAATTGATCGCATCTAAGTGCGATGTGGAGGGAATCAGAGAACTCATCGAAGCCGATAGTCTGGCTTACCTCACAGTGGAGGGTCTGTTTGACGTCATGGGTTCAGACGCTTATTGCACGGCGTGTTTTGACGGAGACTATCCGGTGGATGTGAATTTGGCCACGGGTAAGCGTGGTCTGGAGGTGTATTAGTTGAACGATGAGTACCGCAAGTCCGGTGTGGACATGGACTGGGACAAGGCCAACACACCGGTCATCCAGCGCCTGGGCCGCTCCACGCTACGCCCGGAGGTACTGGGTGAAATCGGAGGATTCGGAGCCTTTTGCCGCTTACCTCAGGGGTACCGCCAGCCCGTGCTGGTGTCCGGAGCCGACGGAGTCGGGACCAAAGTTTTGATTGCCTGCCTCATGGACAAACACGACACCGTGGGCATCGATTGTGTGGCGATGAACGCCGATGATGTGGTGGTATCCGGTGCCGAGCCCCTGTTTTTTTTGGATTATCTTGCCGTGGGGGACCTGAGCAGTGAGCGCTTTGAGGCCATTTTGACAGGGTTAGCCGAGGGGTGCCGGCAGGCAGGTTGCGCCCTCATCGGTGGGGAGACCTCACAGATGCCCAGTGTATATCGGGATGGTCACTATGATCTGGCCGGTTTCTGCGTCGGTGTGGTGGAAGAAGATGAGATACTCGGCGACCGCCGCGTCACCCCCGGCTCGGTCCTTATCGCACTGGGGTCATCAGGGGTTCATTCCAACGGTCACAGCCTGGCGCGCAGGGTACTCTTGGAAGAGGGTCACTTTACTGTTGATAGTCATTTGGATGATCTCGCTCGCACGGTGGGCGAGGAGTTGCTGGAACCGACGCGTATTTATGCGCAGGATCTACTGGCCATCAAAAAGGACGTACCGCTTCTTGCGGCAAGTCATATCACTGGTGGCGGGATGACCGAGAACTTGCCCCGGGTATTGCCCGGGGGGACCTCGGCTATCGTGGAGTGCAACAGCTGGCGCGTACCACCCATCTTTTCACTCATTCAATCAATGGGTCAGGTGGATGATGAGGAGATGTTCAGTGTATTCAACATGGGGGTAGGAATGGTCCTCATTGTGGCGGGAGACCATCACCAACAGTGCATAGATAGTGCCAAGGCGCGGGGTTTGGAGGCCTGGTGTCTGGGCGAGGTAAGGAAGAGTGCTGACCGAGGTGTCCGTTACGTATAGGGAGGAATGCAGCTGTGGCCAAAGCCTTACTCAGCGTTGCTGACAAGACGGGGATCGTAGAACTGGCTCGCGCTCTGTTAGACCACGGGTATGAACTGGTATCTACGGGGCAAACCGCTCGGGAACTGAGGCAAGCCGGTTTTGAGGTTCAAAGCGTAGCCGATCTCATCGGCTTCCCGGAGATTCTCGGCGGCCGGGTGAAGACGTTACATCCTGTCGTTTTTGCGGGACTACTGGCCAGAAGAGAGCTTGCTGAACACACAAAAGAGCTGGAGGAGCACCATATCGAAGCCATTGATGTGGTGGCGGTGAATCTTTATCCTTTTCAGGAGACGGTGCGGTCTTCTGGTGTTACGCTGGACGATGCGTTGGAGAACATCGATATCGGCGGCGTTTCACTCTTGCGCGCAGCGGCCAAGAACTACCAATCCGTGGTGGTACTGTCCGATCCCGGCCAGTATGAGATGGTGATCGGTGCGCTCAAAGAAAAAGGCGAGGTAGATCTGGCTGTGCGGCGGCAGCTGGCCCAGGCAGCGTTTTCCTCGACGGCGGTCTATGATAGCTGTATTAGCCAGTATCTGAAGGATGGCGCCTACACCATGGAGCAGGAGATGACACTAGCCTATGAGAAGGTCCAGGACCTTCGTTATGGCGAGAATCCCCACCAGAAGGCTGCTTTTTACCGGGACATCCTTACGCGGCAGGGGTTGGGGAACATGCGCCAGTTGGCCGGAAGCGAACTATCCTTCAACAACCTGGCTGACGCTGATGCCGCGCTGAATCTGGTGGTTGAATTCACCCAACCGGCGGCGGTGGCCATCAAGCACAACAATCCATGTGGGGTGGGTATAGGCGCGAACCTGGCAGAGGCCTTCCAACGGGCTTATCAAAGCGATTCGGTGTCCATATACGGTGGCATTGTCGCCTTCAATGGTGAAGTGGACGCGGCCGTATCTCGTCTGTTGTCCCCTATCTTTCTGGAAGTACTGCTGGCACCGTCCTATACGGAAGAGGCTTTGCGGTTGCTGATGAAGAAGAAGAAATTGCGGATCTTGCAGCTTCCCCAGCTGGAGACCCGGGCAGATGATTATGAGGTACGTCGCCTGCAAGGGGGCATATTATGGCAAGAAAGGGACACCGAGCGCGAAGATACGTCCCGGTGGGAAACGGTAACTCAGCGTAAGCCTACGTCCGAGGAGAGGAGTGCGCTGGAGCTGGCGTGGCGCGTGGTTAAGCACGTCAAGTCCAATGCCATTGTTGTCGCCAATAACTACGGTACCTTGGGCGTAGGAGCCGGACAGATGAACCGGGTGACGTCCACTCGATTAGCGTTGGAACAAGCCGGAGATAAAGCTAAGGGAGCGGTCATGGCCTCTGACGCCATGTTTCCCTTTGCCGATAGCCTGCTGCGGGCGAGTGAAGCTGGCATAGCGGCGGTGGTGCAGCCAGGTGGTTCCATCCGCGATGATGAAGTGATACATCAGGCGGATGAAGCAGATATGGCCATGATGTTTACGGGGAGACGACATTTTCGTCATTAGGGGTGAGTGCAGTTGAATGTATTGGTAATCGGTGGGGGTGCTCGCGAGCATGCCTTGGTGGCAGCCATCAAGGCCTCGCCACGGGCCCAGGTGTGGTGTGCGCCGGGCAATGCGGGCATAGCCGAGCTGGCCTCGTGCGTGAAGGTGCAGCCCGATGATCTACAGAGCATGCTCACCTTGGTAAAGGAGTTCTCCATAGACTTGACCGTGGTGGGACCGGAGAACCCACTGGCGGCTGGCATCGTTGATGCGTGGGAGGAGCATGGCTACCGCATTTTTGGCCCGCGCCGGGATGCGGCCATGCTCGAAGCGAGCAAAGTGTGGGCCAAAAAGTTCATGTCCCGGCACGATGTGCCGACAGCCGGTTACCGCATTTTCACCGATTATTCTAAGGCCCGGGAATTTGTCAAAGAGAGCGTCCCCCCCCTGGTGATCAAGGCAGACGGTCTTGCCGCCGGTAAGGGAGTCATCGTGGCTGAGGACGAATCAACCGCCCTCGAAGCACTGGATCGCATCATGCGTGATGAAGAATTTGGCGAGGCCGGCCGGGAGGTCGTCATAGAAGAATTTCTGGAAGGCGACGAACTCTCGGTGTTGGCCGTCACCGATGGGGAGACCATCATCATGACACCTCCCGCCCAGGATCACAAGCGGATATGGGATGGCGATCGCGGTCCCAATACGGGGGGGATGGGCGCCTACTCTCCTGTGCCGGTTGCCGGTGTCGAATTGGTGGAGGATGTCCGCAAGCGGATCATCGAACCGACCATCCGCGGGATGGCTTCGGAGGGACGTTCCTATCGCGGCGTACTTTATGCAGGCCTGATGATTACCTCGGACGGTCCTAAAGTGCTCGAGTTCAACGTGCGTTTTGGGGATCCGGAAACGCAGGTGCTGCTTCCTCTCTATCGCGGGAGTTTTCTGGACATGGTGGATGCGACCTGCCAGGGTAAACTTCACCAGCACAAGGCGCGCTGGTCTGATGAGGCGGCCGCTTGCGTGGTCTTGGCCGCCGAGGGCTACCCCGGCCCTTATGAAAAAGGTATCCCTATTGACGGTATTGATGAGGCTTTGGCCTCTGGGGTAGAGGTCTTTCATGCGGGAACTGCTCGGAGAGAAGGGCAGTTCGTGACAGCGGGAGGTCGAGTACTGTCCGTGGTCGGCAAGGGCGCTGATTTGCAGAAGGCTCTCGAACGAGCTTATTCGGGGGTCGCATCTATTTCCTTTTCTGGAATGCATTATCGGCGGGACATTGGGGCCCGGGCACTGGCGTATTGAGGAGGCAATCTGTGAACACGCGCCTTATGACCCGAATCGCATTGCTCGCTGCGGTGTATGCTACTTTGACCCTGATCCCGCCTTTGGCGGGCATGGCCTATGGACCCGTCCAAATACGGGTGGCAGAGGCTCTTAGCGTTCTCCCTTTCTTGACCCCGGCTGCGGTACCGGGTCTTTATATTGGTTGTTTCATTGCTAACCTGGGGAGCCCGGTTCCGGGTTTTGATCTCACCTTGGGAGCGTTTTCCACTCTCTTGGCTGCGGTTTTGACCCGGCGCATGCCCAGAGCCTATCTGGCTCCACTCCCTCCGGTCGTGGTGAACGCCCTCTTGGTCTCCACCTATGTCAGCCAGCTGGCCAACTGGCCCTACTGGCTCACCGTGGTGTATGTGGGAGCCGGGCAACTGGTTGCCTGTTATGGGCTGGGATATCCCCTGCTCCTCTATTTGCAGAGGCGCTCAGACCTGTTGGCGTGGCTCAATCCCAAGTAGATTGAAGGAGGAGGCATAGCCTCCTCCTTTGCTATGGGCTCGGGCCTAGCGGGCCCATGCTGCGCCCTCGCGACGCGGGTCGGCAGCAGCCAGCCAGGTGCCATTCATGGGGTTGATGGCCACGGCGTGTACCGAGGATGCGCTCATAGCATAATCCTCTATTACTCTCACGTCATGTCCCAGCGCTTCTAGTATTGTGCATGTTTGACTCGAAATGCGGCCTTCCACCTCCACCCGTCCGGGATGGTAGGTGAAGGGAGCAAAGGTGGAAGGATAGTTGTAGCTCATAACGCGAGGTCTCTCTACGGCCGCCTGCAAGTTACAGCCCTGATGGACCAGATTGAGGAAGAACTGAAGCATGCCCTGGGTTTGTATGTCTCCTCCCGGGCAACCAAAAGCCAGCAGCGGTCTTCCCTCCAAGAGAACCATGGCCGGGTTGGGGGTGAGGCGGGGTCGTTTGCCCGGTGCCAAAGCGCTGGGATGATTAGGGTGAATCCGCGATGAGCTTCCTCTACCGGAGCAGGAAAAGCCCAGACCGGGAATGATGGGTGTATCGAACACCGGATCACTGGGTGTCGCCGAGAACATGTTGCCCCACTGATCTCCGGCCGCGACATAGCTGGTATCACGGCCCATTTCCCCTGGTGCAATGTAACGCTCGATGTCAATGGGTTCTACCTGCCGGTCGTTTTCTCCCTGGAAAGGCCAAGGGTTGCCGGGAAGGGGCATTTCCCCACAGGCTCGTTCAGGAATGATGCGTTTTGCCTGCTGTTGAGCGTAGGCCTTGGATAGGAGACCGTCTAGCGGTACCTCTACGCAGCGGGGATCTCCGTAGTAATTCTCCCGGTCGGCCAAGGCCAAATGCATAGCTTCCAGTATCGTATGAAGGTACTGGCTGCCATTGTGCTCCATAATGTCCAGATCGAAGGTCTCCAGGATGTTGAGAAACTGAATCAGCAAAGGGCCTTGGCACCAGGGTCCGCAAGTGTAGACATCATATCCGTGGTAGTTGGTGCTTAGAGCCGGTGAGACGTCTACCTTGTGTGCTGCCAGGTCTGAATACCGCATCCAGCTTCCATGTGCTTGGTGATACTCGGCCACCCTCTCGGCAATCCATCCTTGGTAGAAGAGGTCACGGGCTTTCATAATGCCTTCGGTGCGCGAAGCACCTTCTTTGCGTGCTCGCGACTCCTCATCCATGAGCGCTTTGAAGGTATGCGCTAGATCCTCCTGTACTAGCACTTGGCCGGCCTCAGGTACGCTGCCGCCAGGGAAGAAGATGCGCTGAGCCTCCCCGTCGAGTTCATCATAACGATGGGCAAGGGCCTTGAGCCCTTGGGCTACGCCAGCGGAGATGGCGGCGCCGTCATGGGCCAGCTCATAGGCGGGTTCGAGCACCTCGCCAAGAGTAAGGCGGCCATGGTGTGCTAGTGCACTCAAGTAGGCATCAGGAGCTCCTGGTGTGACAGAACGCAATATGCCGACAGGAAGATGGCCCTGATGGTGCTCTTGGAAGTATTCCAGACGGGCTAGGGCTGGCCATACTCCCAAACCATCGAAGGTCACCACGGAATGTTTGTCCGCATCATAGATCATGATGGGAGCCACGCCCGAAAAACTGGTCCGGTCAAACAACAGCACGTTTAGAGCGATGCTGGCGCCAACTCCCGCATCAATGGCATTACCACCCTGTTCAAGCAGGCGGTGTCCACAGGCCGTGGCGGTGAAGTGACCTGCGGCCACGGCTCCGCGACGGCCCATAACCAAAGGTTGTATGGTTTGCTCATATTCACGGGACGAGGCTAGATTATGGCGGGGTTTGGGCATCCTCGCTGCTTCCTCCTTGGGTGGATTATTCTTTCAACCACTGGCCCAATTGGTGGGCGCGGGACTCAGTCTCAGACTCAAAGCGAATGTCACCTGTGGCCAGACCTTTGGTGCCGCCGGCAACCACGGTCTTAACATCCAGACCGCGGCGGCCCATGGATCCTTCTACCAGGTCGATCATCTCTTGATAGTGACCGGGCTCCTTCACACCCTGGGTCACGGCGATTACCGCCTTCTTCCCGGCAGGAAGGCGGTTGGTTCCTTCCGGACCGATGAAGCCGTACAGCCGGTCCCAGAAGCTCTTGTACTGGCCGGTTACATGACCCATGTAGACGGGGAAACCGACGATAACCGCGTCGGCCTTAACCATCTCAGCTAGCGTGGCGGTAAGATCATCTTTGAACATGCAGCCAGTGGCGCTTTCCTTCTTGCAACTCAGGCAACCCTGGCACCCTTTGAAATCCATGTCATTGAGATGGTAGGTGGAGATCTCGACGTTCGTGTCCGCGGTCTTTGTCGCCTCTGCTACCATATTCATGAGGCGAATTGTGTTGCCGTTGTTGCGGGGACTGCCATTCACCAGAAGTACTCTCATGGTACCATCCTCCTCCTATGGTTGACTAAACATGCATTTCGGCTTCTTGATGGTGAAATCCTTGTGTTATGCCGGCAAAGCATACAAAGAGGGAAGCAAAGAGCAAAGAGACAACGTGCATGTCTGTGGTCGTTGTCTCTTTGTCCGCTCGTGCTAGATGTGAATCTGGTTAAAGAAATAGCTGGAGAAGTAGTGCACTACGGCATACAGCAAAGCTCCCAGTGCCAAAGAGGTTGCGGCCAGAAACAATAGGATGAGTCCGGCGCCATGTCCTCCTTCCCAGAGGAGGTAGGACACATGACCCTGACCGTAAAGTATGGCACCTCCGACTATGAGGCCTATCAGGACATTGAGGTTCTGCTTGATGGCTTGTTGGGGGTTCTCCCACTTAAGATGAGGATTGATCAGATCGACCAGGAGATTGGCCAGAATCAATGGGAAACTGACCAAAAGTCCCATGGCTACGACCACCAGCAGCTGGGGCAAGGTCCAGTCGGCCAGGGTAAGGCCAAAGAGAACCACAAACGGAATGCACCAAGCTGTTGCTACGTAACCCTGCAACAGGCGCCCTTGCACTTGCACACGGGCATGTACGGGCATGGTCTTGGCAATCCAGATGTGCTTACCTTCTCGGGAAAATGAGCTGGACGAAGCCGGAGCGACAAGGGCCATGGTGGCAACGAAGCCAACGCCGATCAATGGGAGCAAGGCTTCTTGTCCTCCCAGGAAACCCCGTAGCGTGTCCAGATTGAGCCCGCCGGTAAAGATCAGGGGTATGAGCCATAGCAACGGGAGGATAAGCACGATCCCCAACGAGTTGAACAGGTAAATGGGTGTGCGTACCAGCATCTTCATTTCCTTTTGCATGATCGTGATAATGGGATGCTTGGACATGGCAAAATCACTTACGGCGCCGGCCTGGGTACTTGAGGTGACTGTTTCACCGCTCCCAATCAAGCCGGCAAGGAACCAGCGTTGAGCTGCTGCCAGCGCTGCGGCGACAAATGCCACCGAAGACAGAACCGTGAGTCCTAGATTAAGGATTTGAGGAAATCCGGTAGCAGTCAGAGCCCGGGTACCCCACAAAGCGGGAGGGTAAACGCGTGCTGCCTGTATGATAAGGCCTTCCTCTTGAGCCAGGATGCGCTGGATGAACTCAGCCTCGTGTCCCGGTGGTACCCGGCTCATGACGACGGTTACAACCACGATGCCGATGGTCAGGAGGAACATCCCCGCCAATCGCATGGCATCCTTATGCCGGCTGAGGTTGGACAGGCGCATCATTAGCATAATAAGAATTGTGATGATAGCCGTGGGTATCAGAGGAAGAACGAGGTAGACAGCGACTGAGAGTAGGTAGAATGTCCAGGCTGCTCCCTCGCGTACGCCGTAGAGTATAGCGGCAAGCCAGAAGAAAGGTGCGATGATGATCAGCTGGCTCACCCAAACCACCACCGTCTTGGCCGCCAGTATTTGATAGGGATGCAAAGGCAGCGGAACCAGGAAGTCGAGATCGTTAGAGAAGTAGAAGACGGAGAGGACATAGGCCACGCCCAAAAGCAGGACCAGAAGGCTGCAGCTCACAAAGGCAGTAGTGATGACCAGCTGCGGCTGTCCAAACATGAGAGCACCTAGGTATATTTCGTCCAGAAGGCGCCAGTAGTAATAGGCCAGTGGGGCGAGAGCGACCAGAACCGCTACGATGATGCCTGCGGCTCCCAGGAGCCGGATGTCGCGTTTGCGCCCATAGTAGGCCAGCTGGCTGAGACCGTAATATGACTTGAGATTCGTCCATATGAGAGAAAACATGGCTATGCGGTCAACTCCAAGAAGATTCTTTCCAGCGATTCGCGGTCCTGTGCCTGCTCACGCAGCTGGTCCATGGTTCCCAGTGCAATGAGCTGTCCCTGGTGTATGATGCCAATGCGGTCGCACAATCGTTCGGCCACTTCCAGAACATGCGTGGAGAAGAATACACAATGGCCCTGATCACAATGTGAGCGCATGAGTTCTTTGAGGTTGTGAGAGGAGCGCGGGTCCAACCCCACCATGGGTTCATCCAGGATGAATACCTGCGGGTTGTGGAGGAGAGCCCCAATGAGCACGATCTTCTGGCGCATGCCGTGGGAATAGCTGTTGATGAGATTGCCCACGCTGTTGGTCATCGCGAAAAGATCCAAGAGGTGGTCCAATCGTTCTTTGCGTTTCTCAGCCGGGACTTGATATACATTAGCCATGAAACTAAGGTACTCGATACCCGTCAGCCGGTCGTAGATCTCGGGGGCATCCGGAACGAAACTGATGCGACGCTTAATGTCCAGAGGATGAGAGTTCATATCAAATCCGGCCATGTTGACCGTGCCCCGGTCGGGCTCGAGGAGACCGACCATCATCTTAATGGTTGTTGTCTTTCCCGCTCCGTTGGGTCCGAGAAATCCGAAGATCTCTCCAGGTTCTACCCGGAGATCCAGATCCCTTACCGCCCATGTCTTGCCCCGGTCATAGCTTTTGCTAAGATTCTCAAGACGGATCAATGGACCAAGTCTCCTTTTAGGCTGCGTATGCCATTCCCTTCCAGTATAAGGAGACGGCTCGGAGGTGTCAACCATAAGAGGCGCACGGTCTCGGTAGTTTGACAGCTTGATTCGGACGGAAGAGATGGAAACCCCCTGGGTGCTGCGGCTCACAGGGGAATATTTTTTGTTCTATTATACTATTTATGTATAGACTTGTATAGTCCTTTGTGGTATAATAGACTTATACTGACCAGGGAGGGATGCCTGTGAACCTCAAACAATCCCGTCGCAAAGATGGCCGCGTCTATCTTTCCATCGAAAAAGCCTATCGCGACCCCGTGACCGGTAAACCCAAAGCCAAAGTCGTTCAATCCTTGGGTTACTTGGATGTTCTCCAGAAACAATACCCGGACCCCATTGCCCACTTTCAAGCGGTAGCCCGTCAGATGACACAAGAGGAGCAGGCCCAAAAACGAGTCACCCTCTCTTTGCGCTTGGACGAAACCCTCCCTCCCAACATCGACCACCGCAAGAACTTCGGCTATGCTGCCATCGTAAAGCTCTACCACGAACTGGGACTCCATCGTTTCTTCCATAACCGGGCGCGGACGGAGAACTTCCAGTTCAATACCAATTCCATCATGTTGCTGTTGGTCGTGTCGCGGTTGCTCTCCCCGGGTTCCAAGAAGAAGGCCTTTGAGCAAAAGGGGCGCTATTTTGAGCGTTTCGCCTTTTCTCTGCCCGATGTCTATCGCGCCCTGTCCCACTATGCCCGGGTCTCCAAAGACCTGCAGCTCTTCTTGCATGAGCAAATCACTGAGCTCTATGGACGGGACACGCAGACGATTTACTATGACGTCACCAACTTCTATTTCGAGATTGACCAAGCCGATGAGCTGCGTAAATTCGGCCTGTCCAAAGAGAGGCGGCCCAACCCCATCGTGCAGATGGGCTTGGCCATGGATGCCCACGGGATCCCCCTGCATTATCAATTGTTTGCGGGAAACCAGCTGGACAAAGAAACCTTTCGCTCCGTCATCGGGGAGGTTCGAAAAAGGTATGGCACCGGTAGAATCGTAGTGGTCGCCGACAAGGGGATCATCACCGGTGACAATATCTATTACCTGACCGGTGGCAAGAATCACAACGGGTATGTGTTCAGCTTTTCCGTCCGCGGCGGTGCCAAGGCATTCCAGGAATATGTGCTCGATGAGGAAGGCTATGTGGGGGTCGATGGCTTACCAGCGACGGAGGCGTCCGAATTCAAAATCAAGAGCCGCCGAATTGCACGAGACATTCACGTCACCATGACCAGCGGTCGCAAAATGAAGAAGACAGTGTACGAAAAACAGGTAGTGTTCTGGGCCAAAAAGTATGCCGATAAAGCCCGAGCGGAACGACAAGAGATCGTGAACAAAGCCCGGGATCTGGTGGCGGATCCGAGCAAATATCAGAAGGCCGCCACCCACGGGGCCGCGAAGTACGTCAAGAAACTGGCCTACAACCCCGAGACCGGAGAGATTCTCAAAGGAACATCCCATGCCTCCATTGATTGGGACCAGCTCGCCAAAGAAGAGCAATTTGACGGGTATTATGCGCTGGTGACCAGTGAACTGCATATGTCCAGCCGGGAGATTATCGACACTTACCGGGGGCTGTGGGAAATTGAAGAAACCTTTCAGGTGACCAAGGGGGCATTAGAGGCGCGTCCGGTTTACGTATCCCGAAACGACCGTATCGAGGCACACTTTCTCACCTGTTTCCTGGCGCTGGTGATCCTACGCCTCCTACAATGGAAAACCGGCCGGCAGTATTCACCCGAGAAGATGGTCCAGTGTCTCAACCAGATTGCCTGCTCCCACGAACAAGACAACCTCTATTTATTTGATTACCGCAGCGAGATCTCCGACGCCATCGGTGCCGCTCTTGGGATTGATTTCACCCGCAAGAGACTACGCTTGGCTGAGATCAAAAAAATCCTAGCTGACAGCAAAAAGTAATCTGTCCCCTACATATTTCTGCCAACTGATAGAGGCCGAAAACCCTTCTCATGCAGGGGATGCGGCCTCTTCTCCTCTTCTTTCGCTGTCAAAGTCGGGAGTATAAGGAGACGGCTCGGAGGTGTCAACCATAAGAGGCGCACGGTCTGTACGTCTCGCATATGGCGCTGCGACCGCGCCAGACTCTGGCTGCGGGAGAATCTGCCGCCACCGGGCCTGTTTTCGACGCTATCTACCATGAGAAAGTGGGCGAGACCTTCACAAGTATGTACCACCTCGCCCCGGGGCCAGCTCAGACATGAGGCAACACAGTCCGGCAGAATGGGCCGGGTCGAGGAATACCAGCAAAGGGTAGAACCCAAGAGCCTCTATCAACCCTTCACCCACCCAAGACCTATCCGGCATCTCGTTCTGGGAACAGGACGCCAATGTCTGCTATCCATCGTGTGAGCGGGCGGCTGTGTCGGATAA
>SLSY01000160.1 GCA_007130145.1 Bacillota bacterium
GGCCCCGGTCCACGTAGAGGAGGCAGGTAAGGATGGTCAAAAGGTGATATGGTATGACAAAGGCCCTGCGCTCCCTGAACAGCGTCTTGGTGAGGAGCGCCTTCGGACTGGTGTTGCGAACCAATGCGGCTCGTCCCGTAACTATGGTGACGTTGACGAGGTCAAAGACGGCTGTGGCAGCCACGATGGATAAGATGTCTGCTGTCGGAAGCCACAGGTATCCCTGTATGACCCCATAACTGATAAGAGCTACCTGGGAACATATCACCAACTGACCGGCGCAAAACAGTGCGGTTAAGATGGGACGGCGCAGGGTGAGAATACGGATGATACTGCCGGGAACAATGATCAAGCAGGCCAGCGCCAATCCGTGCACGAGCAATCCCGCCATGATCAGCGGCAGAGCAGGAGAAATGCTGATCCCCGAGGGCAAGGTGATCTGGGTTTGGAGAAACCCGATGCCGCACAATGCAAAGAACAAGGACAGGGGCCACGTCGGGAGTGGCCCGGTCAAGAGGGCGTATGCGCCCAGTGCCAGTCCACAGACAGCGATGGTGCTTTCGTATACCGGTAGCAGAGAAGAGCGTTTCATCATGGTTCCTCCTTTCGGTAAGACCTCTTAGTACTGAATCGAATACTTTGGGGCAGGAGTTGAACAGTAATCGTAGCTGCGATGGGAGGAAGGTAGGAGCTTCAGGATGGCGAGCGATGCTTTTCCCGGTACATGACTTGATCGGCCTGACGTATCAGGTCCAGGTTCACTTTGCCATTGTCCTCTGGATACGAGGCGATGCCGAGGCTAAAGCGTAAGGGAAAGGATTGGTCACCAGCTTGAAAGGGAGTATCTTGGGCTATGGAGCGTATTCTTGCGCTGACATCCCCTGCCGTCTTCCCATCCATGTCGGGGCACACGATGACGAATTCATCCCCGCCGTAGCGGCACAAGAGATCGGTGCTGCGGATAGAATGGCGCAATATGTCGGCCAAATGCATGATGGCGCGATCTCCCTGCGGGTGACCGTGCTGGTCGTTGATCTCTTTGAGATGGTCCATATCGATGAAGAATACGCTCAACGCGCGTCTTTTCTTCTCCATCTCGGAGGCATGGGTAGCGAACCACTCGCTCAGGAAACGATAATTGTAAGTGCCGGTCAGGTGGTCCAACCGGGCTTGTTCGTTGGTCTCGGCCAGATTTGTCTGGAATACCAAGAGCATTTTGATGGCCAGAACGCACAAAAGACCGGTGGTAAGGCCGAGAAAACCTCGGTCCATGTAGAGTAAACAGGTGAGCAAGGTGAGCAGGTGATAGGGGATTACCAGCACGCTACGATCGCGGAAGAGGCATTGCTGGTAGAGTTTCCAGGCTGATACGCGCCGCAAAAGAGCCCCTTGCCCCACCCCGAGAGCGACGTTTGCCAGGTCAAAGGCCATGGTGGCGACAATGACGGCCACTACGTCTTCGGCGCCCAGCCAGGCAAGATTTCTGCTGGTCTCGTAGATGAACAGGGCCACCTGGGCCGAGGCGGTGACCATGCCCCCCGAAAACAGAATCGAACTCCAGCGCTCGCCCTTGCGGTAACGGATTATCATGCAGCCCAGAATAAGGATGAGAGCAGCCAGGGGAAGCCCATGCATGAGCAAGGCCGCCATGATAATGGGAAGTGAGGGGCTGTAGATAGCCCCGGAAGGAAGTTGGACCGTGATCTGCAGGAAACCGATGCCCGCCGCAACGAAGAAGAGAGTGACGTGCCAGGAGGGGAGGGTACCGGTGAGAAGAGAGTGGATCCCTACAGAGAGCCCGTAGAGGGCAATGATACATTCATATAGTTTGGCTTGACGAGGGATCTTCATAACCCGGGAGCCTCCTCCCATCATTATAATACAGAATAAAGACAATGAAAAGAAAAGAGTGTCAATAGTCGAGTTGGCGAGGTCTCGTCTCAGGTCTAAACGGAGGATGAAACAAAGATGAGTCTATTGGTTCTGGATAGGGTATGCAAGTCTTACGGAGAGCAACGGGTCCTGAGTGAAGTGAGTGTAAGCGTGGGCTACGGCGAGCGCATGGGGGTTGTGGGCCCCAACGGGGTAGGCAAGACCACCTTGCTGGAATTGGCCGGGGGTATGATCAAGCCCGATGAGGGCCACATTGGTTGGGCGCGCGGGCTCATTGTTGGCCACCTCAGACAGGAGCTGGGCCAAGAGCCGCACACCCATGAGTCTTTGCACAGCTATTGCGGTAGAGCATTGGAGGAAGTATGGCAACTCGAGGACGCTATGCACCGCGTCGAGGAAGAGTTGGCCAAGACCCGCGATGAGGATGAAGCCGCGCCCATACTCAGCCAATACGACCAGCTCAGGGGCCGCTACGAGAGTCTCGATGGTTATACCGCCCGCAGTCGCCTGCAAGAGGCGCTCTTTGGCATGGGCTTTCGCAAGGATGACTTCTCCTTGCCCGCCCGGTCGCTTAGCGGCGGACAACGGGTGCGGGCCGCCTTGGCCCGTCTGGTCTTGTCCCAAAGTGATCTCTTGCTCTTGGACGAGCCCACCAACCACCTTGATATACAGGCCATTGAATGGTTGGAGCACTGGCTTGGCTTCTACAGGGGGGCGGTGGTGATGGTGGCACACGACCGGCGGTTTTTGGATCGGGCCACCAACCGCACCTTGGAACTAAGGGATAAAAAGGCCACGTTGTTTACGGGCAACTATACCGCTTACGAGCGACAAAGACAAGAGCGCGATGAACGCGAGAGGGCCGAGTGGGAACGAAAGCAGGAGGTTGCGGGCCGCCTGGAAGACTATATCCGTCGCTATAAGGCCGGAAACCGTTCCACCATGGCCAAAAGCCGTGAGCGGGCACTGGAGCGACTGGGGCCCTTGGAGGCGCCCCAGCACGGGGCGGCGACGCCCAAGATGGATTTTACCACCCGTTTTCGCAGTGCTCGGGAGGTCTTTCGCTTGCAGGGGGTAAGCTACGGTTACGGTGATAAGCTGCTCCTGGAAAACTTGGATCTCACCGTCTACCGGGGCCAGCGTTTGGGCATCATGGGTCCCAACGGCTGTGGAAAGACGACCTTGCTTCGCTTGCTGGCCGGGGAACTGTCACCCCAAGAGGGCATGCTACACGTCGGCGGCGGGGTGAGATGGGCCTACTATTCTCAGACAGGAACCGAAGAACTGCCTGAGGAGAAGGCGACCCTTGACGTCATGTCCGAACAGGGCGTAGACCACCCTGTCGCCCGTCATCTCCTGGCCCGGTTTGGCATAAGAGGGGACGATGTGTTCAAGACGGTGGGCCAGCTGAGCGGGGGACAAAAGAGCCGTTTGCTCCTGGCCTGTCTGGTGTTGACCAAGGCCAACGTCTTGCTCCTGGATGAGCCCACAAACCATCTGGACCTCATGGCACGCGATGTTTTGCAGGAGGCGTTGCAAGTGTTTGAAGGAACACTCATCTTGGTTACGCACGACCGCTATCTTCTTGACCAATTGGTGGATCACTTGCTGGTCTTTGAGGAGGGGCAGTGCCGGGAATTTGCTGGAAGCTACTCGGAATTTCGCCTGGCCCACCAAGCCGCTGCGGAGCAGGCGAAGAGTTTGGCTCCAACTGCCGAGGACAAGGGTCGCCGCAAGAAGCCATCATCCCAGCATAACAAGGGGAACAATGCCCCGAAAGTGCAGGCTCTGGAAGAGGCCATCGCGCACTGGGAACAACAGAAAGAAGCCCTGGAAGCTCAGTTGGCCGATCCCTCCCTTTACGGGCAACCCGAAGCCGAGGACACGGTACGAGCATATCATGATGCCACGCACCGGCTCGAAGACCTCTACCACAAGTGGGAGAGGGCTCTAGAGGAAACCGATATGTAGTCGACCCCGGTTTTAGAGGACGCTCTTGACCAGTGGCACGATGCTCCTCGTTGTTTGTGGCATAATCTCTCCTCCGGTCCCATACACCTTTATCGCACCTTTATCGCCATAGCTTGTGGGAGGGGTGGATGATGCGCAGCCATGCATTGGTGATCCTGATGCTCCTGGTCATGGTCGGATGTGCACGTGTCACCATGGTCAGCTCGGCCCCTTCGTGGCAAGAGACCATAGAGTGGTTACCGTCCTTCCAACGTGCCCCCGCCCCTCCAACCGCAGCTTCAAAGCTGATCTACATTGATACTGAGAAACTCAAGATCACCCTCTATGTGGACGGACATGCGTTCAAGACCTGGCCCGTGGCGGTGGGTCGGCCTTCTATGATTTCGCCGGTAGGGGAATGGAAGATCGTGAGCAGGGGCAACCTGGGTGGTCCCTTTGGCAGCCGGTGGATGGGTTTGAATGTTCCCTGGGGTACCTACGGCATTCACGGGACCAATGCGCCTGGCTCCATCGGTACCCGGGCATCCCACGGTTGCATTCGCATGCACAATCGCCATGTAGAAGAGCTCTATGAATGGGTTGGCATCGGGACGCCGGTCAAGATCGTGGGGGTCGAGCCCCACTACAGCTTCCAACAGCCCTTGTCTCGAGGTGCGACAGGCGAGAAGGTGGTAAAGGTGCAGGAGCGTCTGGCCGGATTCGGGTTTGAACCGGGGGACAGTGATGGGCGCTTTGGTGGAGATACCCAGCGTGCAGTGGAGGAACTGCAACGTGTGTATGGCTTGCCGGTGACAGGGGAAGTCACCAGGGATATCTACTTCTTGCTTGGTTTGAGGTGATGTTGCATGACTCGGGAGACCATCGCCGCTCTCTTGCTGTCGCTTGTCTTGGTCTGCTTTAGCGGATGTGCCTGGCAACAGAAAGAGCCTCCCCGTACTTTTGAGTTGGAAGTGTGGGACTACCGGCAGCCCTTGGTGGGCCAAGAGTTTTCCTATCACGAACAACTCTTGCATGTACTGGAGCAGTTCACCTTGGAGTACCCGCACATTGCCATACGTGTCCGCATGCTGACTTGGCACGAAGATCTCGACGAACTCGAACGCGCATGGCATGAGCAGGCGCCACCGGATGTATTCCGGAGCCTAAAAGCAGCTAGCCTGACTCACCATGCGTGCTGGCACGGGATGCAAGCACAAGAGGCCGAGGCCTACTGGCCCGCGGCGACCAGTGCTATTTCCCGCTACGATATATGTTGGGGTTGGCCTGCGTGGTTGGAATGGGAACTGTGGTTGGTCAATGCGGCGTGGCTTGATGATGTGGCCGAGTCCTTGTGGGGACGTTGGCAGCATCATGGCTATAGCTGGGACGAATTGGGACTTATCCTGGCGGGAAAGCCCGCGAGCATCGATTGGTCCACATCGCGTATCTGGCAGCTGTATCATCATCCCACCGCGCTGTACGTGGACCGCATGACAGAACTAGCCGCTTGCTTGCAGGACTGGAGGGATCGTGGTGCCATCGTCCCGGTCAAGACCGCTCAAGAGCAGCGTTTGGACGATTTCTACCGGGGGGAAACCCCGCTGACGGCTCCTGTCACTCCCTACCTGTTTCGCTATCTCATCGCGCGGATCTCCCGTCGCTCCGAACCCGTTGGCCGGGCTCCTTCCAGCGCAGAGCTGGTATGGCTTGGTCCCCCATCTTTGGGTGTGGCAGCTGAGTTTCCCTGGCAGGTTTCCAGTTATCATGTGTTTAAAGTAGAGGAGGATGATGAACGCCTCTGGTGGGCAAGCCGCCTGGCTGCACACTTGGCAGAGCATATGGGGCGCTGGGGTGCTGAGAACCTGGGCGTTATCCCCGCTTTGAAAGAGGATCTTGCTCGCTGGTCGTTGGTATCAGAACTGCCCTTGTCCCTGCGCTCGGCCATGATTAGGGATTTAGAGCGGGAGACCATACCCCTCAGGTGCCAAGACACGCGCCATCAAGAGGAGAAAGTGTGGTCCGAGAGGGTGTTGCCGGGCATGTTGAGCATGTTTGGGGATTCTCCTCTGGCCACAGCTAAGCTCAAAGAGAGTCTTGGCCAGTACCAAGAGATCATGGAAGCTGATGACGCGGAGCACTTCCAAGATGAGATGAGGTGACAGACGCATATGTGGACGGGAGCGACTCATCCCACGCTGTGGGGCCACGTCGGAATCGCCTGGAATCACGAGGGCATTGGGTTTACTGTGCTGCCATCACCCGATCCTGCATTGACGTGGGACAGGCTATGTTCGCACGTACGGGCAAAGGTTCTCAAGGGTTCCTTGCCCGCCTCATGGCGGGAGGCCTGGCGGTGCTGGGAACGGGGGGATGAAGGTCCGCTCTGCTGTCTACCCCTGGCCGGTCTGGAGAAGAGATCGTTCCAGCCGCGGATATGGCTGGCGCTGCGCACCATTCCCCGGGGACAGGTGCGCAGCTACAGCTGGATTGCCGCAAGAGCCGGAAGCCCGCAAGGGGCACGGGCGGCGGGGCAGGCTTTGGCCGCCAATCCGCTGCCTTTGCTTCTTCCCTGTCATCGCATTGTGCGAGCCTCAGGGCAGCTGGGTGGCTTCTCTGGTCGCTGGGGGCGAGTGGAATTGAAAGAGCAGCTATTGACCTGGGAGGGTGTTCAGATCAAGAATGGTCGTGTGAAGTTCAACTGTATAGAGGATGGAGCTGTTCACTCTGATGGATGAGAGGACCTTACGAGCGCTGGAATTTGATAAGATATGCCAAAGACTCAGCGAACTGACCCAGACCAGTATGGGACGGGAGCAGGCCATGGCCC
>SLSY01000159.1 GCA_007130145.1 Bacillota bacterium
CCCTTGCGTCATCTGGAAGACACGCCTCCACAGGCGCTTCACAGCGCGGTCGGCACCAGCCAGACTATCCCAGGTGAAGTTCAGTTTGGAACGGTAGTGAGCATTGAGGCAAAAGTATCGATAACTCAGAGGGTGAAATCCTCTCTCCTTCAAAGTAGAGAGCGTGTAAAAATTGTCCAAGCTCTTGGACATACGACCTCCATCTACCAAAAGAAACTCGTTGTGCATCCAGCGTTTGACAACTTGATGCCCACAAACACTGTCTGCCTGAGCTATTTCATTCTCATGGTGAACCGGTACGTGGTCAATGCCGCCGGTATGAATGTCAATGTGAGGTCCCAGATATTTGATGCTCATGGCCGAACACTCGATATGCCATCCCGGGTAGCCACGTCCCCAGGGACTGTCCCACTGCATAATGTGGCTAGGGTCGGCTTTACGCCAAAGAGCGAAGTCAGCCGGGTGACGCTTCTGGCTATTGATACCAATGCGCGCACCGGCCTGTTGCCCTTCCAGATCCAACCCAGACAGCTGACCGTACGCGGAAAACTTCTGGATATCGAAGTAAACGCCATCGCTAATCTCGTAAGCGTAGCCCAATTCGACAAGGCGCGCAGTAAACTCGATCATCTCATTGATGTGGTCTGTAGCTCGGCACACAATATGGGGGCTCAGGATGTTGAGCCTATCCAGATCGCGAAAGAAGGCCTCTGAATACATAGTGGCCAATTCTTCCGGCGACCGCTTCTCTCTGCGGGCCCCTGCCACCATCTTGTCTTCTCCTTCATCGGCATCCGTTGTCATATGGCCCACATCAGTGATGTTCATCACTTGGCGAACAGGATGACCGTTGAACGCAAGAACGCGTCGCAAGACATCAGAGAAAACATACGCCCGAAGATTTCCTATATGAGCGTAATTATAGACAGTAGGACCACAGGTGTACAGTCTGACAACCCCGTCCGGTTGCGCAGGAGAGAACGGTTCGACTTGGCGGCTAAGAGTGTTAAAAAGCCTCAGTTGCATTACTGTATCACCACTTTCCAGCTAGAGGTATCTTGTTGATTATATCATGTCTTCGGGGTCATGGGGGATTCATCTCTCCCCGAGAAGCTGACCAACCGTAACCATCTCATAACCAACCTCACGCAAGAACTTGATGATGGCGGGCAGAGCATCTACGGTGTGGTAAGGGATTTCGCTGGCACCGGCAGCACAATGAAATAGAACAATGGAGCCGGGTTGCACTTGCGATACGACTCTCCAGTAGATGGAGTCACTGGAGCGCCCGTCCCAGTCACGGCTGTCGACCGACCAAAGCACTGTTCTCATCCCCGCTCGCCCCACATACTGCAACACTTGATCATTGTAGTTTCCATAAGGAGGACGAAACCAGAGGATGGGCTGGTGGCTCAACCGGGAGAGCAGCTGCGAGGTTTGGATTAACTCACCCATGGCTTGGTGTTCGGACAGACGCTCCATGCGGGGATGGGAAAAGGAGTGATTGGCGATTTCGTGTCCTTGACGGGCAATGGTCCGGACCAACTCGGGATAAAGCTCCGCACGATTGCCAACGAGAAAGAATGTAGCTACCACACCGTGTTCCTTCAACACTTCCAGTACTTGAGGAGTAGAATCGACATCAGGCCCATCATCAAAGGTAATGGCAACCTTGCGTTGATGTATGGGTCCTGTTCGCATGACCCCGGGCAGTGTAGGAACGACATCGGGACGACGATCCTTCTCCCTCCCCCCGTCCAGCGGTGGCAGAGGCGGGACCCGGCGCGGGCCTTCCCATCCCGTTAGCGGCAACCCCCAGTGCGTCGCCACAAAAAATGTGAGCCCAAAAAGGGCCACCATTCCCAAACTGGCTCTGGTGAATGGCCAAAGACACCAGCCGCCCTTTCTTTTCTTCTCCTTGCGCTCACGACGGGTTTGGCGCACATAACTCACCCTGGCTTAACATACCCGGTGGCAAGAAAGGAATTACTCCGGGCTGTAACGGCGAGCAATGAAGGGAACCAGACGAGCCAAGAGAGGATCGCTCTGCCAGCAGGGCAAAAGAGGTCCTACAAGGCGAGAGTGGTGCTCAGCAATATTGGCCAGCGTCGCCGCAGCCGCCCGCCAGACATAACGCGAAGGGTGCCGGCCCAAAGGAAGAATCAGATCCAACCCCAAGAGAGGATGGTATTTCCCGGCTGCCTGGGAAAACGTCATGATAACGTTCCAAAGCACTTGCTCGTTCTCATCTTTGCTCCAACGGCGCAGGTGCGGCTCCATCCGTTGGGGGTACTTACGGACCAACAGTCCCAAAGCGTAGGGACCAAGGTTCTTGCGCAGAGGTGGAAATCTCTCTGCCAGCTGGCTCTCCAACAAACCAACGATACGCGGCAACCGTTCAGGTCGCTGACGGCAGTAATCCCGCATACCGAACGGAGCCACTACCGCCACACGGTGCCAAAGATGAGGACTGTCTAACAACTCACCAAGATAGTGCATGCCCTCTTCAAAATCCTCGGCCAACCACCGGGACAACGCATATTGTGCGTTCAAGCGTTGTCGCCAGTCGCCGCTAAGCAGGCGCTCTCCCAAATCGGAGGTTAACAAGGCTTCACTACCACCTTCTGTCAGAGGCTAATATGGTGTTATTCTACAGGCCGTACGCAGACCCTGTCAAATCCGCAATATAATTCACTCATACCGAATAACCTTATCCATGCCTTGAAACAGCGGTTCCAAAAGGCCCTTCGCACACGGTCCAAAGGGAAGCCCACTCAGTCGGCAGGGAAAGAGGTTCATTTGGCGAAACGTTCATGGTGTGAATCGTCGTTTTATAACAAGGGAGTTAGGGGGGCTTACATTGCGTCTCGAGGGAAAGAAAACCATCGTAACCGGGGCAGGACGGGGCATCGGTCTTGCCATTGCCAAGGCCTTAGATCGTGAAGGGGCTCAGGTGCTGATTATCGACATTGACGAAGAAAATGCCCGCAAGGCAGCAAAAGAGTTGACGAGCGGCACGCATCTGGTGGCTGACTTGGCTCAGGTCCAGGAAGCAGATGAAACCATCAAAAAGGCGGTAGACCTCCTGGGGGGACTGGACATTCTGGTAAACAACGCCGGAGTGCAGCTACCCAAGGGTAGCCTGTTTGACCTTGAGCCTGACAAGTGGGACAAGACCCAGGCGGTCAACGTCCGCGGCACATTCTTTCTTAGCAAAGCAGCGGCTAAGATCATGAAGGAGCAACGCTACGGACGCATCATCAACGTGTGTTCTATTGCTGGACGAGTGTTTTGGCTCGATAACCTGCCTTATGACGTATCCAAGGGAGGGGTAACCAGTTTGACTGGGGCCATGGCCCTTGAACTTGCACCCTTTAACATTACGGTAAATGGTATTGCGCCCGGCTACGTCAACACAGAGCTCAACGCACAGACCTTTGCCTCCAAACCGGGGATTCGCGAAGAGATCGAAGCGAAAATTCCCATGGGCCGCATCGCCCCTCCTGAAGAGATGGCGGGAGCCGTTGTCTTCCTGGCATCGGATGAAGCCAATTACATCACCGGTCACGTCATCACCATTGATGGTGGCTACACACTCTCTTAGATGGAAGGAGGTTGTCTGCTGTTTCTCACACCCGGTGAAACGGTGGCGAAACCATGAAAGCACTTGTATATGAAGGCAGTGGAAAGATTGCATTGAAGGATGTCCCGCGTCCTCACATTGAGCAGGATACCGATGTAATCGTCCGCGTGGCGCTGACGGCCATCTGTGCTAGCGATCTGCACGTAATACATTGGGGCTACAATCGCCCTCCGAACAAGATTCTGGGACACGAGTTTGTCGGGGTCATAGATGAGGTGGGATCCGGAGTCAAGCGTTTTAAGGCAGGTGAGCGGGTGCTGGGGATTTGCACCATTCAGTGCGGTCAATGTCCCGAGTGCAATCGCGGCTTTCCCGTCTATTGCCACAACGGCATGCGCTACAGTAAGGAAATTGATGGGGCTCAGGCTGAGTATGTAAGGATTCCCTTTGCCGATGCGTCGGTAGAACCCATCCCCGACGGCATCTCTTATGAGGATGCATTGCTGGTGGGTGACATCTTTCCTACCGGATTCATGGGTGCACAGTATGGCTCCATTGTACCGGGGGATGTGGTGGCCGTCTTCGGCGCGGGCCCGGTGGGGCTTGCGGCCATGGAAGCAGCCCGCCTGTTTGGACCGTCACAAATCATCGCCGTCGATATCCTGGATTACCGCCTGGATAAGGCCAGGGAAATGGGTGCTGACACCGTCATCAATGCCCAGAAGGACGACGTAGCCCAAGCCATTGGGGCTGCGACCGGAGGCAAAGGTGCTGACGTATCCATTGAGGCCGTGGGGAGCGCGCCCACGCTCCAAGGCGCCATTGCCTCCACTGCTAAAGGCGGCAACGTTTCGATTATTGGCATCTTCCGCGACCCGGTGGAAATACCCATGCACACCATGGTCCATCAGGGACTCAGCATCCGCATGAGCGTGGTGAACGTTTCAGGAATCGATCGCCTCATGGCCCTGGTAGGCAAAGGGAAGGTCGACTTAAAGCCCATTATCACCCATACCATGCCTTTGGATGATATCGAAAGAGCCTATCAGATGTTTGACGAGAAACTCGATGGCTGCGTAAAGATAGCATTGCGCGTCTAATCTAGTAACAATAGACAAGGGAAGTGAGTAGCGTGGGACAAGGTTACCAAACTCTTCTATCTCCTTTGACCATCAACGGCATGACAGTGAAAAACCGCATGGTCATGTGTGCCATGTCC
This sequence comes from Bacillota bacterium, assembly GCA_007130145.1. GTDB lineage: Bacteria > Bacillota > Sulfobacillia > UBA8153 > UBA8153 > SLSY01. Next base: position 4,803 of record SLSY01000159.1, read on the forward strand.
AGTCACATGGCCCCCTTCTCCGGTGAGACCACCCAACGCGAGATCGACTACTATGAAGCCCGGGCCGCGGGTGGGGTTGGTATGATCGTGGTAGGAGCCGCTTTTGTCGATCCACTGGGGAGTTTCGGAAACGGCCAACTGGGCCTTTGGAAGGACGAACTGGTAGATGGCGCAGCTCGACTGGCAGAGGCTATCAAAAGACATGACTGCAAAGCTTCCATACAGATTCACCACGCAGGCCGTCAGACCAGCAGAGCCCTGTGTGGAGGGCATCCGGTAGCACCTTCTGCTATTGCACTTCCGGGCAATCCAGAGCCGCCCCGTGAACTCAGCGGAGTGGAAACCAAAATGCTGGTGGAGCAATTCGGTCAAACGGCACGCAGGGCCAAACAAGCCGGCTTCGACGCCATTGAGTTGCACTTTGCCCACGGCTATCTGCCCGGCCAGTTCCTCTCCCGACTGTCCAACCAGCGCATTGACGAATACGGCGGTGAGTTTGATCACCGCGCCCGCTTCATGCGCGAGATTCTGGCCAGAGTGAGGGATGAGGTCGGCGAAGAAACGGTGCTAAGTGCCAAGATCTCCGGGCATGAATTCACCGAAGGCGGGCTGACGCTCGATGATGCCAAGCGCATATGTAAGTGCCTGGAAGAAATGGGGCTCAATTATGTCACCATTTCATCGGGTTATTATCCTTACGTACGCATCGTACCCAACATGGTGTACCCCGAAGCTCTCAACGTGCCGCTGGCGGCAGAAATCAAGGGGGTCCTGGATATTCCCGTCATGACTCAGGGTAGAATTCATCATCCGGACCTGGCTGAGGATATCTTGCAGGCAGGGCAAATTGACCTGGTGGGTCTGGGACGGCCTCTGATTGCGGATCCCGAGTTCCCCAACAAGGTGAAGGAAGGCCGCATCGATGAAATCGTGCGCTGTCTCAGCTGCAACAAGGGATGCCATGATCGCTACCGCGAGGACCGCTCAGTGGCCTGTCTCATCAATCCGCAGGCAGGACGGGAAGCCACAACCAAGATCCAGCCCGCTGAGAAGAAGAAAAAGGTCATGGTCATCGGCGCCGGTCCTGGCGGCATGGAAGCCGCACGCGTGGCCACAAGGCGGGGACACGAAGTCGAAGTCTACGAACGCCATGACATCATCGGCGGTCGCGTGCGCCTGGCCTGGGAGCCACCGACCAAGGACAATTATCGTTTCATCGTGGATCGCTTTGATAAAGCCATCGATCAGCTGGATATTAAGGTCCATTTCAACACGGAGGTAACGCCGGAGCTGGTCGAAGAAAAAGCCCCCGATGCCGTCATCGTAGCTACCGGTGCGGAGAATGCTTATCCCCCCATCCCCGGTCTACGTGAACATGGTGTCTCGGCCGATGACATTCTCAGCGGAAAGGACATTAGCGGTCGCACGGTGGTCATAGGAGGCGGAGCCGTAGGCTGTGAAACCGCCCACTATCTTGCTGAGCGGGGCGTACCGGTCGTCCTTGTAGAAATGCTACCTGCTATCGGCATGGGTCTTACCAGCGACGGACATCACCATCTCATGGAAGCCTTTAAGACCTTGGACATCGTACCTTTGACCAGCACAACCGTGCTGAGTATCGTTCCCGGTGAGGTGAAAGTCCAGCGAGATAACCGCGAAGAGATCATTGGCGATATCGAAAATGTAGTGGTAGCATGCGGCGCTACATCCAATAACCAGATGGTAGCCGAGCTAAAGAAGCTGATTTCTGAAGTCATCGTGATAGGCGATGCCAAGGAACCGCGCGACGCTTTGGAAGCAATTCATGAAGGAGCCGCGGC
>SLSY01000137.1 GCA_007130145.1 Bacillota bacterium
GCTGATGGCTCGGCCCATGACGCCACACCATGCCCGCTCGGTCGTTCCCTCGCCGTCTGTGAAAAAATGTAGATCATTGGTGGCTCGCATGGTAGTATGATAAAAAACCACCGCGATGAGCCTGCATCTAGAGAGGAGTGCGTCCCATGCAATATCGCCCCTTGGGAAACACCGGCCTGAGCGTTTCCAGCCTGGGATTCGGCGCCATGCGTTTGCCCGAAGACCCTGATTACGCCGTCAAGGTCATGCAGCGATCATTGGATCTGGGGGTGAATCTCATTGATACAGCGCCCGGTTACTGCCAGGAGAACAGCGAGAGGCTGGTGGGACGAGCCCTGGCCGGGCGGCGCGAACCGGTCGTTGTCTCCACCAAGTACCGGGCAACGACCAACTCAACGAAGGACTTGCGTCACTCGCTGGAAACATCCCTGAAAGACCTGGGAGTAAACCAAATCGATATCTTCAACTTCTGGGGTGTACGCTGGCAGATGTTTGAGGAGATCATACGTGACGGTCCGCTGGCGGCGGCCCGCCGGGCCCAGTCCGAAGGTCTGTTCAAACACCTCGGCTTCTCGTTTCACGACTCGCCTGAGGCGCTAGAAAACCTCATCAATACCGGGGAATTTAAGACCATGATCGTCCAATACAACCTGCTTGATCGCAGCAACGAGAAGGCCTTGACGTTGGCTCGCCAAAAAGGCATGGGGGTCATGGTCATGGGTCCTGTAGGCGGAGGACGCCTTACGGCTCCGTCTGACCGCATTCGCACGTTGGTATCAGGAGGATTCCACACCACCCCGGAGGCAGCACTCCGCTTTGTCTTGGCCAATCCCCATGTCTCTACCGCCCTTTCCGGTATGAATACTCTACTCATGGTGGAAGAAAACGTTCAGCATGCCAGTTATCCTGAGCCCCTGACGCAAGAACAGCGCAAGCAGATTGACGAGCTGCTCACGGATCTGGCCCGTTTGGCCGAGCTGTATTGCACCGGTTGTGGCTACTGTCTCCCTTGCGAGCAGGATGTGAACATCCCTGAAGTGTTTCGTTTAGCCAACCTGGTCCGGGTGTGGGATCTGAAAGAGCATGCGGTGGGCCAGTATGCAAACCTGGGGCAAGAGGGAGCGCGGACACCAGGTCGTGGGGCCACAGCTTGCAGCCAGTGCGGCGCATGTGAAGAACGCTGCCCGCAAGACATCCAGATCATCGAACAACTCAAGGAGGCCCATCGTCTGCTCACGGCAACGAACGGTGTCCTCTGAGCTCTCGACCCTGTGTGCTAACGAAGCTGGCCTCTCACAGAAAGGCGCGCGCCCATATACAAGGCTTGAGCCGAGTGGTACCAAACCTCTGCCGCACCTCTCTTACCCCCGGCTTTACCGGTAGGCGGAAAGAAGAGACCAAGACTTCATGGCCCATGACCAAAAAGGCCATGCGAGCAATGTTTATGGCCACAGCCGCACCCAACCGTAATCCAGGAAACCAACCTCCAACGAACAAGCAGTACGCCCTCACTATTTCGACGTGGTGGACCGACTTGTTTCATCAAGGTGAGCCTTGCTGCTTGCTGATTGAACCCGGGTGCAAGGTTTTGCTTCAGAGCACTGTCAAAGCATGGTACAATCACGATGACGAAGCTTGAGAAGGAGGACTCCAGTGTGGAAGCTGCATCACATGTTTCCATCACCGTACTCTGTGAAAACTGGGCCCGGGGTAATCTTTTGGGTGAACATGGACTTTCCTTATGGGTTGAAGTGGATGGCACCTGTATCCTCTTTGATACCGGGAGAGGCCGCACCCTGTTCTACAATGCCCGGCAGCTAGACATCGATCTCAAACGAGCCGATGCCATCGTCATCAGTCATGGTCACTATGATCATGCCGGCGGGCTCTCTCATTACCTCGAGAAATACGGGCCGACCGATGTATACCTTCCCCAGAAAGCCTTTGTCACTCGCTATGCTCCCGATGAGAACCGGCCCATTGGCATGCCCCACCCACGCTCCCACTATGATAAACTAGGAGCACGCTGGAGACCAGCTGGAGCCATAACCCGGAGTGCAACGGTGGTTACAGTAGGACCCCATCACCCCCATCCCCACAGTGGAGCGAACCGTTTCACCTACCGAGATGCCGACGGAACGCCACACAAAGACGCGTTTTCCGATGAGCAGATCCTGGTGATCCAGACCGAGCAAGGCATCATCCTCGTCACCGGATGCACCCACACGGGACTGGATCACTGTCTAAGAAGGGGCCTTGATGCCGCCGGCACCGCACGTCTTTACGGCCTGATTGGCGGTTTGCACCTGGAGAAGGCCAGAGCCGGTTTCCTCGCCGACGTTACCGGCCGGCTTGCCCGTCACCAGCCCCAGCTGGTGGGACCCTGCCATTGCACGGGGCAAAAAGCGGTGGCCCGAATAGCCAGAATGCTGCCAGCAGCATTTCTTCCCATGGGTACGGGTGTCACCTGGTCACATCCTCCCGAAGACTCTCTATGATGCAGATCGCGGGTGTTGTCTTGTGCTGACCATGGTGCTCATGGGCGAACCACAGGAGGAATTTCCTGAGGATGATGCGAATCTGTTCTGAGATGACTCGTTTCATCACTCTTTGATCTTCATCACTATGAGGGTCATAGCTGGGAGAAATACATGACCATAGAACATGACTACGCATACTGTAAAAGAATTATTCAACAGCATTCCAAGACGTTCCATCTATCTTTTTCCCGCCTCCCCGAGCACAGGGCCAACGGCATTTTTGCTGTGTATGCATTCTGCCGGCGGGCCGATGATGCCGTTGATGAGCACAGCGACCCCGTCAAACTGCAGCAAATACACCAAGAACTGACCGAGTTTTCCGCTGGACATGTGCCCTGCCATCCTATGTGGCGAGCGCTCCATCACACATTCACGGTGTTTCAACTGAAGACCCAACCGTTCTTTCAACTTCTGGAGGGGCAGCAGCTGGATCTGGGCTTCACGCAACCGGAGAGCCAGGACCAGTTGGAGCAATACTGCTACCTAGTGGCAGGAACCGTCGGGTTGATGATTCTCCCCATAATAGCCCAAGAACATGCTCACCGTCTCGAGCCATCCGCCATTGCACTGGGTAAAGCTATGCAGCTGACCAATATTCTGCGCGATGTAGGTCAGGATTATCGCATGGGACGGATCTACTTGCCGCGCGAGGTGATGTTGCGTTACGAGTATACGCCTGATGACATCGGAAGAGGGAACATCAACCGCGCCTTCATCGATCTGTGGGAGCATGAAGCCCAGCAAGCCGAAGAGTATTATGAACAGGCCCAACGCGATTATCACCTCTACGATGCGGAGGGTCGCTTTCCCGTCATTTTAGCCGCCAATGTCTACCGGGCCCTTCTGGACACCATTCGCCGCAATGACTACGACTGTCTGACCAAGCGCAACTACGTCTCAAGGGCCGAGAAGGCACGGCTCCTTGCCGCCAGCAGGCAGCAAAGTCGCACAGCAAGACATCACGGGAAGGAAAAGAGAAATGCACAGTAATTTGATAGGGATTTTTCTCTCTTTTCTCTTCATTTTTGGACTGAATGGCATAGCGACCATAGGACAAAGACAAGCTCTTCTTTCCAAGGAAGGAACAAAAAAGCTCGTTCACATCGGAGTCAGCCACTGGTGGCTGATTGCCATGGTGTTCTTCGACGGTGCGGTGTGGGCAGCGGTCATTCCCGCCTGCTTTGTCCTCCTGAACTATCTCTCATATAGGAAACATCTATTTTCGGCTATGGAGAGAGACTCAGGCAAAGGCAATCTGGGCACCGTCTATTACCCCATGTCCCTCTTGATTCTGGCTCTTGTCAGTTTTGGACCGCTTGAACCTCACTTTGGGGCACTGGGCATCTTCATCATGGGATACGGTGATGGGTTGGCGGCTGTGGTCGACGAGAGATTCGGGAGAATACGGTTTAGCGTGGGCAAGAACACGAAGACCTTGGAAGGAACAGCCACCATGCTGGTGGTATCACTCCTCATCAGCGCGGGCTTCTTTGCGCTGTTTGACCGTAGCGGTATACTGGCAAAGAGCCTGAGCATGGCACTGATTGCCACTGCACTGGAAGGATTTTCTCCAGGGGGCTTGGATCATCTCACTGTGCCCTTGGGAGTCAGTCTGGCATACTACCTTCTGCTTTATTGAGGAGGAGCCATGCGGATCGTTTTGATCATACTCTCCAATCTGGTCGTGGTAGGCCTGGCCCACCGGCGAAAGTCGCTGGATAAAAGCGGCACCGTGGCCGCATGGCTGCTTGGCTCAGGCATCTTCCTTCTGGGAAACGGGTTCATGTGGTTCATACTCATGTCCTTTTTCGTCTCATCAAGCCTCTTGACCGCTTACACCCGGCGCTACCGGCCCTCAGACGATAGCTCGCGGGAGGAGACATCTGGCCGCAGTTACATACAGGTCTTGGCCAACGGAGGCTTAGGGCTGCTACTGGCCGTGCTTTACCGGATCACAGCGGCCGATGCTTGTCTTCTCGCCTTTGCTGCTGCCTTTGCGGCGGCCAATTCCGATACGTGGGCCTCGGAAATCGGTGGGTTGAGTAAGAACCCCCCGGTATCGATTGTCACCGGCAAACCCATGGCCCGGGGGCTTTCGGGAGGCATATCACCATTGGGCACAGCCGCTTCCATGGCAGGAGCAGCCTTTATTGCTTTCGTATTCATCCTGGGCCACGGTCGGCTCTATGGGGCAGGAGGACAAGCAAACCCTTGGTTCCTCTTCTCCCTCATCACCGCGGCCGGTTTCCTTGGCTCGCTGGTTGATAGCCTCCTGGGAGCTACGGTGCAAGGTAAATTCTACTCCTGTATTCACCATCGCATCGTGGAGAAGGCAGATTACCTGGGAGAGAAGACACGCCACCTTACGGGGCTTCGGTTGATCAACAATGACTTGGTCAACATCTCCAGTGCACTTGTCGCCGCCTTATTTGCTATCTGCGTTTGGCTATAAGACAAAGGAATGCCCAAAGTCAAGAAGAAAGTGACCGTGATCGGTACCGGTTTGGGCGGTCGTAGTGCTGGCATTCGGCTCCTTTGCGAAGAATACGAGTGAATAGCTATGAGAAAGACACGCAACCGGTCAGTCAAACTGGCCGTCGAATAGCTGCTACGAGATGATGCTAACAATCGCTAAGCGCCCGGTAAGAAGGAAACGTCTCTTACCATGTAAAGTCAGGGATGTTTTTTCGCTGATCGCTGATGCCCTGCTCCTGATGGCGGAGACTCTGGACCCACTCTCTACACCGCGAGCCATGGTATAGAAAGGCTTGCTCGTTCAACATACAACCACAGGCACGGGGACATGCTAAGCCCTAGTCAGGAGGGTAGCATCATGCACAACGACCGCAATAGTCTTCGCCGCAAGCTCCAGGCCATAGAACAGGGCTTGAGAGGGGTAACCGCCCAGCTAGATCACCTTACAGATGAGCAAGTCAACCGCATGGAAGAAGAAGTGGACCGGCTGGCATTTCGTTACGCCAAAGTATTGAACCTGCACTTGCAAGATATGTGAATGGCGGGTATAAGCTGGCTCCCTCGGCGCATAGATATCACTTGAAGACCCAACGAACTATGCGCAAAGGAGGAGCATGCATGGAGAAGACGGGAGACGAAGTGCAAAAGCTATGGGAAACCGAAGAACCACTTTTGCCTCTCTATGACCGTTTGGCGCGCCGTGCTGTCAACCGGGGTGAAAGAGAGTTGACCCGGCGCATGTATCAGTCACAGCGTTTTCAGGTGTCAACCTTGCGCCTCCTGGCCGAGGGCAAAGTCCCCGACAAGTTTCTCTACTTTGGAACGATAACCCACAACGATGTCAACGTTCGTGAAACTGCCTCGCCCCGGTCCCGCAGTTTGGTGGTAATTCACAGCGGTACACACGTCATCGTCAAGGAGACGCAGGGCAACTGGATCGCCGTGCAGCTGCCCAGTGGGGATGGGGGCTGGATTTTCCGTGACTATGTGCGCCGTGATATCTAACCGGGCGCTTTTGGGAAGTCCAAAGAGATAACAAAAAGCACAGGTTCCTTCGCGACTTCACGTGCCGGACTTGGGCGCAGCAGCTCTGTTTGCTTTGCCCAGCTCGCTCGATGTGCCAGCAAGCAAGAAGAGCAACCCGCAGGTAATCTCTGTAGCCCCTGCTGGTGATATTTCCAGGCGTATCGCCTGATTTTAGAGAACTACTGTCGCCGACCAGCCGAGAGCAGGGACGTCTCGCAAGGATTTGCCGCATAGAAGAGATCCTTCTACTACCGGTAGCTGGACGATCTCCTCATCAAGTAGGGTCGGAACGGTCAAGCCGGTCACCATCTGCATAACGGCCGGGTTTACCGTGCTTTTGGCCAGCAGCTCTTCTCCCACACCTTCTGCAACACTTCCCTATCGAGAGCATCGCCCCTGACGATGGGAATGTCCCTGCGTATCTCCAATACCTGGGGACGATTGTCCACGACCACCATAGGTTGGTTCATCTTGACCAAATCAAGCACCACCTGCCGTCCCAAAGACCCATGTGCACAGGCAATGTAACGATCCTTCATCATGCTCGGTTTACGCTCCATGCC
>SLSY01000203.1 GCA_007130145.1 Bacillota bacterium
AAAGGGATTGAGAGCCGGTTGCAAGGCCGGGCCGATGTCTGGCTTACGCCTAACATTGAGTGTGGCAATATGGTGGCTAAGTGTCTGATTAGCTTCAGCGCTGCTCTGATGGCCGGGGTGGTCATGGGGGCGAAGGTGCCCTTGGTCTTGACCTCGCGGGCCGATCAACCGGCCTCCAAATTGGTATCGTTAGCCGTGGCCAACCAAGTTGTGCGCGATGGGCAAGAGGTTAGTGAGTAGACCTTAGAACAGCAAGCGCCCGACGAGATCACCATAAAGAATCATCGAGGAGGTTGTGCATTATGCTCAAAGGGATCTACGCCCCCATACCCACACCGTTTGAGGATGGACAGATCAGTCTCCCTCGCCTGCGAGAGAACCTCAAAAAGTGGGACCAAACTCGGCTGTCAGGGCTTGTGGTATTGGGCTCCAACGGTGAGGTGGTGCTCCTGGACGAACGAGAGAAACTGATGCTCCTTGAGACGGTGCGTGAGAACTTCGGTGCCGACAAGCCCGTGTTGGCCGGCACCGGGTGTGAGTCCACCCAAGCTACCATCTCTCTGTCGCAATCTGCTGCGCGGTTGGGTGCCGATGGTGTGCTGGTCATAACCCCCAGCTACTACAAGGGGGCGATGACCCATGCCGCTCTGGTGCAGTTTTACACCCGCATTGCCGATGAATGCCCGGTCCCGGTGATTCTCTACAACATGCCCCGCAACACGGGATTGAACTTACCCAGCAGCACTGTTGTGGAGCTGGCCCAACACCCCAACATTATTGGCATCAAGGATTCTGGCGGTAACATCGTACAGATTGCCGAAATCATCGCCGGTTCACCGGAAGACTTCTCTGTCTTTGCCGGTTCGGGTAGTTTCTTGTTTCCCACACTGACCTTGGGGGGGACCGGGGGTACCCTGGCCGTGGCCAATGTGATTCCCGATCTTTGTGATGATATCTATCAGATGACCCTTAAGCGAGAGTGGGAGGAAGCCCGCCAGCTGCAGCTGGACATCCTTCCCGTTAACCAGGCGGTGACGGCGCGTTACGGCATGGCCGGGCTCAAAGCGGCGCTCGATCTTCTGGGCTATTTCGGCGGTCCGGTTCGCGAACCCCTTATGCCCCTTCCCCAGCCCCAAGTGGACGAAATCTCAAGCATGCTCAAGGCGCTCAAGGTAACATCATGAGGGTGGCGTTAGCCGGTCTAGGCGGTGTGGGACGGCATGTGGTAGCGCTTTTGCTGACCCAGCAAAGGAATTGGCAGCGCAGCTACGGGGTTTCCTTTCAACTGGTGGCGGCCGCTGACATCAACGGGGGTGAACAAGCGCCCGGTGGCTTTTCTCCCGAAGAGTTGGCCCGGTTGGCGCAAGGAGATACCACGCTTCTCTCGCGGTCGGACGGGGTGGGTACGTTGCTGAATAGTGGGGCAGACATCGTCATCGATGCCACGCCCACGGATCTAGAGACGGGAATGCCCGGTCTACCGTTGGTTCGTGAGGCTCTGCGGCAGGGTAAGCATGCCGTATTGTTATCGAAAGGACCGCTGGTGGTCGCGTTGCCTGAGCTGCGGGAACTAGCAAAGAAGGCGGGAGTCGGACTGAAATATAGTGGAGCCACCGGTGCGGCGTTGCCCACCCTTGATACGGCTCAATACAGTCTGATGGGCGGGGGTCTCAAGCGCTTTTCGGGCATCTTCAACGGAACCACCAACTTCATTCTGTCTTGGATGTTTGCTACCGGCGGTACGTATGAGGAAGGACTCAGACAAGCGCAGCGCAAGGGTATTGCCGAGACCAATCCGCTTCTGGACGTGGAAGGATACGACACCGCAGTCAAGACGTGCATACTGGCCAACTCCCTGTTTGACGGAGATCTAAAACTAGCAGAGGTACCCCGTCAGGGCATTGTTGATATAACTTGCCAACAGGTGCAGGAAGCGGCCGATTCTGGTGTGACTCTCAAACTTCTGGGAGAAGCCGAGCATACAGACCAGGGTATTGTTGCCCGCGTCAGCCTCAAGCGCATACCCAAGGGGGATTGGCTGGCTCGGGTTGACGGTACGACCAAAGCCATCCTGTATGAGACCGAGAGGATGGGAGAACTCCTTTTGGTGGGTGGCGCCTCCGACCCACGTGCTGCTGCCGCTGCGGCTTGGAAGGATGCGTTGCAACTGGCCCGGGGGTGGTGACCCTCTCTCTATGTTCCTGGATATGCCAAAAGCCCCCGGTCACTGACACGGGGGCTTTCTTGATCCGCCTATTTGATGAGCCCTTTGCTCTTAGCCTCAGCAATGAAGCGTTCCAGTTCCTTTGCCGGCATGCCGTAATCATGGGCGCGAGTGGGGAATTGCCCCTCCCGTACCTCGTGAGCATAATCAGACAGCATACTCGCAATATCGCGGGCCAGCTGCCCATAGCGTTTTACGAAACGGGGTTGAAAGACCTCGAACAAGCCCAGCATGTCGTAAACGATGAGGAGTTGCCCATCGCACGGTGAGCCCGCTCCGATTCCATAAATGGGTATGGAGCATTGGTCTTTAATGATGCGCGTCACCTCACCCGGTACTCCTTCGACCAAAATGGAGAAGGCTCCGGCCTCCTCCAGTGCCAGGGCATCGTCGAGGATGGTGAGGGCGGTGTCGGCCGTGCGGCCCTGAGCGCGCCAACCGCCAAACTGTCCGGCGGACTGGGGGGTGAGGCCAATATGGCCCATGACGAGCATACCTGCATCCACAATGGCGCGTACCCGATCAGAGACCTTGCGACCGCCTTCCAACTTGATGGCATCGGCACCGGCTTCCTTGATAAAGCGACCAGCATTGCCTACGGCGGTGAAGCATTCGGTCTGGTAGGCCATAAACGGCATGTCGCCCACGATGAATGTCTCGGGCGCTCCCCGGCGCACGGCCCGGGTGAAGATGAGCATTTCCTCCATGGTTACAGGCAAAGTTGAATCATAGCCAAGCAGCGTGTTGCCGACCGAGTCGCCCACAAGGATCATATCCACCCCGACTTCTTCTTCCAGCCCAGCAATGAGAGCATCGTAAGCGGTGAGGAAAACGACCTTCTCTCCTTGCTCTTTCATGTTGTAGAAGTCCACAATGGTCTTCTTGGCCACGGAAACCCTCCTCTCCGGTCAAGGTACCTTGGGCAATGCTAGATCGTCGGGAGCCATCGCCGACAGGCGCAGCGAAGGGGCCTCCTTCTCCACGATTTCACGTATGATAGCAGCCTGACGCACCTTCTCGCGGATGAAGAAGGCATGGGTATCGGGCGGGGTGGAAGGCTTGTAAAGAGCGCTTACCGAGGGTCCCGGTTCGATCTTGAAGTATACCGGAGAGGCAATGCGCGCGATCTCCGGACATTCATACATGCGGTTGTGCCCACCGAAAGAATCAAACAACAGGACGTGGACGTCCATGGGCAGCGTCACAACCTTGCGTATACTAGCGAGCATGGGCAAGGTCAGGTCGGCCACGGGATTGAAGGTGTTGGCGCCGAGGTCTGCCAATACCTTGGCACCAGCTGCATTGGCGTGCCCTGCGAAAATGCTTACCTTGAAGACCACATCAGGGGGCAGCTGCCCATTGGTACGCAACTGGTTTACCAGGCTGAGCACTCCTTCGTCCCACACCAGAAAGCCGCGAATGCCGGCTTGTACCGAGCGCTCAATATCGCACAAGAGGTGGCGCAGGCTATCAGAGCCGCGCATGCGCAAACCAGAAAGCCCTCCCTCAGGCGAATTTACTTGCTTACCCACGTCCCAAAGGGGTCGCGGACCCGGTGTCATGATCACCTCCAGTCCCGCTTGAGCTGCTGTGCGCGCAAACTCCTCCAATTCTCGACGGGGGAGGTACGTAGAACCCATGACCGCCGATATGATGCGATGGACCGGCACGTCCTCCTTCTCCATTTCCTCCAGCAGTGCATCCAGGGTGGACAGTCGTTCGACCCCTGAGATCTCTATGCGGTAGTGAGCTTGGTCGGGGAAGAAGTGCTGCGATGAAGGTAGGTCGTAGAGATCGCGGGGGGGGATGCCGACACTTTCCAGCCAGGCACTTACATCTGCCATACGACATCACTCCCTGTGAAGTTTGTTCCTTCCTTCCACAGAGTGCCGCTGATCTCCTTTGGGTAGGGGCATGAAAGGGTAGGGGAGAGCCCAACATGGCTCCCCCCGCGTTCTAGCGGCGCCGCGCGGTGATGGTTACGTGACGGTCCCTTTCGCTCCCGGGGTCCTGGGTTTGCCAACCCCAGCAATGAAGGGCTTCAAATCCGGCTTCTTGGAGAGATTGGTTCCAGAAGGCCAGGGGCCAAGCGCGTTCCCAGAAGGTCTCGTGATGCCGGTAGAAGTGGGGTGGCTCGGGCTGGGGAAGGAAGAAGGTAGCATTGACTGTCATTACGTCCTCAAGTAACACGCACTCGCAGATGTAGGCGAAGTCCTCGTTATGAAGGACATAGGTCTCACCATCCCACTCCTTGAGCCCGCATAATGTGTTGACATCGAAAACAAGGAGCCCGCCCGGGCGCAACGCTGTTTTCACAGAAAACAGCCATGATCGCAGGTCTTTTTCCTCAAGGAGATGGTTGGCTGCATCTCCGAAGCATACGACAGCATCAACGGATTCCTCGAGCCGGAAGGTGCGCATGTCATCTACTTTGAATAGGGGGGCTTCACCCGCAGCCTGCGCCTTCCTTCGTGCTGCGTCGATCATGCCCGGCGAGAGGTCTAGCCCGGTGACTTGATAGCCCATGGCGCTCAAGGATATGGTGGCGCTACCGGTTCCGCAGGCCAAATCAACGATGCTCTTGATGTTAGCATGACAAGAGAAGACCTCCAGGGCTTGCTGCAGCACGCTCTGATAAGCTTGTCCCGGGGGTATGGCATCGTAGACCAGCGCGAGGCGGTCATAGGGAACGCTGGCTAGGACAGTCTCTTTTCCACCCATTCCCGTACCACCTCCAGGTTGTCCCGAGCTGTTGCTTGTGCCTTCTCCAGTCGTCTGTGGGTATCGGCGACGAAGGGGGCATCGCTTAGTCCGGGCAGGTTGATCAATACATTGTAGGCAGCTCCCTGCACGGCACATGCGAGAGTCTCCACACCGACTCCCAGATCCGAAGCCAGGCTTTTGCGGGCATGAGCTGTCACCTTCACCATGATGTCGGTGAGGAGCGCGCAGTGTTCGACCACCTGCAGGGGAACACGGGTGGCCTGCTTCGTCGCGTGAACGAGAGCTCGCTGCCGGACGTCGGGCGGGTCCTTGGGTAAGGCCAGTGCCTTCATGACCAGATTGAAGGCATCGGTATCAGCATCCACCGCCGCCAGAAGCGATTCGCGAAGGGGTAGGAGCTCGTCCAGAAGCTCTTTTACCGCTTGGCGGTCCACCTTCTTCTTCTTGAGGGCATTATTGGCAACCATGGAGGTCAGAGCGGCGGCCAGTGTTCCACTGAGAGCAGCCACACTACCTCCTCCGGGGGCGGGTGAGACCGACGCCACTTCAGCAACGAAACCTTCCAACTTTGTATCCGTTAGTTTCACGTTCTGCTCCTCCTTTTATGAAATGGGGCTGACCAAGCGACCATGGCAGAATATGGCCCGGGCCAGATTATTACCGTAGTGATAGGCAGGGTAGGCATGATCGGGGGCATCAAAGACCACAATATCCCCGCGCTTACCCGGTGTCAGGCTCCCGGTTTCTCCCTCAATACCCAAGGCGCAAGCGGCGTTGATGGTGCAAGCAGCCCAGGCTTGGGCCACCGTCATTCCTAGATAGAGGCAGGCCAAGTTGAGCATGAGTTGAGGGTTTTCCGTTGGTGAGCTGCCCGGATTGGAGTCAGTGGCCAGCGCCACCGGCACGCCCCGTTCCATGAGACGTTGGGCGCTAGCATAGGGCTTTTGCAGGTAGAATGATGTCCCCGGCAACAGCACGGCAATAACACCCGCAGTGGCCAGGGCATCCATGCCCGCTTCACTGGTACAGAGCAAGTGCTCTGCGGTATGAGCCCCTAATTCGGCGGCCAACTGGGCACCGCCGTAAGCACTCAGCTCATCAGCATGCACCTTCAACCCCATGTCTAATTCCTTGGCTCGTTTCAGGATGCGCCGGCTCTGATCGATGGTAAACACACCTTCTTCGCAAAACACATCGCAGAAGCTGGCCTGGGGCGCGGCCTCTGGCAGCATCTGTTCCACCACCAGGTCAACATAGGCATCGCTTTGGTGACGGAATTCTCTCGGCAGGGCGTGGGCTCCCATGAAGGTCGTCACGATGTGCTGGGGGCCTTGTGCTTTCAGTTCATTGATAAGGCGCAGCTGGCGCAGTTCCTCCTGGGCATCTAGCCCATACCCGCTCTTGATCTCTACTGACGTGACACCGTGGGCCAGCAACCGGTTCAGTCGCGTTTGGGTCGAATGTAATAGTTCCTCATCACTGGCCGCACGTGTGCTGCGCACGGTGTGGAGAATGCCTCCTCCTTGATCGAGGATATCGAGATATGAATGCCCCTGTAACCTCAGCGCCAGTTCATGTTGGCGGGAGCCAGCATAAAGAAGGTGGGTGTGGGGATCGATGAGGCCCGGAGTGACCA
>SLSY01000253.1 GCA_007130145.1 Bacillota bacterium
GCTGGCATTGCGCACCTGTTTGCTGTTTCGGGTTTACATGTGGGCATGGTGGGAGCCGCAGCGGCGCAGCTGGCCGTGGGCATGGGAGCCAAAGGATGTTCCCTTGCGGTGGGAATGGTGGCCATTTTGGGTTATGGTGCGATTTGTGGTGCTTCCCCCTCCATCGTTCGTTCTGGTTCTATGTATCTTTCAGGATGGCTCCTAAGGCCCATCTATAAGGAAAATGCCCTCCTGATATCGCTTTGCCTTTCTGCCTTCCTCATCTTGCTCTTGTGGCCCGGTTGGCTCGCCAGTGTAGGCTTCCAGCTGTCGTTTGGCGCTGTGTTGGGCATTGTCCTATGGGCAGGCCACCTGGAACAATGGTTGTCCTTTCTACCCCGGCGTGCGGCACAGACCATAGCTGTGACCACGGCGGTACAGCTCATGACCACACCTGCTGTGGCCTACCACTTCGGCGAGGTGTCTTTCAGCGGTCTGCTGGTGAATCCCGTGGCGATGCCCCTGGCTCTGGTGGGGGTGATGGGTGGTCTCATGGTGGCCTTATGCGGGGTCTTTCTTCCTCTATTGGGTGCTCTGGGGGGGCGGATGGTCAGTCTTATCCTCACCGCGCTTAGCGCCTGTGCCCAGCTGGGCAGCCGCCTCCCCTTTAGCGCTGTCCCGGTACGGATGTGGAGTGCCCCGGAATTTGTGCTCTACTTTGCTGCTCTGGGCTTGCTGTTTTCGCGCCTCGCCTACCGGCGTTATTTGGCTGCTATCTTGGTTGCGCTCCTGCTTATATGGCCGCATCTTACCCCGCAAACTGGAATGGAGGTCATCTTCTTTGACGTGGGCCATGGGGATGCCATACTCTTTCGTGTAGAGGGGGGGCCCACACTGCTGGTCGACACGGGTCCGGGGGGTCCGTCACCGGCGGCTCATTATAGCATCATTCCGTATTTGCGGGCCCTGGGAGTTGGGCATATCGATGTGCTGGCCATCACGCATGCCCACGACGATCACTATGGGGGAGCCCAAGCCATCCTCGAACAGATACCATGCCGTCTGTTCATCTACAGTGCTCAGACCAGCGTTTGTGAGTGGCCTCCTCTGACCCTCAAAGAGTTGGTGCGACAGGGCGGAGGAAAGGTGCAAGAAGCTGTGACAGGACATCGCCTGCGGCTCGGTCCCCTTGACGTTGAGGTGCTGCATCCTCCCCCCGGATTTACCGGCGACGAAAATGATAGTTCTCTTGTCCTTCGCGTTACATTCGGACATTGGTCGGCCCTCTTGACCGGCGATATCTCGGTGAGGGTAGAGGACATGATGATGACAGAAGGGCTAGCCATGGCCGCCGATGTGCTCAAGGTTGCACACCATGGCTCTTCTACCTCTTCAGGATGGGCCTTCCTCAAAGAAAGCGGAGCCCAACACGCCGTCATTTCGTCCGGGGAACGCTTTGGTCATCCTGCTGCGATGGTGGTGGAGCGTCTGGAAGCCACGGGCATGCAGGTATGGCGGACCGATCAGCAGGGCGCCATCATCATGGTGGTCGGGAAGGACGGATATCGCGTGTATGGTTTTGCCGGTCCGTAGGACATTACCGGCTGCGTGTCGAAGTTTTGGGATACCAATGCACAGGAGAGACATTATGTCCAAAGCCCAGGAGGTTCTCAAAGAAATTGAACAGGGACGTATCCTGCCGGTGTACGTGTTGTTTGGGAGTGAATCCTACTGGCGTCAAGCCATCATCCAGCGCTTAAGGCAGCAGCTGGTGGCCAAGGAGTGGGAGGATCTCAACTTTGCTCGCTTCGACCAGGATGATCCGGAGGTGTTCCACCTCACCCGCACGCCACTGTTTGGTGGGAGCAAGCGGTTGATGGTTTTGGAGGACTCCCAGTTGTTGGGCGGGTCAAATCGAGGCCAGCAAGGTCGCATGGAAGCCATCCGCCAATCGTTGCTTGCGTACCTGGAGCGACCGGCACCCGACTGTTGTCTGGTCTTCAACTGCCTGGTGGATAAAGCGGATCGCAGGCTCAAAGTCGCCAAGAGGCTGGCCAAGGAGGGCTTTCTTGTCGAATGCAATCCTCCTTCCACCGGCGAGGCCGTGGCCTGGAGCGTGGCCTTGGCCCGTGAGGCGGGCAAGCGTCTGGACCGCGAGGCGGCAGCCTATATCGTGGAAGGTAATTCCCGGCGCCTGCAAGACATCAAGAATGAAGTGGAAAAACTCGTTCTCTTTGTGGGTGACGGCAAGCGGATTGGACTTGAGGAAGCCAAGGAAGCGGGAGCGGCCCGTTCGGCCGTCATCTTTGATTTGACCGAGTCGCTCACCGCACAACAGAGCCATAAGGCCGTGTCTTCTGTACAGTTTCTTCTTCGTCAAGGTGAACCGCCCGCCCTCATTGTCTTCATGCTCGCACGTCAGTTTCGGCTCCTCTGGGCAGCAAAGGCTGAAGGCCCAAGGAGTAAGGAGCTCTCGTATCTGCCCCGTTTTGTCGTAGAGCGGCTGGTTAAGGCTGCACATCATGCGAGCTGGCGCTATCTTGAGAACGCCTTTGCCATCATGGTGGAACTCGACTACACCATCAAGACCGGTCGAGGTGAGCCGGCGCGGGCGTTGGAGCTGGCCGTGCTGCGTCTGTCAGCGGCTGCGCAGAGGCCATGAGATGGTACGGATCTTATCCATAAGGTAGGCATAGTCTGCGCCCTGAGCCAGTGTCGGTCGGTGTTCGGCGATGCGCACGGGGATGACGCAGAGACTGGTGATGCCGCTGGCATCCAAGGTGAAACTGATCATCATACTTTCTGTGCTGATGGGTTCATACTGATCCATCACAAAATTTCCCAGACTGTAAGCAATGGGCTTTCCCCGGTATATTTCGATACCCTGGATGGCATGGGGATGGGTGCCCAGCACCCCGTCGGCACCTGCATCTATCGTTCGTCTTGCCACGTCCTGTAGATCGCCTGCGAGGAACGGTTCGGGATAGTTTACATACTCCTGACCCCAGTGATAGGTGACCATGATGATGTCCGCTTCTTGGCGCGCACGCTTCACATCCTCCTTCACAAGGCACAGTTTCATCGGAGCGCATCCCGGCTTATCGTCGGTAGCCAGGAAGGTACGAGGGTATTCATGGCTCCAATAGAGATGTTCGGAGGCAAATTCAGTGTAAGCCAAGAGTGCCACTGTGACTTCACCCACTGTGACCAGGGCCGGTTCTCGGGCTTGGGAGATATTGGCGCCTGCGCCCGCATGAGAAATACCCAACTCGTCGAGGATTTCTAGCGTTTCCAGCAAAGACTCACTGTCATAGTCCAGGATGTGGTTATTGGCCATTCCTACTACGTCAATGCCTCCATGGACCAGAGCCGCTGCCGCCTCGGGTCTAGCGCGAAACCATATGAGTTTGTCTGGTATGGGGGTGCCCTTTGTGCCGATGGGTGATTCCAGATTGCCGAAGACGACATCGTGCTCATCGAGCACTTGATGTACCAGGTCGAAGGGATAGGTGACACCGTGCTCTTCGATCTTTTTGCCCACGTTGCGGGCGAGCATGATGTCGCCTAATGCCAGGAACGTAATCTCAGCTTCGGCCCCGTACCATGCTTTCTGTCCCGTCCCCGCTGCGACAAACTCCACAAAGGAGCGTGCGGCCGCACCGGGGCGCCGCCACGGTTGCCACCAGGCCGCAGGGGAGGTGAAGCGGAGCTCAAGCGACGTGAGGAGGGGATAACGTCCGTCCCTGAAGGTTTCCGTACTGGGCACTACGCCGTCTATGCTCACCAGCTTGAGGCCGGCGCTGCGCTGGGCGTAATGGATAACCGTGACTTCCTGGCTTTGAATAAAGCCCCTTTCTTGGACCGTGCGGAAGGGGACCGGAATGAGCCCGCAACATGTAGACTCTCCTCTAAGCACGGCAAGGGCTTGCTCCTGGGCCAAGTCGCTTGTTTCATTCAAGATGTCCACTGCCAGCACGATGGCATTGCCTACCGGCTTGGGAGCACCGGTGGTCTCAGCGAAGATGAGAGCAGGTGGGTCCACCGCGTCTTCGTCCCAGAGCCCGATGGCCCCCTCGTACTCAGGATAGTGGGACACAAACGACAATAGCGCCCGCTCTAGCATGGGCGCTATTTCCTCAGGTGCCGATACCAGTACGACGGCATCGGAAAGCGACGCCGGCAAACGCAGTGCCCCGCCGTAGCCAAAGAGCAACAGGCTAACCAAGGCCAGTCCTATGAGGACTTGCCAGGCTGCCCTTGACACTTACTCTGCTTGGCGAATGGCGCGTGCTGCTTTCATCAACCGTGACTTGCGGCGGGCGGCTGCATTGCGGTGGATGATACCGCGAGCGGCCGTCTTGTCTATGGACTTCATTGTTTGGCTGAGCTGCTGCTCCGTGTGTTCACCGCTTTTGAGCGCATTCTCGAATTTCTTGATGGTAGTGTTCATCGTCGAGCGGAAGGCCCGGTTACGATTCCTGCGCTTTTCAGTTAGGCGAACGCGCTTCTTTGCAGATCGCGAATGTGCCAAAGAAAACACCTCCTGTAGAACACCAACCATTGTATCATGAGTCGCCAGCACAAGGCAATACGAGCAACGCCCTTTCTATGCACAAACCCTACCATTCACCTTTGTCCTTTCCTGACTTAGGATATTCCCGTTCTTTGGGGAGATTATGCAATCAGTTAACACCGTGATGACTGGGTATATTTCACCCCGTTTGAGGCCAATCTACTGGATGCAGCTTTGTGGAAGCTTTTGTCGGAGGTGATAAAGTGATAGGAGCCGTCGTAAGGTTCATCGTCTCAGCCATTGTCATCTGGCTTGTTAGTTTCATCATTCCGGGCTTCACCATTGCCGGATTCGTTAATGCTCTGATTGCGGCTGTGGTCATTGCAGCCTTGGGCTGGTTGGTAGAACTGGTGATGGGCGGGAGAGTCTCCCCGCAAAACCGCGGTATCGTCGGATTTATCACCGCGGCTGTCGTGATCTTTGCCGCTCAGTTTGTGGTGCCCACCATGGCCGTGACCGTGCTGGGAGCTCTGTTGGCTTCCCTGGTTATTGGTCTGGTCGATGCATTTGTGCCCACCGAGTTACGATAGACATCAGGTCACCTCAGGATACATGGACACCGCCTGCCTTTATCTACGCAGGCGGTATGTTTTTGCCATAGGGAAGGCATGAAGACAAGAGCCCGTGCGTATCCATGGTTATCAAAGAGGAAGGTGACTTTGGTGTACATATATAAAAAGCCCAAGCGCATATGGCTTATGGTGGGGACATACTTGTTGGTCGCTGTTATTAGCATCGGTCTTCTCCACTGGGGAAGGGACGAGCCCTCTTTGCCCGCATTTTCTCCCCGCCAGGAACGGGACCACGATACATGGGGGAGATGGCAACAGGGTGTAAACTGGCAAAGAGTGCTGGAGTACGAGTTCTTCTACTCCATAGAACGCTTCCAGGACCACTTGCTGCGCGCGTGGTTGGATAGCACCTTGAGATGGGTCAGCGGCATGCGCTTGGGTGATGTTCGCTCCCTGCTCGATGTCCAGCTTCCGGTCTTGGCCGCTATCCCTTTTGATCAGTATCTGCCCGCCAGTGTCGGTGACGTCATGCCAGGTTCGGTACTGTTGAACCTGCCCCCTGGCTCCGCAGTTGTCGAACCACCCAGGGTAGAGGACGTGCCCCTACGCGTGGGCATATATCACACCCATGCCCGGGAGTCTTTCTTGCCGGAGCTGGGTCTTGATAGAGGCGCTGACGCGCATACCAACGACATGGACATTACTGTGGTGCGCATCGGCCAAGAGCTGGCCTCCTTGCTCAGTCACACCTATGGCATCGGGGTCGTCCACTCCACAGAAGTACATGATGCCGACGGGAAAGTAGGCTCCTACATACGCTCCGAAAACACGGTCAAACGCATGCTCAAGGAGTATCCCGGTCTGCTGTTTCTCTTTGATGTTCATCGGGACTCGGCCCTGAGACCGCAAACCACCACCACCATTGAGGGGGAGACCATGGCCCGGGTCATGATTCTTTTGGGCACCCAGCACGATGGTTGGCGGGATAACTATGCTGTAGCCAAGAACTTCATCGAGATCATGGAGTCTCTTTATCCTGGGTTATCCATCGGCATCTACACTCGCCAAAGCCGCTACAATCAGCACTTGAGCAGCGGGGCGTTGCTCTTAGAAATTGGCGGGGTGGAGAATACTATGGAGGAATGCTTGCGAACAGCCCAAGCCCTGGCTGAGGTGATTGCTCGCATGGTAGATGCGATGGAGGAAGGATAAAGCGTATTGTGGCTTGCCTTGTGTTCTTTTTCCTCTTGTTGGCGGGAGTACGGTTGCTTACAGACGCCGGGATGTCCCAAACTTGGGGCAAAGATGGCCCGTCTGGTAGTCTGTTACCAGGACCGGCAGGCTAAACTCATCCTTTTTGACCGGGCCTGGTACCTTCCCTTGGCGGTGGCAGGGGGTCGGATCGAACATCATTCGGATCGCATCTGCCTGGCAAGAGGTGACGGTAGCCTGTATATCCCTTTGTTCATCACGGTCCAGCCGCAGGCGACAGAAGAGATTAATATGGGGAAAAACCAGCACAAAGCCATGAATAGCCCTCCTTCTTGCTGCTTGATGTCTTGACAATCACCCCCTGGAAGTGGTATTTTTATCTATAGAACTTAGCACTCTTTCGAGTTGAGTGCTAACGAGTGAGAGGGGGGGGACCGTGAAACTGGACAGCCGCAAGAAAAAAGTGCTGCAAGCCATTGTTGAAGACTACATCGCTACCGCCGAGCCGGTGGGCTCACGGACGATTGCACGCAAATACAATCTGGGCGTAAGCCCGGCCACCATTCGCAATGAGATGGCCGATTTGGAGGAAATGGGATATTTGGAGCAGCCCCATACGTCAGCGGGGCGCATTCCTTCTGATTTGGGCTATCGTTTTTACGTAGACTGCCTCATGGCTCCCTGTGACCACTCTTCGATCGACCACGAGAGCATCGCATCGGCCTATCGCCGTAAGGTGCGTGAGATTGAGTCTTTGATTCAGATGACGGTGCGGGTATTATCCGAGTCCACCAACTGTCTGGCTGTGGTTTTGGGGCCTCAGTTTGGTTTAGCGCGTGTCCAATACCTGCAGTTTTTCCCACTCTTTTCCCATCAAGCATTAATGGTCCTGGTCACCGATACGGGACTGGCCGAGAACCGTCTCATTGAGATCCCAGAAGGCACCCAGCCCGGGGAACTGCTACACGTGGGCCAGGTGTTGAACCGAACGCTGGCCGGCCTCACTTTGGATGAGGTCAGTTCCACCGCATGGCGGGAACTTAGCAGTGAACTGGCCCGTTACCGGTCCATTGTGGAGCAAGTGACAGAGCTGTTGGAAGCCCTTACTGCTCAGGATGGAGCGGAACGCGTCTACATGGCGGGTACCATAAACATTCTCACTCAGCCCGAATTCCGCGACATCGATAAAGCGCGTATGCTGTTGGGCTTACTGGAGAAGAACCAGGCTTTGTATCATTTGCTGAAGCCAAAGACGCACGATCTCAGTATCAGCATCGGGGAAGAGAATCAGATGGTGGAAGTCAGAGACTGCAGCCTGGTCTCATCCGCCTATCACATTGGTCAGAGCACCCATGGGCACTTGGCGGTCATGGGTCCCCGGCGCATGGATTATTCCCGTATTGTTAGTGTTGTGCAGATAGTGGAAGGTGTCTTTTCCGAGACATTGCGCAAGAATGTGGGCTGATAGCAACACCTACTTGGCCAGGCCCTCAGCTCGGCGTGAGGGCCTGGATTTTGCTCATTTCATGTACTGGCCGGGCGGCATGGAGCCAGACAGAGGAGGTCGATGACTTGAATCTCAAGCAACTAGCAGGCAGTTCGGACATAGATGAAAGACTCGCTGCACTCTTGACCAATGCCAACGCGGTGCGGGCCATAGCCTCAGCTGTGGAGGGCACCATCGGTCCCAAGGGCCTGGACACGTTACTGGTGGACCGGTTTGGCGATGTTGTCATCACCAACGACGGGATTACCATCCTCACCAAGATGGATGTGAACCACCCGGCGGCGCGCATGGTCATCAACACCGCCAAGGCCCAAGAGGAAGAGGTGGGCGACGGGACCACCACGGCTACCATCATGGCAGGAGCGCTCCTGACCGAAGGAGTGAACCAAGCCATAAAGGGGGTACCGGTTACGCGCATCATAGAGGGTGTGCGCAAAGGCGTGCGTCGTTGCATTGAAGCCATGGAAGAGGGCAGTCGCCCCTTGCAGGGACTATCGGATCCACTGTTGCATAAGGTGGCGCTGGTGGCCGGCCGTGACCACGAAGATATCGCCGCGCTCGTCGTGGAGGCCGCGCGGCTCATCGGCGAAGAGAAACTCAAAGACGCCAAATTCCGGCTGTCCGATACGGTGCTGGCGGAGGAGGGTGCCGACAACGAGGTCTTCATGGGCGTCATCGTTGACAAAGAACGCATGAATAAGCAAATGCCCCAGGAACTCACTGCGGCGCGAGTTCTCATCATCGACGATGCGTTGGAACCCGAAGAGATCGACGAAGAAGCGCTGAGTACCGAGAGCGGTTTTGGCCGCTACATGGAGCTTAAGAACGAATTTCGCGAGAACATGGAGAAGCTGATGGGTTTGGGAGTCAAACTGGTATTGGTTGATCGCAGCGTGGACGGGGTGGCCGAGGAACTGCTCACGGATGGTGGGGCCATGGTCTTGCAGCGCGTGGCATCCCGGGAACTCAGGCAGGTGGCTGAGCATACCGGAGCGCGGCCCATTAAGCGTACGGCACTAAAAAAGAGCGCCGAAGATATCGAGAAGTACCTAGGCAAAGCCGAGCGTGTCTATGAAGACGAAAAGCTGGAGCACGTGCGGGTGCTAGGCGGTGGAGGCAAACCCATGGCCACCATTTTGGTGGGAGCGGCCACGAAGGAGGTCGTAGGTGAACGTGAGCGCATTGCTGAGGATGCAGCGTCAGCGGTACAGGCTGCGGTCAAGGGCGGAGTGGTGCCCGGTGGCGGTGCCATTGAATTGTTTGCTCTCCGTCATTTGGAAACACTGCGAGTTGACATGCGCGGCATGTCGGTGTATGGTCTCGATTGCGTGGAGGAAGCATTAAAGAGGCCCATTGCCCAAATCGTAGCCAACGCCGGTTTCAATCCCCTGGAGAAGGTGGGGGACGTCATGGCGGCCCAGACTGAAAGCAATAACCCGGCCATCGCCATAGACTGTGATAGCGGAGCGTTGGCAGACATGCTAGAATTGGGTGTGGTGGATCCGACTCTGGTCAAGACCTACGCATTGAAGGCGGCGGGTGAGATTGCCGAGGCCATCTTGCGTATTGATACCATCATAAAGAAGAGAGACGATCAGGAGAGTCCTGAACCGGTGGGAGGGGACGCAAATCAATTTGACTTCTGAGGAGACGATTTGCGCGGTAGCCTGTCATTTAGCCGGGCGGTTTTGCGCTCGCACCGGGGTTGATGTTACACTCGAGGAGGAAGCGATTCGCTTGTTGCACAGGGAAGTGGAGCGCTCGCTGTTGCGCCTTGCCCACCTGAGCCGGGTGACGGTGAGTGTACCCTGTATCACCCAAGGGCCAGAGGGTCCTTTGCATCTTGATGATGTACTAACAGAGGAAGACGTGAGGCGTTTGACATCCAATTTTACGGGGAGTGTAGGCCGTGGCTAAGCGCGATTACTACGAAGTGCTCGGGGTTTCACGCCATGCCGGGCAAGATGAGATCAAGAAGGCATATCGCAATCTGGCGCGAAAGTGGCACCCGGATTCCAACCGCGATGACCCTGAGGCACAAGAGAAATTCAAAGAAATCAATGAAGCCTATGAGGTGTTGCGCGATCCGGACCGGCGCCAGCGCTATGATCATTTCGGACACGAGGCTGCCCAAGGGCAGGGCGGATATTCCACGCAAGGGGGTTTTGACTCGCCTTTCGGGGACATTTTCGAGAGTTTCTTTGGCGGTGGTATGGGACAGAGGCGGCACGGTCCCCAGCGGGGTCGGGATCTAGCCTACGAACTCGATATTACCTTGGAAGAGGCGGCCACCGGCGTGGAGAGGGAGATCAGTATTCCCCGCTGGGAAGAGTGCGACCATTGCGAAGGAACTGGTTCTGAGCCTCCCGAGAAACCTGTTACCTGTCCGACGTGCGGAGGCTCAGGGCAAATCCAAATGGAGCAGCAAACGCTCTTGGGTCGCATGGTAACCGCAAGGACTTGTCCCAAATGCGACGGCACCGGCAAAGTCATATACAATCCGTGTCGCGAGTGTGGCTCCGAGGGCCGCGTGCAGCGTACCCGCGAGAAAGAAATCAAGATCCCGGCGGGAGTGGATACGGGCATCCGTCTTCGTATCCCCGGCGAAGGGGAAGCAGGCGAGCGCGGTGGCCCCCCCGGCGATCTCTATATTGTCATTCGCGTGAAGAAGCACCCCGTTTTCCAGCGCCAAAGGGACGATATCTTAGTGGACCGGAGTATTGCCTTTACCCAGGCGGCTCTGGGCACTACCATCATCGTGCCGACTCTGGACGGCGAGGCCGAACTCAGGATTCCTGAGGGCACACAGAGCGGTCGGATATTGCGCATGAGAGGCAAAGGCATGCCCCGCTTGAGGGGAAGCGGTCGTGGCGATCAACATGTGGTCATCAAGGTGGAAACACCGATGAAACTCACGGAGAAGGAACGTGACTTGCTCAAGCAACTGGCCCGGCTACGTAAGGAAGATGTCAGCGAGGATCGAGGATTTTTCCGCAAGGTCAAGGATGCATTCTCAGGCTGAACCGTAAAGGGTGGGGAAATTGTCCGTAAAAGATTGGGTGAGAATCTCCATTTTTGGCAAGGACGCATGCGTCGAACTGATGTCCCACGTATTATTTGAACATGGGGCCGATGGGGTGGTCGTGGGTGATGGCTGGGTGGCAGCCTATTTCGCTACGGCTGTGCCCTGGCAGGAACGGCTCAGCGCCATCGAGACAACCGTTGCCACGATGAACAGTGACGGAGCCTGGGGAGAATGCCGGGTGGAGAGCGAGGTGGTTGATGATGAGGACTGGACCAGCAATTGGCGCCGCCATTTTCGCCCCTTCCGGGTGGGAGAACGCTTGGTGATTGTCCCGGCTTGGGAGGACTTCACTGCTGGACCCGGTGACCTGCTCTTACGGATTGATCCGGCTATGGCTTTCGGCAGCGGGGAGCATGCTACCACGCATATGGCCTTGACCATGCTAGAAGAGCTGGTGGAGAAGGACATGACGGTGATTGATGTGGGTACCGGATCGGGCATTCTTGCTATTGCTGCGGGCCGGCTGGGGGCGGGGCGGGTCTGGGCAGTTGACATTGATGAGGCTGCAGTGACGGCGGCGTGTGCCAATGTCAGGGCCAACGGGATGGATGACATCATTCACGTCCAGCAGGGCAGCATCGCCGATCTTGATGTTGGGCCAGTGGATGTGATCATTGCCAACATCGTAGCAGGGACCATCATTAAATTGGCTCCACAATTGGCCGAACGCCTCAGATCCACCGGCTGGTTGGTAGTCGGTGGCATTATCGAGAAACGCCAGGGAGATGTCGCCTCAGCCCTGGAAAACGCCGGACTTACCATCGTACAAGTGCTACAGAAGGAAGACTGGATTACCATGTGTGCCACGCCCGGCGAAGGGATTCTGTGGCAGGAGGATTCTCATGCATCGTATCTTTGCCCACCACGAGGAGATAGCCGGTGACCGGGTCATCATCACCGGCCAAAGAGCGCATCATATGTCCCGGGTTCTGCGCATGTCATGTGGCGATGTTTTCGTGGTCGTGGCTCCCGGCGGCCAGCAGTGGACGGCCCAGTTGGAGGAAATTGACTCAGAGGTGTTGACGGGACGCTTGCTCCATGAGCGCCCTCGTTCGACGGAACCATCTCTTCACGTCACGTTGGCCATGGCCATTCTCAAAGGTGACAAGATGGATTGGGTGATACAAAAGGCCACTGAGCTGGGTGTTCATCGTCTTGTGCCCGTCATGTGCCAGCGTTCTGTGACGCGGATTCCCCCCAACAAGGTCAGTGCCCGAACAAAGCGTTGGCAGCGCATTGCTCTGCAGGCGGCCGGACAAAGCCAGCGCTGCGCTGTGCCTATCGTGTCATCTCCACGTC
Source organism: Bacillota bacterium (assembly GCA_007130145.1). Lineage (GTDB taxonomy): Bacteria > Bacillota > Sulfobacillia > UBA8153 > UBA8153 > SLSY01. The sequence goes on from SLSY01000253.1 coordinate 12,168, forward strand.
CTTTGGGGTCGGTATTGGAAGAAGTCTCCCCTGTGTCCATCATGGCGTACGAAGGCGAGAGCCAAAAGGGGCTACCCCAAGTCCTGACCGACCCGAGCCCATCGCAGGTGACTCTGTTGATCGGACCAGAAGGAGGCTTTGCGCCTGAGGAAGTGGAAGAGGCTCGCTGTCGTGGGGTGGGGACTGTGGGCTTGGGACCGAGGATCCTCCGGGCCGAGACAGCAGCCTTGGCATTGCTGAGCATGGTCATGTTCCGGTGGGGTGATTTGGGACATGCTGCAGCAGCCTCTCTTGAATGTCCTGACATGCCGGATGAGCATCCCGAATAATCTCTAGGGAAGTTCACAAAGGCAGGGATCATCTCATGCGTTTTGTGCCCATGGAAAGGAAGTGGCCAGCAGCGCTGGGCCTTGGTGTGTTTCTCCTCATCCTACTCTTGACTGGCCATGCTGGCCTCTACCTCGAGACCCAAGCACCGGCCACAGACGGCGCTATAAGAAGAGGCGACCCCTCACGCCAAGCGCTGGCGCTGATGTTCAACGTGGACTGGGGGGAAGAGTTCATTGACCAGATCCTTGACCGCTTGGAGGGAGCATATGCCAAGTCCACATTCTTTGTGACCGGACGCTGGGCCGAAAAGAATCCGGATCTATTGCGAGAGATCCATGCACGTGGCCATGAAGTGGGAAATCATGGCTATCGGCATGCGCATGTGGCATCACTCTCATCCCAAGAGATCAGAGGACTCATCGAGAAGAACCGCGATCTCTTGCGCGGTCTTCTGGAAGTCGAACCGGTCCCCCTCTTTGCCCCGCCCTATGGCGAGTGCAATGTTACCATCGTCAAAGCCGCCCAAGAGATAGGTTATAAGACGATTCTTTGGAGCTTGGATACCGTCGATTGGCGGCGGCCGGCAGCATCCACCATTGTGGAGACGTTGACGCGGGCGGGGCCTGGCGATCTCGTGCTCATGCATCCCACAGCTCCCACATTGGACGCCCTTGGCCCCATTCTGCGTGACCTCGCGAGCCGCGGGCTCACGGCCGTAAGCGTCTCCGACCTGCTTGCGGACAAAGAGCAATGAACACCGGCGGCACCCCAATGTCTTCTACCCCAACGGGCGGGGCGTAATCGGCTTCACGGGTTTGATGATCTGGCCCCGCAAGACCACCACCAACTCCAGAGGGAGCGGCTGAGTGGCCACAATGGCAGGTACCTCCAACAGGTGGACAGTCACCGGGCCCGGCCGGAAGAACCCCACCCAAACCCCAGGCAAACAGGAGGTCAAAACGTCGGCGAAGACGGTTTCGGCCTCACTGGAAAGAACAACACCAAACGCATCAAAGGGTCTTTGCGCTGACGGATCGGTGCCAAACTCCTCGGGCATGCCAAGCCCCGATGCAAAGACAGCCAAAAGTCCCTGGGCCTGATTTATGAAGGCAAATCCCGTCCCGTCCAGGGCTCTACCGATGTTCTCAAGGCCGATGGGCCAGACCGGTATGCCATCCACCAGATCGCCACCGAGCACTTCCACACCTGTAGGCATCGCCGTTTCGTTGGCCTCCGGCGTCACGATCACCGATGCGGGGATGTGGCTCTCACTGATGATGGTGCCGGCACTTCCTAGCCAGGTGTCGGTGGTGGGACAATGGGTCAAGCGCAGTGTGGTCACGGCCTGGTTGTTGGTATCCAGGAGCCACGCACGGTAGGTGTTAAACGGGGCTCTGAAGGTCTGAGGATCTACCAGTCCGGTGGCGTGCACGTGCAATTGGCGAAGAGCGGCGTTGACGATGGCCACGCCGCTGGCTTCGGTTGCCTCGGGACCAGGCTCCAGGTCCAGCCACACCCAGCTGGATGCAACGATTTCTTCCGGCAAGACAACAGACGCCAGTGCTTGGCGCGTGCGGGCGCCCACGATCCCGTCGGCTACCAGGTTGCGTGAAGCCTGAAACGCACGGACCGCCTCGTGGGTGGACCGGCCGAAGATGCCGTCTATGCGCCCGGTGTGAAAGCCCAAGTCGGTGAGGATTTCTTGGAGTCGGCGTACGTCATGGCCCCGGCTTTGCTGACGTAGCGTGTGGTGAATTCTATGCAAAATCACTCCACCTTCCGGTTACGGATTTGTTATACGTTATGCTATGATGAGGCGACGGGTGCCGTGACCCGGCTTTGGTATAATAGAGGGAGGGGGGCGGATACGGGTGCAGGAACCGACCATAGCATTCTACACCTTAGGATGTAAAGTGAATCAATATGACACGACGGTCCTGGAAGCAGCGTTTCTCGATCGGGGCTACCGCAAAGTCCATCACCATGATCGAGCCGATGTCTACGTGGTAAACAGCTGCTCGGTGACCGCCCGCAGTGAGGCCAAGGCCCGTCAGGCGGTCCGGCGCTTTCGTCGCTTGCATCCACCCGCTATCATCGCTCTTGTAGGTTGTTATGTACAAGCCAACGCCCAGAGTGCGCGGGAACTGGACTCAGCAGACATCTTGGTCGGGACCGGCACGCCCCACGCCGTGGTGGAAGAGGTGGAGCGAGCATTGGGCCGGGAGGGCCCGGCACATGTCTTGTCCATTTCGCCCGAGCAGATGGCCCGGGTGGGTGAACGCAGCCGGGCTCAACTCAAGATCCAGGATGGTTGCGACGCTTTCTGCACCTATTGCATTGTGCCGTTGGCCCGCGGTCCCGTTCGCAGCCGCCCGTTTTGCCAGGTGGTGTCGCATGCTCGCTCTCTGCTTGAGGCGGGGTACCGGGAGATCGTCATATCGGGTGTGCGTCTGGGAAGCTACGGTCGCGATCTGAAGGATGCGGACCTTGCGCGGTTAATCGCTTGCTTGGATGATATGGGGCACTACCGGTTGCGCCTCAGTTCCATAGAACCCGAGGATGTCACGACCGACCTCATGGACGCCCTCGGTCGTTCCCGTGTCTTCTGCCATCACCTGCACCTGCCTTTGCAGAGTGGATCGGACCGCGTCTTGGCACGCATGGGTCGCCGCTACCGCTCCGAGGACTATCGCCTCTTAGTGGAGCAGCTGCGGAACGCTCTGGGTGATGTGGCCGTCAGTACCGATGTGATCGTAGGGTTTCCCGGCGAAACAGAGGAGGACTTTGCCGATACTTGCCAGTTGGTCCGGGATATGGGATTCAGTCGCTTGCATGTGTTTCGCTTCTCACCCCGCCCACAGACGGCGGCGGCGCATTATGACCCCAAGGTGCCGCCCGGTGTTCAAAAGGAGCGAAGTGCTCATATGCTAGCATTGGGAGCCCGGCTGTCGGAAGAGTATCACCACCGGTACCTGGGACGTACGGTAGAGATCCTGGTCGAGGAGCCCGACAGCGACAGCATGCTGGTCGGATTCACCCGGGACTATGTACGGGTGCGTTTTGGAGGCCATCACGACTTATCAAATCATCTTGTGGATATAAAGATCAACGCGGTGGATGCCGATGGGATGTGGGGCGAACTGGCTCCGGGAAGCGGCGCCCGTTAGAAGAAGGAGGATGCCAGTGGTACCAAGACTCAGAGTGGGAGTGCTTTTTGGGGGACGGTCTGGTGAGCATGAAGTCTCTGTTATGTCAGCCGTTTCTGTGGTGGAGCACCTTGACCCGAGCCAATATGAGGTCATCTGCATTGGGATTACTCCCCAGGGGGACTGGGTGAAAGTTCCTTCGCCGCAGGCGGATTGGACTACTTCAGGTGCTCGCTCCGTGAGCATTTTGCCCCAGCCTAACGGCAAGGGTCTTTGCTATGGCGACGGATCATCCGAGCCCCTCGATGTCGTGTTTCCCGTACTGCACGGTCCGTACGGCGAGGATGGGACCATCCAGGGCTTGCTGGAACTGGCCGGTCTACCTTATGTCGGCGCTGGGGTGCTGGGCTCGGCCGTGAGCATGGATAAGGATGTGATGAAACGGTTGTTTCTCCAGGCAGGACTGCCCGTGCTGACCTACCGGCGGGTGATGCGCCGGCTTTGGGAACAGGATCGGTGCTCGGTCTTAGCTAGGCTGGAGGACCACGTGGGCTATCCATGCTTTGTCAAGCCGGCCAATCTGGGCTCGAGTGTGGGAATATCGCGGGCCAAAAACCGTCGGCAATTGGAGTTGGGTTTGGAACATGCGTCTCTTTACGACGGGAAGATGCTGGTTGAAACAGCAGCACCTGATGCGCACGAGATCGAATGCAGCCTCATGGGCAATGATGACCTCCAGGTATCTATCCCTGGAGAGATCATCCCGTCCCGTGACTTCTATGACTATGCTGCCAAATATGAGGATGGGACATCACAACTGCTCATACCGGCACCTTTGGCTCCTGACGTGACAGCGAGGGTGCAACAGCTGGCGCTGGCGGCCTACCGGGCGGTGGATGCCTCGGGGTATGGCCGGGTGGATCTGTTTGTGCAACGCCAAGACCACCGCGTATGGGTCAATGAGATCAATACCATCCCGGGCTTTACTTCCATCAGCATGTTCCCCAAACTATGGGAAGCCAGCGGAGTGGGTTACAGCGAGCTCTTGAATCGCCTCATCACTCTGGCCTTGGAGCGTCATGCTGACAAGGAGCGGAATGTCACCAGTTGCAAGCCAAACCGGTAAGAGGATTTGACCCGTGACATCTCGAATTAGTGCCAAGAGCCAGAGGGGGTGACTGTATGGACCAGTGCTTGTTCTGCCGCATCGTGAACAAAGAACTCGAAGCAACCATCGTCTATGAAGATGATGAGGTCATGGCTTTCGAGGACATAAGACCCCAGGCTCCGGTGCATATTCTGTTTATTCCCAAGAAGCACATTCGTGCCATGGCACACCTGGCCGAAGAGGATGCGCGTTTGATGGCGCATCTTTTCACAACCATTACGGAGTTTGCTGCTCAAAAGGATGAGTTGGACGCGGGATACCGGGTTGTGGTCAATAACGGCAATGATGGCGGGCAGACGGTGGATCATCTCCACCTCCACCTTCTGGGCGGCCGGCGCATGGGCTGGCCTCCCGGGTAACGTTGACACTACCAGGGATCACACCTTATAATGAGAAATGTATTCGAACCGGGGAGTCTCCAATGCTCACGGTAGCAGCGGGGGGGAGGGGAGTTTGGTTGCCTGAGATTAAAGTAGGCAAGAATGAATCGTTGGAAAAGGCATTGCGGCGTTTTAAGCGCCAATGCCAGCGATCGGGTGTCCTCGCCGAAGTGCGCAAGCGGGAGCACTACGAGAAGCCTAGCGTGAAGAGAAAGAAGAAGTCAGAGGCCGCGCGGAAACGCAAGGTCCGCTGATGGACATGGGGTTCAACAGTTTGGTTGAAGCAGCGCATGCAATAGGGTCCGCCCGCAGGGTGGACCCTTGAGGTATTAAGGAGTATTCTTAAGGTAAGATAGATGAAAAGACTTTCAGGAGGTGTAACGTGACTAGAATCGCTAGATGGACAGTGATCCTCATCTTGGCTGCCCTGACCTTACCCACGGTCATGCAGGCGGGAGAGGGTCCGGCCCACACCGTATACATCCTGCCGATTAAGGGGGAGATTGAACCTGGGCTGGCCCGCTTCGTTGAAAGGGCCACGGGGGAAGCCCGCGCCATGGGAGCCCAAGCCATACTGGTGGAAGTGAGTACCCTTGGCGGACGTCTTGACGCTACGCTGGACATCTACGACGCTTTGGTCAATGCCGGTATGCCCGTGCACGTGCTGATTGAGGACCGGGCCTGGTCCGCGGGAGTGCTCATCAGCCTGAGTGGAGAGACACTCCTGATGATGCCGGGCACCAGCATTGGGGCGGCTGAGCCGCGTCCCTACGATGAGAAGACCTTGTCGGCCTGGCGGGGCGAACTGGAAGCAGCAGCGGAGAGAGTGGATCGGGATCCCCGACTGGTGGCGGCCATGGCTGATGCTGCCATGAGCATTCCGGACGTGATAGAGGAGGGGAAATTGCTCACTCTCACCGCCAGAAGAGCTCTTGAGTTGGGTCTTGCCGATGATATGGTATCAAGCCGGTCTGAAGCCTTGGACGTGTTGGGGCTTCTCGGCGCCAGACTGGTGGAGGGTGAGCTCACTTCAAGTGAGTCCCTGAGCCGCTTTGTCACCAATTCTACCATTGCCCCCATGTTGCTTACCCTGGGGTTCATGGGACTCTTGGTTGAGATAACCACTCCCGGGCTGGGCGTACCGGGCATCGCGGGTCTGGTCTTCTTGGCGCTCTTCTTCGGCGGGCACATGATTGCCGGTATCGCGGGCATGGCCGGGGTTCTCCTGTTCCTGTTGGGACTCATCTTGCTGGGGGTGGAGGCGTTTATGCCTGGTTTAGGGGTGTTTGGCCTGGCTGGCATCATCACCATGGCCTTTAGCCTGTATTTCACGGCCGGGGGAGATGCCCATGCTGCCCGTACGTTAACCCTGGCTCTTTTGGGAACCGTTGTCTTAGGGGGCGCTTTCATTGCCCTGGCCGTGCGTTTCAAGTGGCTGCGGCGTTTCGGTTTGCCTGTCACTTTGAGCACTGCTTTAGGTTACGTGAGTACATCAAGCGATGCCTCCATGGTGGGTAAGATAGGAGAGACCATCACCGTCTTGCGTCCGTCGGGCACGGCCATCATAGAGGACGAAAGATACGATGTGGTGAGCGAAGGCGGCTTGATCAACAAGGGAACTAGGATACGGGTGACGAAAGTGGAGGGTAGGCGCATTGTAGTGCGAGTTATTGAAGAGCAGGACGCATAGGAGGTGTTCACATGCCAGAATTAGAGTTTGTGAGTGGTACCTTGATATTGGCAGTCGTAATACTGGTATTTGCGGTTTTCATCCTGAGTTTCATTCCATTGGGACTGTGGATCTCAGCGAAGGCGGCCGGGGTCAAGGTGGGGATTGTCGATCTCATCGGCATGCGATTGCGACGGATTCCACCCAAGCGTATTGTCGAGCCGCTCATCAAGGTGATTAAGGCCGGTTTGGATTTGGAAGTAAACAAACTAGAGGCCCACTATCTAGCCGGAGGTAACGTCGATCGAGTGGCCAATGCTTTGATTGCTGCTCATCGTGCTGAGATCTCCTTGGAGTTTCAGCGTGCGGCCGCCATTGACCTGGCGGGTCGAGATGTGCTGCAAGCGGTGCAGATGAGTGTTAACCCCAAGGTCATTGAAACTCCGCAAATCGCAGCGGTGGCCAAAGACGGCATCGAGTTGAAATCCCGGGCTCGCGTCACGGTGCGGGCCAATATCGACCGCCTGGTGGGCGGCGCTGGCGAAGAGACCATCATCGCCCGGGTAGGCGAGGGCATGGTCAGTACCATTGGTTCAGCCACTAACCATAAGGCGGTGTTGGAGAATCCCGATTCCATTTCTTACACCGTATTGGACAAAGGCTTGGATGCGGGGACCGCTTTTGAAATCCTCTCCATCGACATTGCCGATGTGGATGTGGGGCAGAACATTGGTGCTCGCCTCGAGACGGACCGGGCGGACGCCGACAAGCGGATTGCCCAGGCGCGCGCCGAGGAGCGGCGGGCCATGGCGGTTGCGGTCGAACAGGAGATGCTGGCTCGGGTTCAGGAAATGCAGGCCAAGGTGGTTGAGGCCCAGTCAGAAGTACCCAAAGCTCTGGCCGAAGCGTTGAGGTCAGGCCGCTTGGGTGCGCTTGACTATTACCAGTTGCAAAATGTCATGGCCGATACCTCCATGCGTGAGTCCATCGGCAAGGGCGTTGATGATGAGAGGGAGCCCAGAGAACCCAAGAGCTAGTCGTCAGGAGGACTAACCATGGATCTTATATGGTTGCTCATAATATGGGCCATCGTGGGACTCTTAGGGGTCTTGCGCAAGCCTCCCCGTGGCACAGTCCATCCGCAGTCAGGCCCGGGCGGCGGGCCTCAGCCTGGCAGGAGACGGCGCGAGCCGCCATCCCGGCAGCAAACTGTCGACACGGAAGAGGAGCAAGCTGAACCCGAGCGCCCGGCCCGGCCATCCGACTCAGTTTGGGACACGCGACCGGCACGGCGAAGCTCCCCGGTGGCTCTTGGCTTGGATCGCAAGAGTATCTTGCAAGGCATCGTCATGAAGGAAGTGCTATCAAAGCCCCGGGGACTTAGACCCTGGCAGCCCTGGGGGCCAAGGCACAACTAGCATCGTTGAGGTTACCGAAAGTAGAGGAGAAGGTCTGCAGAGCCATAAGGGCGAGTCAGATCTTCTCTTTTTCATGCATAGACCTATAAGAAGGGGGGATAGCGTGGCACATTGGCGTCGCAAAGTGGCCGATTGGACGGAGCTGCCCCAGAATCTGGTTGCGGGTATGTCTTTTGTTAGCCTCACCGGCAACACGCAGTTGGTCATGGAAAACCACCGTGGACTGCGTTGCTTTTCTTCCCAATGCATGGTGGTGGCAAGTGCCCACGGTATCCTCACGGTTATGGGGGACGATCTCTTGGTGCAAATCCTAACTCGCGATGAACTGATCATCCGAGGAAGGATTCGCCAGGTGATTCTCAGCTAAAGGCGGGGGCGTGGGTGGTGTGTTAACGCTACGATTATGGTATTATATTGTGGGTTTCTTGCACATCCGTGTTATCGGTGACGGGCTAGAGCACTTCACCAATCTAAGCATGATGCGGGGGGTGGTGATGTGGGATATTCACCGCCAGGATGATGCACTCACCGCCAAGGTGGGACTGTCCAGTTTCGCCGGCATCTGGCCTTTGGCCAGCCGAAGTGGATGTCGTCTCCGCATCCTTGGAAAACAGGGATTGCCCTTTTTGTGGAGAAACCTCAAGAAAAGGCCAGTTTTACTGGCTTCTTTTGTCATCATGATGCTGATGGTCGTGGCCCTGTCCCGCTATGTATGGTTTGTGGACGTGAGCGGCGTTGGACCCGTTCAGCGGGCTGCCATATTGCGCACAGTCCAAAGAGCCGGTTTGGAACCGGGCGTCTTGAAGCGGGGGCTGGATACCCGCACGATAGAGCGATACGTGCTGTTGAACATGCCTGACATGGTGTGGGTGGCGGTGAGGGTTGAGGGCCTTCGCGCCGTCGTTGAAGTGGCGAGCCGCCAGCATAGCTGGGAAATTGATAGCGGTCTGTCCGGGGATATCGTTGCCGCCAAGCACGGCGTCATCACCAAGTTGCTGGTTCTGGCCGGTGAGGCGTTGGTGAACGAAGGGGACACAGTTTGGTCTGGACAAGTGTTGATCCAAGCCCCGGCTAGCGAGGATGGTCCCGGCCAGGCCCGGGGAGAGGTCAGGGCGCGAACTTGGTATCAGGCCTATGGAGAAACGCCCTTGAAACAGAGCCGCCTTTATGCGACCGGGCGCACCTACGTGCGCGAGGTGTTGAGGTGGGGTGACCATGAACTGGTGTGGAAGGGTCGTGAGCAGGTGCCTTTTCAAGAGTATGAGACGTACACAAACCAGCGTACGCTCTCCTTTTGGAGGAATATCGTCCTGCCTGTCGAACTGATCACCCACACTTATCGCGAGTCGGAGTGGGTTGA
>SLSY01000039.1 GCA_007130145.1 Bacillota bacterium
GAAGACTATCTCCACGGTGAGCGCGTATACATCATCTTAAGTCTTGTCGCCAAGTCCATCTTGGCTTGGTTGGTCTTGTTTGGAGCCATGCAGCCATAATATCCAGTTCGGGAGGGTTTTAACGGCTCGACAAGATCGCTTGGCGTCTTGGGGCAATACGTCAGGACTTCCTGGTGAATGCTTTGGAATCTACGGAGTTTCCACGAAAAAGCAATAATAAGAGACCAATATAGAGAACAAACGAAAAACAAAAGCGATAGCAACAAATAAAGCAAATAAACGACCAGTGCCTCAGTTCCCTCTTGACTCTGGTCGGTGACCCACGACGTAGCCGTATGGTTCCTATCGCAAACGCAAAATCAGATACGCCTTACCAATTACGTCAAACTCCGGCGTTCTTCGGCTATTGACATAGCTGATCCTACCACTTCTCGGCTAGAATATCCTTCCGCTTATCTGCATACTCTTCTTCGGTGATCAGTTCTTCATCATACAGACGCTTGAGTGTCCTCAGCCTGTCTTCAACAGCCCCCTTTACAGGTGAACGATGCGTTTCATGCAGAAGGGTGACGACACCCATGCCCATCAGCGCCCCACCGGCAGCTACTATGACAACGCCGAGGAATCCATGTTCAGGAAGAACGGCAAGAAATCCAATAATGTTAAGAAACATTCCGGCCAGAACCATTATGAGAGGCTTGACTTGGGAGCTTCTTTCTTGGTTCATGGTTTTCTCCCTTCCTGTATCATCGGTCACGTGTCAAGAGGTTTTGCCGAAGCGCCCATTTAGCAGGCCGTCTGGAACAGACAGACCCGAAAGATAGGGTATCCATCTCAAAGCCCTCCGCAAGAGATTGTTCGGCAAGAATACAACGCCAAACCACTTGCCACAATGATAACGGAGAGCAAACTAAGGGCAATTCCTACGATGCTACATACTCTCCCCGCAACAGCCAAGTTCTCCCCTTTTTCCTTGGTGTCCTCTATTTCGCGAAGACTCCTATTTCCGTAAACCAGACCAACTAGACCAAGAATCCAGCCAATGAAAGGGAAGAACAATACCGCCAAGATCCCCACGGTTAAGGAGATCACTGCATTCTTATTGACCTGACCATTTCCTTGCATGATATCATCCCCTATCTGAGTCTTTATTTCGATACTATGACGATGAGAACAGCATCAAAGTTCCCTGAAAATACCATAAACACTCTTACGTCTACTCCATTTTCCGTACCCTTGGTAGTGAGCCAGCTGTCAGCATGTAGTACCTCCAGGATGATGTTCTCTGGGCACACCGCCTGCAAGGGCATGAGGGCATACACTTCCTTGGCGCAGGCCTCAGCCACTTTATCCAGCGCCCGCCCCATGGCATCATGATTGAGTGGGCGGGGCGTCATGGCCGAAGCGAAGAGTTTGGCCCCATCCACATCACAAAAGCAGTGGTCCAGGGGGTAGAGGGGGCAGCTAGCGACCCGGAAAGTCAAGTCTTTTCATTTTGCCAAGGACACTCAAACTCAGTCTCTAGCCCCATAAAAATAGCTTCTTGCAGCAGCCGGAATGCCCCCACTTCCTTGGCGCTCGGTCTCGGCGTCAGGCAATGTCAAGGGGGACCGCAACGATGACTTAGGCTTTGTGCCGGACTGCAAGCTCTGTCCCGGGGCATCGCGGGTCTTCTCTCCCCACCCAAGTCTTTGCAGGAGGGTTCTCATCGACCCACGTGGAATAGAGGTGCTACGATTGGCGTGATAGCAGATGATTCTGAGAAAGGGTGCTGTGCTTTGAACGGTGAGGAAATCGAGCGCATCATCGGAGAACTTGACCTTTACCGGCTCCAAAGACAACTGGCCGGGGCAGGCTATGGCCCGGTGCCTGTTGCCATTGGGGATCTTTTCGCCTGCGGCTGCTACTTCATCAGCCGGGGCCAAAAGACGCTAGGAGATAAGATTTGCCATACCGCTTTGTCGGCTTATCAAATCGACCCCACCCTCATCCAACGAATCCTGAGAAGGGTCGAAGGCAAGGAAAGCGAGTTTGCGGCTCTCCTCAGTCCGCATGTGGAGCTGCCAGGTTGGCTTTTTGATGATGAGGGAAAGGGTTAGCCTTTACCCGGACAAGGTGAAATAGCACCTTCGCATTAACGTCTAACCGGACGCCGGGAAGGGTTGGGAGAGAACAGAGCCCTGTGTCTGGCTTGGTAGAATGGAGGCCAGCACCTGAGGGGGGTAAGCCACCTGCCTTCTCTCTGCAGCAATTCCCAGGGCCAGTTAGCCCGACCTCGTCTGTACTATAAGCATGCCACATGACCAAGACAAGAAGGCCGGGGGGTATGAGCAAGGACTTCGTAGCAGCAGCATGAAAGAGACTGTGACAAGATCCGGCAAGAAAACGCAGGCTTGCTGCGTAACTTTTGCCAGTGGCTGACCGCCAAGGCCTGGGCCCAAAAACCATTGCCAGGCACGTAGCGAAGGCTGACTTCTACAGCAACCATTATCTTCGCTACTACCCCCAGCCAGCCCGAACAGGGGGGCGTAAGGGTTGATGACTCGTTGCTAAATCTTTGCCGGGAGACTTCGTGCCTGAGACCACCGCGAGACCTTCTTCTTCCGGATCCGGTCGAGGGGATAGCTAGCAATGGAACGACCATCTGCCCTGGATACCGTCCTCTACAGATATCAACTGCACGCTGACAGGATTTCGCGGACGTCTTCACTAGTCCTTCCATGATCAGCTGATGTCATCCCATCAGCACTCCGCAATCAGCGTAAGCTGATGCTCCTGCCAAAGCCAAAACACCTGTTCTCTGCCGATCATAGGGATCAGGCTGGAACAATTTGCGGTTTGACCCTAGCGCATGCGGTGAGCGGGATCCCACCATTTCTAGCGTTGGTCCTTTTTCCCTCTTGTCCCTCATCAATGCCTTGGCAAAACCTATTCTACCTACTGTCCCCAAGCCGCTCCCTCACTGCGGGGATCAGCGCCAGCAAGTAGCACCCCGTTGCTCCGGTTGATGGCCACTGCATGCACGGCCGAAACTCTGCCAGAATACGCTTCGCATTCATTGATCTCATGCCCCAATCGAGCCAGATCATCCCCTACGCCCGCCGGAATGCGGCCTTCCAGGTCTACTCGACCGGGGAAGTAGGTAAAAGGAGCGAAGGAAGAGGGGAAATTGAGGCTTATCGCCCGCGGTCTCTCAATGGCCGCTTGCAGATTGGCTCCGGCGTGAACCAGGTTGAGAAAGACCTGCAGCATGCCCTGGGTCTGAGCGTCGCCTCCTGGGCAACCAAAGGCCATCAGTGGTTTTTCGTTCAGCCCGATCATGGCCGGGTTGGGCGTGAGGCGAGGGCGCTTACCGGGGGCCACGGCGCTGGGGTGGCCCGGATGGATTCGCGACTGGTATCCTCTTCCGGAACAGGATAAGCCCAAACCGGGGATGATGGGAGTCGTGAAGACCGGGTCGCTGGGAGTGGCGGAGAAAAGATTCCCCCACTGATCTCCTGCCGCCGCGTAACTGGTGTCCTCCTTGACGCCGGGAGCCGTTCTAAGGTAGCGATTGATATCGACCGGTTGCACAGAGCGGCCAGCGTCTCCCTGAAAGAGCCAGGGATTCCCGGGATCGGGCATGTGTCCCCAAGCCCGAAGGGCGTCGATGCGCTGGGCTTGTTGGCGAGCGTATGCCTTGGAGGTCAATCCGGCGATAGGCACTTCCACCTGACGCGGGTCCCCATAGAAATTTTCCCGGTCGGAAAAAGCCAAGTTCATGGCTTCAAGTACTAAGTGCAAATACTCGCTGCTGTTATGGCTAAGGCTGTCCAGGTCGAAGTTCTCCAGGATGTTGACGAATTGAATGAGCAAAGGCCCTTGGCACCAGGGACCGCAAGTATAGACATCGTAGCCGTGGTACGTCGTGTGTAAAGGACGGGCGACCTCCACACGGTGGTTCGCGAGGTCACGGTAGCGAATCCAGCCTCCGTGCTTCTCATGGTACGCCCCTATCTTGTCGGCCATCCAACCCTGGTAGAAGAGGTCGCGAGCCCCAAGGATCGCCTCCCGGCGACAGGCCCCCTGTTGGCGGGCACGAGTCTCTTCGTCCATGAGGGACTTGAGAGTGTTGCCCAAGTCCTCTTGCACCAGCACTTCCCCGGCACGAAGTATCTTGCCTCCCGGGAAGAAAATGCGTTGCGCTTCGGGGTCCATCGTCGCATATCCGCCAATGTCTAATCCATCATCGCCTTCATATATCTGCTGCAAGCGCATGGCCACCCTTACCGATACCGGCGCTCCTTTGGCTGCTAGTTGATAGGCGGGTTCCATCACCTCGGCGAGGGTGAGCGTGCCATAGTGAGCCAGGGCCGTGAGCCAGGCATCAGGAGCCCCGGGAGTGATGGCTCGCAAGACCCCCCGGGGCATCTGTCCGTTGTGGTACGTTTGAAAATGGTCCATGCTGGCCAGAGCAGGCCATACTCCCAACCCGTCGAGAGTAACCAAGCTTTTGGTGGGGGCATGATAGATCATGATCGGAGCCACCCCACCGAAACTGGTCAAATGAAAAAGCATTACGTTAAGGGCGATGCCCGCGGCAACGCCGGCATCGATAGCATTCCCACCAATGGACAGCATATGATGCCCAGCGGCCGTTGCCGAGAAGTGCCCCGAGCTGACCGCTCCCTTGCGGCCCATCACCAGGGGCTGGACCGTCTGTTCGTAGTGTTGGGATGACGCGAAATGATTTCTGATATGAGGCATCGTCTCACTCCCATTCCATATGCTTGGTCATAAACTGTCTCGTATGGCCTCCACGCCTTCTTTGTCCCTGTTTCCATCCGGCTCGCACCGCATCCGGTCCCGGGCATTTGGCCCTCATCCGTGGCGTGATCCTTAACCCAGCCAGGGAATCCGGCCCCTTGGGCACCCCTCTGGACACATCGGGGCAAAGAAGCGGCCAGACCAAGCCGTCCCCTACCGCGCAAGGAAAGCAATATATGCTAGTGCCTATCACCGCTACAGGGTAGAATCACCCTTGTGGCCGCGGCCAAGGGGTGGCTCAGCTGATGACCAGAGTCAATGACGCAAGGCCTACCCGGCACAGCGCCAGGCGTTTTCTTGCACTATCACACCCGCCAAACCCCAGGCCATTCCCATACTCTATGGGATTCATTGCACCAGGTGACATCTTAATCCTCTTTTCCGTGCACCAATGAAGATATTCATTGCGAGTATCCATGAACCTATCTAGCTGAGCTTGGCCCGGTAGCTGTGGCGATAGCTGATCGGTTCGGGCGTCCTGTGGTGTCTTCGGAGCAGGCCCACCGCTTTTGCTACTCCGGCCTGGCGTGAAATATCCAAACATGCGACGGGGGTTGGCCATCTTGTCGGGTCTTCCTTGCGTCTATGGGGTTGTGCTTACATCTGCCCGGGAAACCACAGGATGCACTCTTTGCGTCATTGCTTCGTGTCGAATGTGCACCACTCGGTGCGTCTTGAATTGGTATCGGCCCATGGTGACGCGGCCCAACGGGCGGATTTGTCCTGTACCGGGCGGCTGCCGGATCAAAGGCTGCCCGCTTGAGAGATACGCGACAACCATGCAAGCTCTTAGTCAATGGAGGCATGATCCGCACCTTGCTCATGGAGAGAGCCAAGGGCTACCCGGTGCCATGCTGCATCTGTTCTTGCCGAGACGGCAAGATGAGGAGGTGGGGTTGCAAACTCGACCTGCTTTTCGCAGTGGATTTGGGATTGATTCGGGGGTTAGCGCTTGCGTTCACATTGAGTTCACACTTTCGGTCTATAGTACATGGGTGTGTATTACTTACTGCAGCTTAGCAGACATGACTGTGCAAATGATAGTGTTGCCGTCGGTGCTCGAGGCCTGACGGCTCTGCCCAGTAACCGCGAGGAGGGAACCGCCAAACTATGTTATCGCAAAAAAGTGTGGAAAGACCCTATACCGTGCTAGTGGCCGTGGTGCTGGTGACGGTGCTGGGCATCGTCGCTTTTGGTAGCATCAGCACCGACCTTCTGCCCACCATCGAGCTGCCTTACGTGGTGGTGATGACAGTCTATCCCGGAGCCAGCCCGGAGGAAGTGGAGCTGGCAGTTACTCGGCCCTTGGAGGCAGCTCTTAGCACGTCGCGGGGCTTGAGTAACATCAGCTCCGTCTCCCGAGAGAACTCAAGCATGATCATGCTCGAGTTCTTACAGGGAACAAACATGGACAGCACCATGATTGAGATGGCCAATAGCCTGGACATGGTCACGGGCCAGCTCCATGGCGAAGTGGGAAAGCCCATGCTTTTGCGCTTGAACCCGGATATGATGCCCATCATGGTGGCTAGCGTGAACAAGACCGGCCGCGATGTGACGGAATTGTCAAGTTTTGTGGTTGATACCGTCATCCCCGCCTTTGAACGCATTGAGGGTGTGGCCACGGTGTCTGCTGCTGGTCTTTTGGAACGTGAGATCCGCGTAGAGCTCGACCGGGCAAGAATTGATGAGCTGAATGATAGAGTGCTGGCATCA
>SLSY01000071.1 GCA_007130145.1 Bacillota bacterium
CTATCTTGACCGTCTATACACAGGGTATGAAATTAATCTCAAATACGTCGAGCTGGCACGCCAGCGTATTTCTGAGCCCCCGGCCCTACGTCAGAAACAGCTGATCGCCCATTTTGAGCGACTGGCGTGGGATGCTGAAGCTACGGAGTGAGACCAACGGGAGGCACCGCCGGGGCCGTCCCTCCCGTCACCTTTTACGGCAGCTGAAGAAGTCTGTCCACTGTGTCCAACGAAGTGAAACCACAGGAGAAGATGCGGTTGGTGTATTCGGCCACACTCAGACCATAGCGGGGGAAACGTTCATTGAGCACCTTCATCCCATAGTAATAGGAGAACGTTCGCCCCGGATTCATCTGCTGTGAATAGACCTGCATACGAGCGGATTCTGGAGATAGACCCATTCCCTCAACATAGGCGAGCGCCACCTTCTCGGGGCTCCTACCATACACGCTAAGGTCAATCTGCGTTTTGATGCGGAGGGTTGTGTGCAGCTGGCGATAGTAAACAAAAAGCGGGTAGGCCTTTTCATCGAATATATCAATGAGCAGCTCCTCACTGCGATGGGCCAGTCCTTCCACCAAACCCTGGGCATGACCGAAAGCGCTGATGAGAAAACTCCACGGTAGTTCCTGACTGTAGGTTTTCACATAGTGGGTGTGATGACCCGGATAGACCTCGTGCACCGCCATCATGAGCACCCAACCGCGCGTCACAGCTTCATAGTTGAACTGATTGAGGAAATACTTTCCACGCAACGCCTCCGGGGCCATATCCGCATTTCCGTAAGCGCCCCAGGGCAGCTGATCGGCTTGTGCGGGCATGAGTCCGGATATCTCGCAGTATTCCCCTTCCGGCAGCGTCACATACCGGAGCGCATGCCGGCGGGCGTGATCCGTTGCCGCCCGGGCCGCTCCAAACATGTCTTCAGGACTGCCATAGGGCCCCAGCTTGGTCTCAAGAATGGTAAAGGGGCTGGCGTCGGGATCAAGACGAGCGCCCTCTCGGGCAAGACGGTCCTTGGCCTCGGCCAAATCCTCTTCGTACCAGGAGAGAACCCAGTTGAGATCAAAGGCAAATTTGTCGGTGACCAGTTTCTCGTAGGGTAGCAGAGGAGAACATTCTCTTGAGCGGCTCTTGAGTTCTTCAAGGCGACCCACAAACGCTTCCGTTACTTCGCCCGCCTTCTGCCATCGCGTGGCCAATGCAGATCCCTCTCGCCACTGACCGACCTCTTTGACCCCTTCCCTCAGCTGCACAACCAACGCCTGGGCTCGCCGCAAGCACTGCTGGAGGCGATCGTCGTCGACTCTCTGGCAGAGGACATAGACAGCGTCCAGAAAGGCCTCGAGGGGGGCGAACTTGGCTAAGAGGCGGCGCACCTTATCCTCATCCTTCACCAGCTCCGGAAAAAGGTAAACGTACGATGCAATGAGACCATTGAGACCGGCCATGAAGCGCACCGGATAGAGCGCATCATCCACCAGCGTCAGGTCCAACCATTGTAGCACTTCGAGAAGATGCTCCTTGACAACCTGATCCACCGGACTGGGCGCCTTGTAAGCGTCGATCTCGCGCTGGAGACAGTGGATTCGTCGGATCATGAGGTCCATGTTTTCAAAGGACGGAATGAAAAGGACGTTGGAGTAAGGCCCGCTTCCCCCATACTCGCACGCCAGATCATAGACATCCCGGTCAAACCCGGCCATGACCTCTCCCAATTGACTTCGTTTGATCATGCTGATCCTCCCTCACCGTAAATGTGCCGCTCTTGTCATAAGGACCGTGGCCTTCGTTTTCACTGTTATATTCGCTCCGCCATGAGCGGTCTCCCCCTGACAAGTGAATGCATACCACACCCGACTGCAACAAGGGTTTGTCCGGTGGTCTCGCGAACAAATGAGACAAACACGGCAAGAATGGGAGTTCTCACATGAAAGGCATCGTCCAATTCTACCTGGCCACAGGTTTTTTCTGGTTTGCTTTATACGCCTATATCCCTACCCTCTCCCCTTACATCGAAAATATGGGCGTGCCCTATCGTACCGTGGGCCTGGTGGTGGGAGCCTATGGCTTTACGCAGATGCTGTTGCGCATCCCCTTGGGCATATGGGCGGATACGTTGAACCGCCGCAAACCATTCATCATGGCCGGGTTGCTATTTGCCAGCGCCAGCGGCCTGGGTCTATTCTTGGCTCCCAGCGTAGGCTGGGCGGTGGTGGCGCGTTCTATGGCCGGTGTTGCTGCTGCAACGTGGGTGCCCTTTGCCGTTCTCTTTGCCAGTTATTTTCCTTTGGACCAATCCTCGCGAGCTATGGGACTCATCAATGCCTGTAACGGAGCGGGTCAGGTTAGCGGCATGCTTCTGGGAGCACTGGCGGCAGAGCGCTACGGCATGGGCGCTCCCTTCATTGTGGCCTGCATCGGCGGGCTAGTGGGTTTTGCCTTTAGCCTGCGCATCGTGGACAAGGCCAGCCGCCCCGCCAAGAGCCCCCCGACGCTACCCCAGCTGCTATCGGTGGGAACTGAGAAGGGTCTTTTGTGCGTGTCGCTCCTGGGCGTCTTGATCCAACTTCTGAATTTCGGAACGGTCTACGGTTTCACCCCTTTGGCCGCCCAGGCCATTGGCGCCACAAACTTTCAGCTGGGGGTCCTGACCACGTTGGGCATCCTCCCGGGCATCTTCGCCAGTGCTCTCAGTGGCACGGTATTCTCACGCATCTGGGGCGAGCGTCTCACCATCGTGCTTGGCTTCTCGCTGGTAGGCCTCAGTTCGCTTGCCATTCCCTACGTAACCACGGTCGGTACGCTGTATGTGGTGCAGACCGTGGGGGGGTTTAGCCGCGGAATGGTCTTTCCTCTGCTGATGGGCCTGAGCATTCGCACCGTAGCTGCCGATAAGCGCGCCACCGCCATGGGATTCTTTCAGGCCATCTACGGTCTGGGGATGTTCACCGGTCCCGTCCTGGTAGGCCTCGCCGGGGACGCAGCCGGTCTGCGGCTGGGATTCTGGGTGGCCGGTATTATTGGGCTGTTTTCGGCGGCTTTGACGCAACGCATCATCGGACCTTCACTCGTCAAGAAGGTGGACACGTCCCCGGATGCGTAAAACCGCTGCGGCGGGACCATAGGGGCCCGCCGCTCGATCTTTTATACCAAAGGGCCTAACATGCCCAAGGACTGGTGAGCTGCTTCAGCCGCACAGCGTACCAATTCACGACACAGTTCCTTCTTGGTATCGACACAATAGGTCGGGGGAGTCGTATCAATGGCAAAGCGCCCCTTGATCAACTCCTCGCAATCCGTGCTGCCAAATCGTTCGGCGAAGTCATCCATCAGCTGCCGCCCGACATCGCTCACGCTCTCGCGCGGATCGCCTTCTCCCGGCCGCTCGCCGTATCCCAGACCCAGGGCCATCAAGGCGCCGGTCACGGCTCCACAGGTCTGTCCGGTGCGAGCCATACCTCCACCGAAGGCACTGGCAACAGCGGGAGATACTTGCAAGTCATGCTGCTCAGCGACGGCCATCAACACCGCCTGTGCGCAATTATGCCCCTGACCGAACAGACTCACCGCCCGCTCACCTACGCTAGCTGCTAACATCTGGTTTCCTCCTCTTATAGGGCTTCTCTCCTGGGCTACTTCCCTTCTGAGGGGATGGTCTCCTGCCACTTCAAAAGCGGGGCTTTGTCTTGGCACCCTTCTATGACCATAGTGAGGGAATCTGCCCTGCGCTTGCCGAATACTAACACA
This sequence comes from Bacillota bacterium, assembly GCA_007130145.1. Lineage (GTDB taxonomy): Bacteria > Bacillota > Sulfobacillia > UBA8153 > UBA8153 > SLSY01. Next base: position 3,751 of record SLSY01000071.1, read on the forward strand.
TGCCCGACGCTGACCTCGCTCATCAAACCCAGAAGGGAGTGTCTAAACTGTTTCCCATCATCAAAGAACTGACCGAACTCTTCGGCCCGGTGGGACGAGAAGAACGAGTAGCAACCTATCTGTATGATGCCTGGCGACCCCATGTACGCTCGGTGGATATCACTCCCGTGGGCAATGTCGTGGCCCACGTGGGAGGCAAGGGCCCGCGACTCCTCATCACCGCTCACATGGATGAGATCTGCCTGTATGTCAAGAGCATCACCGAGGAGGGGTTTGCCATGGCCACCCACTGCCACCGCGGTCAGGGGAGTTACCACCTCATGGATGCTCTAAGCCGCGAGTTTGATGTCATGAGCGACGACGGTTCGTTGGTCAACGCCGTGCTAGCAGGACGTACCGGCCACCTGCGTTTTCGCCACTCGGCCCAGGAACGCACTCCCGACTGGAAGGATGTATTCCTGGATTTTGGAGCAAGCAGCAAGGAAGAATTGGAGGACCTGGGGATCGGTGTCGGTGCCCCGGGAGTATGGAAGGCCCAGACCCGGCAGCTGGGCCACCGCATTGTGGGCAAGGCCATGGATGACCGCATCGGCCTGGCCCTGATGACCCAGCTGCTTTGCACCCTCGATAAGGGACTGCTGCAATATGATGTCTTCTTCGCCGCCACCGTCATGGAGGAATTCGGACTCATCGGGGCCGCATCTATCCCTCGCCACATCCCGGATCTCTCCTTGTGTGTAGCTCTTGAAGTGGGTTTGGCCGGCGATGTTCCCACCGTGAGTCTCGAAGAGGTGCCCGTGCGTTTGGGAGGCGGTCCCATGATCGCCACCCGCGACGGCATGGTGCACTATACTACTAAGGCCACGGAGACTCTCTATCGAGCTGCCCGGCAAGCAGACATCACCGTACAGCCCATCATCGCCGGCTACGGCACCGATGCCCATGAATTCATACGACAGGGCGTTCCCAGTTGTCTTTTGGCCCCACCCACCCGCTATACCCACACTCCCATCGAAATGGTGGATAAGAAGGATGTTGAGGACTGTCTGATGATTCTAAAGACCCTGGTCACTTCCACCTCATAAGAAGAAGGGGTCAGCTCCGGCTGACCCCACCTACCCATCCCCTAGCTAGTAGTAACGAGGATCAATGACAGCCTTCACAACCCTCTGCTCCTCTACGTCGCGGAGGGCCGTCTCTGCTTCGGGCAGTCCATAGTGGCGGCTGATCTCCTGTTCAAGAGGAAAGCGCTGTCCGTAACGGGCCAAGACCTGGATGGAGCGGTACACGTGGCTGAAGTCGGTTCCCCATGTCCCCAGCACGTTTAGATGCTTGCGATTGAGAAGCTGATGGGGATTGATGGGCACCTCACCGCTGTCTGTATACTGGCCCGCTACCACATAGGTGCCGGCATCACGGGTCATGGCCATGCCCTCGGCCACGGCGTGACTTTGGCCCGTCGCCTCGATGGTTACATCCGCTCCCCTGCCGGCGGTAGCCGCCCGCACAGCTTCTGTGCGTTCATCGGGCAAGCGTTCAGCGATATCGATGGTGATATCGGCTTCAAGAGCTCGGGCCATGCGCAGGCGATGAGCTGGTCCTCCTACGTTGATCACGGTGAGGGCACCAGCCAGACGCGCAAAGACGATGGCGGCCAATCCAACCGGGCCGCTACCCTGCACTACGACGGTGTCGCCGAGGCGAATCTGGGCGCGCTCTACGGCGTGGAAAGCCGTGGGCATGCCACAGCCACCACCAATGAAGCGCAGAGGATCCAATTGACAGGGAAGCCGAATCAAGTGGGTGTTGGGCCGCAGATATATCTTCTCGCTCCAACCCCCAAAGAGACCTTCTTCTGCTCCCATGGTGATGCCGTACACGCGGCGGTTCGGGCAGCGTGTGCTCGCCTGTGCTACCTGACAATACCAGCAGGAACCACAACTTCCCCACACATCCAAAAATGTAACGATCTCGCCGGAGCGCACGGGCTGACCTTCCACATCCATAACCGTCCCATTCATTTCCTCCACCACGCCCACGCTAACATGCCCGGGAATTAACGGATAGGGAACCCCTGCCAAACGCCCTCGCCACAGATGCACATCGGTACCGCACACTTCGGAGTAGAGAATGCGCAAGACGACACCGCCGGGTTCAACCTCGGGTTCCGGATATTCCCGTATCTCTATGCTCTGATGGGGCGCAACCATGACTGCAGCTTTTACCACGACCCACTCCTCCTTTTTTCGACCCCTGCCTTGTTTCTCATTGCCTCACGGCAGTTCCTGCCTAAAAGAGGACTCCCGCGCACAACCCTCTGCCCAGTACTCTCCCCACGGGTGCAAGCTGACGCGTAAAATACGATGGGCACGGTCGGGCTCTTCACCTGCCCGAAACGGTTACCCCCGACACCTTGACCCAAGGGGCCATGCCGTAACCGAAGTTGACTCGCTCTTGGGAAATGGCCGTGATGTTCATAAGCATGTCAGCCAAGTTTCCGGCGATCATGGATTCGCTCAAGGGCTGGGTAACAACCCCATCCTTGATCAAGTAGCTATTCTTGGCCACTCCGGAGAAATCACCGCTCGGCGTCGGACTATCACCACTAAAGCGTGACAGCAATACGCCTCTGTCCACCGACTGAATCATGGAATCCAACGAGAACGAGCCTCCATCAACCACCCAAGAGCGCCCATCGTTGCCAGAGCGCTGGCGACCGGTCTTGCGCGCCCCATAGAGGCTCAGAAGATAACTCTTGA
>SLSY01000134.1 GCA_007130145.1 Bacillota bacterium
ATACCGGCATTGCTCTGGCCTTTGCCTGTGCCGCCCGTGGATATCCACTCATCTTGACCATGCCAGACACCATGTCAGTGGAGCGTCGCAAGATGCTCTTGGCTTTCGGAGCCAAAATAGTACTAACCCCAGGACAACTGGGTATGAAGGGGGCGATTGCCAAGGCACAAGAGCTTCAAGCCCAAAACCCTGGTCGTTACTTCATGCCCCAGCAATTCAGCAATCCCGCCAATCCAGAGATTCACTTCTCAACCACCGGTCCGGAGATATGGCGTGATACTCTGGGGCAAGTCGATGCATTGGTATGTGGCGTTGGAACCGGTGGAACCATTACGGGCATCTCGCGTTACATAAAACATGCATGTCAAAAGCCCATTCATACCGTAGCCGTGGAACCGGCCGGTTCTCCTGTACTCAGTGCCATCATGGCCGGTCAGAAACCCCAAAGTGGTCCGCACAGTATACAAGGAATTGGTGCTGGTTTCAAGCCCGATGTTCTGGATCTTTCACTGGTTGACGAAGTGGCAACCGTAAGCGACGAAGAGGCATTGGAACATGCGCGCCGCCTCCATCGCGAGGAAGGAATCACTTGCGGTATCTCGTGCGGTGCGGCGGCTGCGGCTGCACTGCGGTTGGCTCAACTGCCCCAATACGAAGGCAAGACAATCGTAACTGTTCTACCCGATGCAGGAGAGCGGTATCTGAGCACAGCACTGTTTCAACCGCCTAACTCTAACAGCTAATGGGAGGAAGACACATGCGCAAGATCATGACGATAGGTGGCGTGTTAATGACGTTACTTCTGATTATGACGGCCTGCGGCAACCAGGAGGACCCAGGGGATGAAGGGTACACCGACGGTGTCTATTCAGCTGTCTCCACTGCCGACCAGAGAGGATATGCATGGGCCGAAGTTACCATTTCCCAAGGCCGCATTACGAACGTGCAATTGCAGGACTTTGATGGGCTGGGCCAGGAAAAAGACTGGGATGTCTATCCTTACAGCGCGGCCAAGGAAGCTTTGGATGAGCTCGAAACCGTAATCGTAGAAGGGAACACAGCGGACGTGGACATTGTCACGGGAGCAACGGCATCTTCTCAAAACGCAATTGAAGCAGTGAAGCATGCCCTCGAAAAGGCCGACCCGTCGGCGCCTGACGGCACCTACTTTGACGGCACATTCATGGGAATCTCCACCGTCGGTGCCCGCGGTTGGGGCATCGCCTGGGTTACTTTGAAGGATGATGAAATCACCGCTGTCAAGCTACTAGAAACAATGCCTGGTGAAAACGGGCGATTTGTTCTCAAAGCAGCAGAAGGCGATGACCGCTATGACTATGAACCCTATCATACGGCTCGCGAGCAGCTGGCCGAGGATATTGTCCAATCAGGTTCAACGGATGTGGATGCTGTAAGTGGAGCCACCGGCTCGTCCACCAACTTTGTGGAGGCGGTAGAACACGCACTGGAACAGGCAGAACGCTGACCCCATTACAAGGGGGCATAGCTGTTGCTATCCCCCCTTCCTTGCATTGAGACTTCTTCGCTCATCCCTCCTTGCCATACTTTGTGGATATCTTTTCGCCAACCCTAACATAAAGCGCCTAATTTTGTTAATATATAATAGGTATGATTGTAGTGAGGTGAATGATAAGATGTCCAGATTCACCGTGATGGTGTTGCTACTAGCCGTGTTCGTGGGCATCGGCTATGGTGCCTGTTCATGGGAGGCGACGCCCACACCGGCAGATGACAAGACGCCGCCCACCCCCGTGACCCCTAGCCTACCGGAAGACGAAGATGAGGAAGAAGAGGTCATAGCAGGACCCCCTTGGCCTACCGACAGGGCTCTTGACACCATGCTTTTGGTCAGCTATGGCAACAATCCTCGAGCTAGGCCACAGACGGGCCTTGAGCAAGCAGATGTGGTGTATGAAGTTTTGGCAGAAGGGGGCATCACTCGCCTCATGGCCGTATTTGCCACCTATGCACCCGAAACGATCGGTCCGGTTCGCAGCATGCGCCAGTGTCTGATAGAAATTGCCATGGGATACGACAGTCCGTTTGCCCATGCGGGCGGGAGCATGGAAGCTTTGGCCAGCATACGCAGTTTGCAAGCCAAGAGTCTGGATGAGATCTACGGTGCGGGTAGTTATTTCTGGCGCGGCGATCAACGTCGTCCTCCTGACAATCTCTACACCAGCGCCAAAGAGCTGCTACGAGGAGCAAAGGCTCGGGGATTCAGCGAAACACCGCTGCCGCCGCTGAGCACAGGAGCTTTGGACCCCGCTGAAGCAGCCACACACATCGTGGTTGACTACTCGCGCAGCACCACCATTCCCAACCGCATTAGTTACACGTACGAAGAAGGACGTTACCATAGAGAGGTGAACGGTTCTCCTCACGTGAGCACTAGTTCCGACCAGCTCCGGCCACATAACGTTCTCTTTTTGGAGACGACCACTCGAGAATTCGCACGTGGGGGTGATCCATTCGTAGAGATCGATGTGATCGGACAGGGCGAAGCCCTGTTATTCCGCAGCGGGCAACGGTACGAAGCAAGATGGGCAAAACCTGACGTTCATTCGCCCTTCACTTTCCAGCTGATAGACGGAGAACCCTTGCGCTTTACCCACGGCCAGGTGTGGATTCACCTGGTACCATCGCTGGATTATGTTAGAATCAATGATGAATGAAGTAGGGACCACATGCCCACAGTCATTGAAACATTGCCGCCACAGGAGGGTATGAACATGAGAGTTGGCCTGCTCCGACACTTTCGCGTGAACAAGCCACTGCCCAAGGGACGTTTCATCTCGCAATCCGACCTGCTGCAGTGGTTTGATGAAACAGAAGAGGCAGAGGTTGAGGTAAGCGACGTTGAGATGGGAGATATCGAGTGGCAAGGGTGCTATAGCAGTGACCTGCCCCGCGCCCTGGCCACGGCCCAACACGTACACTCAGGTGAGATCATCCCTTTGTCCGCTCTCCGCGAAGTCAGACTCGATCCCTTGTTTAAGAGGAATATTCGGTTACCCCTATTGGTCTGGGCCGTCTTGACCAAGTTTGCGTTCAACACCTCCCACCGGTCACAGGAGGAAAGCCCGGCTCTTCTCGCGCGCCGGGTTGAGGGAGTCCTCGACGATATCTTGGCCGAAGAACAGGACGTCCTGATCGTCAGTCACGGCCTCATTATGCTGGCGCTAAAAAGCGAACTCAAGCGGCGCGGCTTTACGGGGCCCGACTTCAAGACACCGCTCAACGCCAAACTATACGTATACGAAACATAGGCCTTGTGAAGAGTGGGTAACCGTTGCATGCCTGACCGGCAGTGCTCTTTCCCTCTCAGCCGTGAAGGTGGCGCAAAGCCGGGGATGTCGTACGGCACACCCCATCCTCGGTCTGGCACGAGTAGGGAATAAACGATGCGGGAGGATACGAAGACCGCCGCACTACCACACGGCCAGACCACTCAAGAGGGCGGGAAAACGCGAGGCTCCCAGCCATACAACACCTGATACCATCCATAGGCGTTGAGCACCTTTTCAACATAGCGGCGCGTCTCAGCAAAGGGAATATCATCCAAAGTGAGGCTGTTGGCTCCCTTTTCGGCCAACCAGTTGCGAACATTTTGCCGTCCTCCGTTGTAAGCTGCCAAAACCAACACCAGATCATCTTCGAAGACCTTCTGCAAATCCCTCAAGTAGAAGGTGCCAAATCTGACATTGATGGCCGGATCGTACAGATCTTGCGGATCAAAGCCATCCCATTCTAGACGTGTAGCCACCCACTTCCCGGTTTGGGGCATGACTTGCATGAGCCCGCGAGCCCCTTGCGGGGATGTGGCATCGGCACGAAATCCGCTTTCGCGACGGATGACGGCAGCAACCAGCGCCGGATCCACCTCAAACTCCGAGGCGATATCCTGGATGAGTGCCCGATGCCGAAAGGGGAAATACGTGCGTGCTCCCACGATGGCTACCGTTACCAGGAGGGCCAGCAACAGAGTGACCTTAATGAGCCTTGTCGCCTCGTCCACCGCCTCTCTTTACCTCTCTCCACATCCTCTCCACTTGAACACGAGTCTCTTCCCACGACCCGTCATTGTCAATGACGCGGTCGGCATGACGAAGTTTCTCTTCTAAAGCCATCTGGGCATCGAGCCGCGCTTGGGCTTCCTCGGTTGAATATCCATCCCTGGCCATGAGGCGGGAGATCTGCACATCTGGCGTCGCAAACACCACCCAAACCTCGTCCACCATGCAACGCATTCCACTTTCCAATAGCAGAGGAGCGCTCACCACCACTGCACTGGCACCCGCCCTGCGCCATTCTTCCACGCGCTCCTGGATTATGCATTGTATGCGTGGATGCGTGATGCGATTGAGTCTCTCTCTGGCGTCTTTATCATGGAAGATACAGCGTCCCAACCAGCGGCGATCGATCTGACCGTCATCTTTGAGAACCTCCGGCCCAAACACCGTGACAACCTCATGATAAGCCGGTTGGCCCACGGACAGTACCTCACGAGCCACAACATCTGCATCCATGACCGGGGCCCCCATCTCCGCCAGATAATTGGTGACCTGCGTCTTCCCACTGGCGATCCCACCGGTAAGACCTATCACTATCATCTACTCATCATCCCTACTATGCAGCGATTAGGCGCAACAGACCGATTGCAATGAGCACCATCCCCGGCACCGCCTGCAGCCCTCTGCGAGTGTATCCCGCCATGATCCCAAGCCTGAGGCCGGCCAAGACAAACAGGCAATTCCCCGCTCCGGCCGCCAACAGCAGAACAGGCAGTTTGATACCTGCCAAACCCGTGGCGAAACCGGCCCCCAACGCATCCACAGCCAGCGCAAGCCCCAATATCAGGGCCTCTCCTCCACTGATCTCTCCCGAATCGTCCCTATCTGCCGCCAGGGGCGCATGTAGAACGTGAATAATGAGGCCAAGGGGGCGTAAGCGCAGTTCCACTATGGTGCGCGGCGCTTGCTCTTTGTCTGATGCCCCTTCCCATACTCCCCGCAGCCCCCAAATCCCCAAGCCCAAGAGGATGGAAGCTCCGACCACCTGACCCCAGACCTCGGGGACGTACTGACGAAGTGATGCACCCATGCTCACAGAAAGGGCCAGCATCATCACGGTCGTCAGGCTGATTACCATAAGAGAGGTAAGCGGAATCTGTATTCGCTTTACTCCGTATACCATACCCACCATCAGACTATCCATACTGATAGCCAAAGCCGTCATAAGCACAAGCGTTGTCTGCACGCCCTAATCCCCCTTCCACCAGCGCCTCACCCATAGGTTATGTTCGCTTGTGGAAGGCAGTGCCTGTCAGACCAGGGGTTGGCAACGCGAACAGTAGCAAGCCGAGCGGCCACCGAGAACCATGCGAACAAGAGGAGTATCACAGTGTCTGCAGGGCTGACCTTCTCTACCGTAGGCATCCAGAGAACGGTAGAACTCCCCTCCATCACCATTGGCATCCACATAATCTGAAAACGTGGTCCCACCCGCCCCGAGCGCGTCCGCAATCACACTTTCAATCGCATCGCACAAGCGCTGATAAACTTCCTCCGACAAAGCGCCCGCTGGCTGACACGGATTGAGTTGGGCCCGGAAAAGAGCCTCATCGGCATAGATATTGCCGAGCCCGGCAACGATCTTTTGGTCCATCAGCAAACTCTTGAGTGGCGCCTTACGGCCTCGGAGAGCCTTCTCCACATTCTGCCAGGTAAAATCGGGGCGCAGAGGCTCAATCCCCAGCATTGACTGGCGTTCGTGTGCTGCTCCGGTCCGTCTTATGCGCAAGTAGCCAAAGCGACGGGGATCGATAAAACGAAGTTCCTGTCCAGAATCTAGGTGCAGACATACATGGGTGTGTTTCACTCGCTCCTCGCCACGTCCGCATACCAACAAACGACCGGTCATGCCCAAATGTGTCTCCAGCTCCCGTTCATCGACCATCAGGTACAGATACTTGCCGTGGCGGACCAATTGATGAAAACGCTGCTCTACTAGTGAGCATACATCATTCCCAGAGCACTCACGCAAGTAATCCTCAAAGAGTACGTCAGCCCCTACGATCTTGTGTCCCACAAGGAGTGGTTCCAAGGACCTGCGGACCATTTCAACTTCGGGTAACTCGGGCATCAGTTCCCCTCCCTTCGCATGGGCTTGAGATCATACCAGGTAGCGCCCTGCTTAAGATCTACCCGCAACGGTGTTTGCAAGGCGACAACATCTTCCATACATTCCTGCAAGAGTCTGGCCACTTCATCAATTTCGCCGGTTGGCACCTCGAGTATCAATTCATCATGCACTTGCAGCAACATGCAGGCCTTCAGTCTGTGGGCACGCAACTGCTGATATACTCTCACCATAGCCTTCTTAATGATATCAGCAGCCGACCCCTGCACCGGTGTATTGATGGCAATGCGTTCTTGCGCTCCGCGAATGGCCGGATTTCTCGACTTTATCTCCG
>SLSY01000232.1 GCA_007130145.1 Bacillota bacterium
ACGGTCTTTCCTGGTGCCTTCATTTTCGTCACGGTGTTGAGTTTCAACTTAGTGGGCGATGCACTGAGGGATGCACTCGACCCCCGACTTCGCGAGTAGGACGTTCTGTTCGGCTTTGCGCGGTCATAGAATTCCTTCTCTGGTCACCTTCATCCCGGGAGCTGACCGGTGTGCTTTGCTTACGGCCTCGTCGTGCGCTGCAGTGCAAGAGGGTGCGGGGTGAAGATAGGGGAAGGGTAGGGTAGGGGCACATCGGCCTCTTCAGACATTCTCTTGCAAAAAGGATATGGCCGCCATTGGCTCTCTTATGCCGTCGTGTTGAAGGGGTGAAAAGAACCATGCGACGTCAGCGAGCCATGTGTAGAGAGATGCGGGTATCGCTCTTCGTCCAGAGACAGCGGTGTAACCGCTCTCGTTCCCCTTACACCCCCTGTTCTCCCTTATACAACCGCAGTCTTCCTTTCGTCTTCAGTGCCCGCCAGAGTTCCTTGGGCGTGGCTTGAAGGTCCGGGGGTCTGACGTTGGAACGGCACTTTCTTTGGGTGTACATCGTACCCGTCACGTATTAAGGTAGGGGACCAGGAGCAAAGAAGGCCATCCGGCGCCGGATCCAAACTCCAGCACTGATCGGCCCAACGCTTTCATAGACGCAAGCAAGCCTTAGACCGCACCCCGGGCCGCCCAGTGCCTGGTACTCCCGTCATCAACGGGAGGTTGATACAACGGCGAATGTGAGCCGTGTCGTCGTAGATGAACTCTGCAGATGCCAGCAAAGTGCGTCCGCCTTCATCCCAGCATCACTCCTTCAGGCCATTGCTCAGGTGGTTTTTGTCACTCTATTTGGGCCGAAAACGTGCGACTCATTCATGGCTTGGACGCCGAGCCGTTGTGTGGAGAAGGTCGATTGCTCTAGGGATAGAATAGTGAGAGTATTGCGTATAAGCTGTGTATAACGCAAGAAGGAGGGGTGCTCTTGTTATGCCAAGTCACCGGTTGGCTGAGTCAGTCCAAGCGTAGAGCGGATATGGTGGTGTTGGGTCTTTTCTTGTTGCTGTTCACGGTGGTCAACTCATGGATTCGGCTGTCGCCGGGATTTTCGGTCTACGTGTTGATGGCAGCTGTCTTGCTGCTGCTGCAGAGTGCTGTTTATGCCGTGAGTGGACACCGGTTCAAGTGGTCGGAGCTAATAGGTGGGGTCATTCGCATCTTGGTGCTGGTCATGATAGCGCACAGCATTCTGTCTATTTGAAAGGTGTTTTTCGGACGCACCTTGCCGTGTAGTGGGAGCATTGTCTGAGGGTGATAGGTGGCCATTCTCTTCCACTGCCCCGTGTGTCGAACTGCTAAGGAATCTACTGTCTTTGTATGCCATACACGCCATCTCATGGGTGACCATCCGAAACCCTTGGTTCTGAGCGCGTTGCTCTGACCGGAGCGTGTCTTTGGACGATGACATATGGAACAGCGAGGTAGTCTGCGTAGTATCGGGTCATCATGGGACGGGGTTTCGACTAGTCTGGCATAACGTCATTGACAAGCATGGTCATGAGCATAGGATTGTCTGGTGCAGGGCCGAAGTGGAATTAGTAAGAATATACAGAAGGAACTGCTTATGTGGCCAGCGAAACTCCCTGTGTCCCAAGTTCACCTACGGGAGAGTTTGCTGACATGGATATTGCTCACATTCGACGTCAGATATCGGCTCTTGATGGCTATGCGTACCTGAATGTGGCGGGTGCAGGACCAGCGCCTCAAGTCGTGCAAGATGAGGTAATGGCCTGGATGGAATGGCACAACCAAAACCTGGGTCGCCCGGGTCTGCCGGATCGAACTCACGCTATGCTGCACCAAGCCCGCTCTTCCATGGCGCGCCTGTTGGGCTGCACTGCTGACGAAGTGGCTTTGACTCACAATGCCACTGAGGGGATCTTGCTCACGGCCTGGGGCCGCCATTGGGAAGCCGGTGACGAAGTGATCATAACGGATCAGGAGCATCCTGCCAACGTTGTGCCGTGGCACAACTTGGCCCAGCGCTACGGCATTAGAGTGCGCATGGTTAGGATAGAAACTGAGACCGATCCCTTGCTGGTGATTCAGCCTCTTCTAAATGATCGCACCCGCATGATTAGCATCAGCCACATCTCCCGGGAGACAGGTAGAATCATGCCCATCAAGCGGATCGCCCGCCTTGCCCGGGCTCACGGGGTGCGTCTTCTGGTTGACGGGGCTCAAAGTCTGGGCGCCATTCCTGTTGATGTGGTGGACCTGGGCTGCGACTACTATGTTTGGTGCGGACACAAGCGACTGTTGGGACCGGCAGGTACCGGGGGGATATACTTCCACCCGCAGGCACTAGAAGACACCTTGCCATCATGGGTAGGGTGGAATGCTCAGGCACAATGGAATGGCAAGAACCATGCGTTTCTGCGGCGAGCGAAGAGGTTTGAGTCTGGCACGCATAATTACGCTGTATATGCCGGTCTTATCCGGGCCATTGACTGGCTGGAGGAGGTGGGCCTTGATGCGATTTGGGAACGAAACGCCATGCTTGACCAGTTACTCGTTGCGCGATTACAGCAAAAGCCCGCACTATGCCTAAAGCGACCGGCCTCCGAAGCTTCTGGGGTGGTCGGGTTCTCTAGTGGGGATAACAACCACAAGTTATGTCTTTGGTTACGAGAGCAAGAGCGTCTGGTCATCTGCCCCGTGGGACAAGCTGGCATTCGGGTCTCTGTGCACTTTTTCAACACACAAGAGGAGATAGAACACCTGTCGTTGGCGATAGATAGAGCGCTTGACGAGAACGCCGGTGTTCAATACGGGTGAAGACGGTGAAGAACCTATCGTCAGGGTTTGCCCACGGAAACAAAGAACGCTCTCCCCACACCCTGCACTGGAAGCGGCTGGTGTTGCGACTACTGGGGCACAAGGTTCCCATGTTGGTAGCGCTTGCGGCCGGCACGGTGACGTCCGGTAGGGGAAGGCGGCGCGTTCACCAAGCGTAGGCCCAACAATTCCCGGTTCAATCAACGCCGCAAGGCCCGCAATCCCACTCTTCAGGTGGCCTGAAAAGCATGCCTTCGGCGCCACTCTCAGCGTTAGCTGTGCAGATGAGCCCAGGAGCTGGGAAATGTCTGCCCCGACATCACCGGCCCTTCAATAGGGGTCAATAGGAGATGCTTGCCATCGGGCCATAATCTAACGTCGCCACACGACGAAAGCAGAGTCGTTGTCTTCGTCCGAGAGGGTGAGGTGCACGTGCTCCCATCTTAGCGGACGGTTGCTTCATTTAAGGTGAGAAGGTGGATGCCCAAAAAGACAGGGGGGAGTGTCTTCTTGTTTGCGGGAGAAGCAATGGTGGCAATGGTCGGCGGACGAGGTGTCAGACGCTCACGGCCCCTCAGGGCAGAATAGATGTACAAGTTCTCGTACACGCAGGCAGGACATTGCTGTCTTGTCTCCGTGCACCTACCTTTGTCTTTGCACGCTACATCCGAGCTGTCGTATAAGACCAACAGCCAATATTCTGTATGTTTCGGCGAACGAAAACTAGGATGCGCGTCCTCTATATAGGTGAGAGATGGCTACAGGGGGAGGGAAGGGCAGATTGAAGGAAAGGGAATTCATGGTTCGATTGCAGGAGGTTGAGCCGTTCATGGCGGAACTGGCCCGGCGCATCACCGGCAGTCATGCTGATGGCCAGGATGCCTTGCAAGAAGCGGCTCTGGCTGCCTATGTGGCACGGGATCAGTTGCGAAACCCAGACCGGTTTTCGTCCTGGTTCCGAACCATCTTAGTGCACAAGTGCGGGGATATTGTGCGAAAAAGACCCGATGTGGTATCCCTGGACGAGCACCGCATCGAAAGTACGCGACCGGCACCTGAACATCAGATGATATGGATGCTGCTTGACCATCTGAGCAAGCCATGTGCACAGGTCTTGGTACTGAGATATGCTGCCGACCTGCCTCAGAAGTGCATTGCCCGTCTCCTGGGCATTCCGGTCGGTACGGTCAAATCTCGCCTCAACCGGGCCCTGGAGAACATGCGAGCCATGATGGAGGATGAGGAGGTGTCCAGACGTGAAGTGTTCCAGAGTAAGGGATGAGTTGGCTACGTTCCTATCCGGTGAATTGGAGGATTTGACGCGACAGAGAATAGAGGAGCACTTGGCTACTTGTGAGATGTGCGATCAGGAGCGAGTCAAACTGCAGACCCTGGAGACCCAACTACGAAGGGGATTTGCCCAGAAGGTGCCCGCAACAGAAGGGCGAGTGGTTTCGTGGTTGCAAAAGGAGGTCAAAGAAATGGATCGGCAAAAGACGAAGCAAGAGTACGACGGGGTCAAGCGCGCAGGGCGCGGCGAGGTTGCGACAAGGAGCAGGCGCTGGGGTCTGCCTGTGATGAAGGCCGTTGCAGCATGTATGGTATTTCTGTTCCTCGCGGTTGCCAGCTGGCCGGTGTTGGTTAGGGCTTCGGCGGATTTGCCGCTGGTCGGTGCTTTTGTCGAACGTTTGGTGTTGTCTGACTCGGGACTTAGCTGGGCTTACCAGCACGGCTACATCGGGGAGCCACTGGTGGATGTCCGTCACGAGGGCATGAGGTTGAAAATACTTGGCGCAGTGGGCGATCCCGTCCAGACCACTGTGTTCTACCTCCTTGATGGCGTGGAGCCCGATGAGGAACAGTTGATGGCAGTGGTTGCCGACGACGACAAGGCCGACTGGATCCCGGCGCTACGTGTCGCTACAGTGAATGGCGAGAGTGTGTCCTCATGGGGAGGTCAACCCTACGCCACACCCTTGGGTCTCGTGGGCATGGTGCATACCCACGCTCTTTCGGATGAAGGTGAGGCCATGCTGGTTCTGGAGGGTCCCAACGGTCTGATAGCCCAGATAGCGGTCTCCCGGTGTGAAATTACCGATCTTAGCCACCAATACTCCTGGCACGCCGGTGCAGAGCAGGAAGGGGTTCGTGTTGAGGGTGTCCGTGTGATTCGGACACCGGGGCAGGTGAGAGTTGATTATCAGCTGTTTCACGGGCATCACCCAATAGGACCCCGCGTACAAGAACACCAACCTCACCTGCTTCTTCGCGATGGAACCAAACTGTACGCGGAACGTGCCTTCGGCAGCCGGGATGAAGGAGGTCACTGGAATGCTTCAACGATCTTCTCCGGCGATGAGGACAGCTTGGTGGATGGAGGAGTACTGAGTTGGCGTGTTTCACAGGCGGTTTCGGAGGAAGATGACCGACATGAAGAAGCAGCCCGACTGGTATTGCCAGTGGTTGCCCGGTACGTGGAAGTTGATATTGAGCTAACCCTGGCAGAGCCTCCCAATGCGGTGTATGCAGCAGGAACCACGTTCAAAGTCGATGGCATCACCCTCAAAGAGGGAGAACTCAAATTGTCCTATCGCTGGCTGGCGGAAGGCCGCGGCTGGGGCTGGGATGAGTGGGCGGTGCGAACTCAGGACGGACAGGTACATGAACTCGAACCTACCACCCTTGGTCACAGCACGGTGGTGGATGATGAGATCCATTCCTGGGTATTGTTTCAGATACCTCAGGGTATGGAGGCAGAGGCGTTGTTGGCCCAAAGCGTTCAGGTTCTCGTTCCTGGGCCATGGGAACTAGAGCTTCCGCATGAATCGAAGGTGCGGCGCGAGTGAAGCCATGATGAAACCGTGATTCTGGCCGAAAGCAAGACTGGCTGGTCCGTTCGGGCCAGCCAGTCCTCGTATGAGTTGCCTCAGTATCTGCCGTGGTCGAGAGCTTGGTGGTTGGCTTCTCGTTTACGGCAGGTTACCATCTCAATCCCAAAACGATTTGCCCGTCTTCTCCCTTGCTTCGCGCTTCCCCGGTCCGTACATCTTGGCGAGCGAGGGTTCCACGTTGGTTTCACTGCTGGTGGCGGGAATGGGGTAGCGATATCCTGTGCTGTGAAGAGCCTTGAGTCCTGCGACAATCTTCTCCATTTGGCTTGACGGGAGGGCCATGGAGAGCTCTTCCTCTTTGGCTCCCCCAAACCAGCGTTCTCCATAACAAGGCAGACTCAGCTGGGGCTTACCCGTTGCATAACACTGATGTGGTGCATCCATACACGATGATTCTCCCGTAGTGGAGAACTCCAGGCGTTCGTAGCCGCTCCACTGAATGGCGTTGATCAAGAGAATCATCTGAGAGGGACTTCCGTATACCCAGATCACCTCAGGCAGAAATGCCTTTGCGCTCACCGGACCCATTAAGAGGGTCTCAATCTTGCCGGATACGCGAGGCAGTCCAGCCCGCCATTTCTTGGCATCCTCCATGCTCTCAAACCAGGTTCCCACCACGTTGCCCGCCGTTTCCGGGTCAGGTTCATCACCCAATCCCATGGCCCAGGCAAAACCACAGCCGCGAATCATCTCTTCGGTGATGGCGAAGGACCAGCCAATGGTCCGGGCCATGGTGATGAACTGGCAACCAGTGGGTTTGTGCTCAAAGGTCTTCCAGGCGTCGTAGTCGAGTTCGTCCAGCTCGCTTTGGTCTGTTAGGCGTCGCAATCCGACAGGGAAAGAACGTAGACGCAGCAGGCTCTCCAGTTCGGCAGTGAGATTGGCCATGGATTCAATGCTTGCTTTCACTTTATCTTTCGCCTCCACATGATACAGTTTTGTTTTGGGCTCCCGTTTTGGGTACGAAGGTGCCGACAGTGACGGTTCGCGGATGAAATTTACTTTCTCATCTCAAGGGTTGGACACAGTAGCTGGAAGTCCTGCCCTGACCGGTAAGAGAAAGACGAGAGGAACTCCGGGGCGAGCACTCCGGTTGTTGCTTACCGCTTTGGTCACACCGTATCTCCGTTCTTCCTCCCGCTGGCCATGGCAAAGGCCGCTGCTTCGGCCGCTACTTGCTTGTAATCGCGGTTCCACCGATTGATGCCTATGTAGTCGAAGATCGTCGCCCCGGTGTGGCGGCAGAACCGGTCCAGCTGCTCCAAGGTGCTGAGCAGGCCGTTTCCTGAACCCCCAGGGGACGCCACGATCAGGGTCTGTTTTCCTCTCAGTATCCCTTTGGGGCCGTACTGACATCTTCGCAGTCGGTCCAAGAAGATCTTGAGGGTTTCGGACACTTCGCCCCAGTAGACGGGGGAGGCAAAGACCAGGGCATTACTCTGGTCGATGCGGGCCAGGGTATCATCAAACCCGTCGTTCCCATATGAGCAGCGGTTTTCTCGAGCACACATGCCCCAGCCATCCCCGCACACCTGACATGCCTTCAGATCTAGGTCACAGAGCCTGATCTCATCCACTTCGGCTCCTGCTTTCGTGGCCCCGTCCTTGATGGCGTTGATGATCGATTGGCACAGTCCATCTTGCTTGGGATTCCCCGATATGATGCCGATCCTCATGGTGACACCTCCCTTAGCTGACATTCGTAACTCGCTTTCCCCCGTGCAGCTGGCTTGCGCTCAGAATCGATCGGAGCGCACGTTGTCACAGGGCGCTGCCGCCAACTCCGGCCGCACAGCTCACCGGTATTGAAAAAACTCAATCAGTTCACCGTTCGGACCCTTACAGAAAGCGATGCGGACCTGCGTGGGTGGATTGGTGGGGATGTCGACGTCCTTGGTCTCCACGGTGACCTGGGCGCCTGCGGCTCTTGCTCTTTCCACATCACCATCGCAGTGATCGGAATGTAGAGCAAGGTGGAGAAAGTCACCTTCCCTTTTGGTATCGTCCTGTCCGCCCGCGAAGATTTCAATGAAGTTGCCATTACCAGCATCGAGCATGATGGCCCTTGCGTCCCCTTCACCCCAGGAAATACCGGGTGTGAAGCCCAGGCCTTCCGTGTAGAATCTCACCGTTTCATCAAAATCAGACACCCGCATGGCTACGTGGTGAAAACCCCTTCGAACCGTCCCGCGCTCGTCCATGCTCTCATCACTCCTTCCAGATTGCAAATCAGACCTCCACTGTTTCCACTGGGCATGGCATCGTCACCGAGCCCTTAGGGTGGTGCTCAGGTAATTGGTGGGCAAAAACACCCCGAGATTGGGAAACTTCGTCCTGACCGGCGCGGTTCCTGCGTGCGCTTAAGCATTCTATGTCGAGTGATTTCATTCTGGCAGGAACAGAAAACCGGCAGTCGAACTTTTATTAGCAGGTCGTATTATTCAAGGAGGATGTGCAATGTTGAACACCAATGTCGACAGGCTAGTCAAGATCTCGGTGCTGGGTGCCATCGCGCACCCGGCCTCGGGACAAAGCCCCTACAACATATCCACCGATGGTGAGCCCGTGGTGGTTACCGGCCCTTCCGGCATCACCTACAACATCAGAGTGGGAGATTCGGCCACGCGTTGGATCGCCGACCACGTGGAACCGGCTGTGAGCATCAGGCATCCAGAAGGCGAAGGTATGGCCGGTGCTAATGACGGCCTCAATGTGCTCGCTTGCGTGGGCAATCAAGCTCTGGTGGTATCTGGAAAGGCAGAAGGCAAGACCGGTACCGTCACGGGAAAGCACGGCGGGGCCGAGAGAATCATGGTGGACTTCACCCCTGATATCATGGAGCAAATGGTCCTTGGAGACAAGATCATGATCAGAGCTTGGGGTGTGGGTCTGGCGCTGGAGGACTACCCCGACGTTAAGCTGTTCAATACCTCGCCCGATCTGCTTGCGGCCTGGAACATTGAGGAGCATGGCGGCGTGCTACAGGTGCCCGTTGCCCGCAAAGTGCCCGCCGCCATCATGGGCTCGGGCCTGGGGAGAGACAATGTGTATCGCGGTGACTATGACATAACGACCTTCGACGAGGAAATGGTCAGCGAGTACGGGTTGGACCAGCTCAGACTGGGCGATTTCGTCGCTATTATGGACGCAGATCACCGTTATGGACGCATCTATCGGGAGGGCGCGGTGTCCATAGGGATCGTCATCCACGGCGACTCTTACATCGCCGGTCATGGCCCCGGGGTCACCTCGCTCATGACCTCTCGCAGTGGCAAGATCAACCCGGTCTTGGATGCACGAGCGAACCTGGCATGCGTGATGGGTCTGCGTGAGGATATCTGAGGACCACCGAGAGCCGGCTTACGCCCAGCGTGATAGGGTCAATACGGAAGACGAGGAGGATGTGCATGTTGAAGACAAACGTTGACAGACTGGTGCAGATCTCGGTCATGGGCGAGATCGCACACCCTGCCAGCAAGCAGAGTCCCTACCGGATATCAACGGAAGGCGAACCGACGGTCATGACCGGTTCGGCAGGTATTACATACAATGTGCGGGTGGGAGACTCGGCTACTCACTGGCTAGCTGACCATGTGGAGCCAGCCGTTAGCATCAAACATCCCCAAGGCGACGGGGTGAGCGGACCCAATGGCGGCCTCAACGTGCTCGCTTGTATGGGCAATCGGGCGCAGGTGGTGTCCGGCAAGGCAGAAGGGAGAACGGGCATCGTCACCGGTAAACACGGGGGGGCGGAGCGAGTCATGGTGGATTTCACTCCCGAGATCATGGAAGAGTTGGTCCTGGGGGACAAGATCATGGTTCGGGCCTGGGGCGTGGGACTGGCATTGACCGATTACCAAGACGTGAAAATCTTCAATACGTCCCCCTGTTTGTTGGATGCGTGGGGAATCGAAGAGGGTGACGGCATGTTGCACGTGCCGGTGGCCCGCCTGGTCCCGGCAGCGGTCATGGGTTCTGGCCTCGGCGTTGATAACTTGCAGCGCGGAGACTACGACATCACCATGTTTGACGAGCAAGTGGTGAAGGAATATGAACTGGATAGCTTGAGGTTGGGTGATTTCGTCGCCATCATGGATGCTGACCATAGCTATGGCCCCATCTACCGTCAGGGTGCGGTATCCATCGGCATCATCATCCATGGCAATTCCATTGTCGCCGGTCACGGCCCGGGGGTTACCTCCCTCATGACCTCGCGCAGCGGCAATATCAAACCGGTGATGGATACCAAAGCCAACCTAGCCACGGTCCTGGCGTTGCGAGATGATATCTAAAAGCCAACCACGATCCAGCCCAGCGCAAAAGGCGGGCGGGGCCGTGGCTGAACCGGGAATCTAGAAACGGGAGGCAACATGATAAGACCGTATGCTGATCTTACCAGCGAAGAAAGCGAGGCCCTTTTCTCCTATCTGCTGTCATGTGGCATGGCGTTGCACGTGGATGATAGGGGGGAGATGCACAATCTGTACGCGAGCGAGGTCTTTGATAAGGGACAAAGCCACTTTACGTTGTTTGAGGACGGCAAAGTAACCGGGGCTCTTGGTGTGGTCACTCGCGAGATCGCCTGCCGAGGCGAGGTCTTCATCACTGGCGTCTACGTTCATCATGAACATGCTTGGAATGTGGCTCGGTTATTGGCTCGTGGTTTCTCTTACCTCACGCGTTTACCCGCGACGAAGTCGGTGAAACTGGGTCTGTATCGAGGAGGGGACCACCTGCTCCCCTATCTTCGCGAGCAGGGGTTTTCTCCTCGCTATGGGCTCCAGACCATGCGCCAGGTCAGTCAGGGGCGAGCAGTGGTGGCCCGGGATGATATCGATCTCATTCCTCTTTGCGGCGAAAATGCTGAGGACTTTCGTTCCCTGTGTAACGCGGCGTTCGCCTCCAGTCCTAACGGGGGAACCCTGTCTCTGGCCCAGATGCAGGAGCTACTGACGTCTGAGAGTCACGCTGGTCTTTGCGTATTGGGTGGTGAGATAGTGGGAGCGTACCGGCTGCGCCTGGACGGCCCCTTAGCCTGGATTGAGGATGTTGCCGTCTGTCCCAGGCAGCAGGGGCAGGGCGTGGGAACTCGCCTCGTCGCACGGCTCATGTCTTATCTTAGCGTACGGGGGGTAAACGAAATACAACTGACCGTGGCTAGCAGCAATGAACGAGCGGTTAAGCTGTACCAGAAAGCAGGTTTTGAGTTTGTTTCCACTGATAGTGTCTGGATGGAGCTGGAATAGAGGTCTTTTTGCTGAGATAAGAAGACGAGAGCCCGGTTGAGAGCCCCCGTCTCCTCTCGCCCTCAGCTCATGTTTATGGCTCAAAAAGCAACGGATTCGCCCACTCGCCGCGGGTCGCAGCTGCTCTTGATATGGCCGCTTGTCTGATCACGCCAGCAGATCTGGAAAGAGCCCATGTTCCATCTGTAGGTGCCCAGCGGCTTGACCTGAATCCCCATGCGCGCCAGACCCATGACCACATCTTCGGGGATACGATTTTCCACTTCAATGGTATAGTCTTCACCCAGCGGCCAAAAGCGCGGGGTGACGGATGCTTCATACGGATCCATGCCGAAGTCTAGTATGTTGTGAAGCACCTGGGGAACGGTGAGGTGGGGGCGACCAGGGGTTCCTAGCGCCAGCCATGGCTTTCCATCCTTGATTACCAGGGTATTGCCAACGATGCACTTGATGCGGCCGCTGCCGGTGGTCCAGCCAGAGATGCCCATCTGCAGATTGGCATTCGCGGCGCTACCATGCATGAAGACACCATCTACCGTCACTTTGGGCATGCCGCCTCCCTGTCCCGTATGCATCATCTGCACCCAGTTGCCTTCTGGGTCTACCAGACTCAGCTCGCAGCTGTCCGCCTCCGAGGGCGGGATGCCGGCGGCCTGGGCGCCGCCTTTGCCGGCGGTGAGCCGTACATGTTCGCTCAGGTCCAGCTTGGGCCGGCTATTGAGAATGATCTGGGCTACGCGCCGGTGATGATCATCACTGGCCCACTGCTCCATGGGTACGGCGAACATCTCCGGATCCTGGAGGAGTCCCAGTTCCCAGCTGACCCAGCGCAAGACATGTCCAAAAAGATACAAACTCTCCGCCGACTGGCTGTAGTGCCCCTTGTCTGTGATGCCCATGTGGGAGAGAATGCCCAAAGCGAACTGGCTGAACACACCGGCCTGTTCGGGGGGGGCTAGTTGCACTACGGTGTTCTCACCATGCTGGTACTGCAAGGGTTCCTGCCAACGGGGTGCAATGGCGCTCATGTGTTCCAACTCGATCTTCCAGCCCAACTCGTTGGCTAGCGTGACGAAGTTTTGTCCCCAGCGTCCGCTCGTGAAATACTCGGGGCCTTCTTCGGCCAACCCTTCCATGGTCTTGGCCAGGGGCAGATTACGCCGCAGTTCTCCTACCGGAGTGAGGAAGCCATCCGGGGTGAAGATCTCACGACTGGCGGGGAAATAGGTGAGGTCGGACATGGTTTCCGTTAGCAATCCGTATTGCCACGAATACATCGGATAACCGTCCCGGGCCGCCTTGATGGCCGGTTGGCACAGTTCCTTCCAGGGTTTGGTGCCAAAGCGCTCATGAATTGCTCCGAGGCCTGGCATGTAACCGGGAATGGCCGCACAGCTCTTGCCCATGCTTTCCGGGACGGGTGACCAGCGCGCTAACCCCGGCACCAGAGTTCCGGTGCTGGTCAGCTGATAGGTCTTTTGGGTTTCCGCATGCCAGCAAAGAAACTGAACGCTTCCGCCGTGGTTGGTCATGTGAGGTTCAATGCCTGCTTGCAGCAGGCTCCCGGCCACGGCAGCATCCATGGCGTTACCGCCATTCTGCATGACCTCCAACATGGTGCGACTTACTAACGGGTGAGAGCTGCTGCCCGCTGCCTTCCCTTCTGCTACCTGCTTGGGGCCCTGTTTGGGCAACGAGTTTAGGTCCATCATGCCATCTCTCCTTTACGTGTGTAATTGAGACGCCCAAGCGGCGTCAGCCTGATACGGATCCATGCTACAGTGCCAGACATTGTGAAGACCCTGGGGTACGATCCCCTCCCTTTTGGCGCTTGATCCGGGCATGATCGCTGGATGATTCTGTAAGACTGTTATTGGCAGTATACTTCCCTTCTCTGTAAAGTCCTGCATCACAGTAAGAGCAACTTTAGGGAAGCGAAGGATTCGATGGCCACACGCCTTCGGTCGTTGGCAGATGGATGTGTTCACCATTCTGGGCAGGGGTTTACATATCCTGAGGGGGCGTTCACCTGTTTACATTTGGTAGGGACTGTTGGCATCAGTTAACCGTCCTCGGGCCACGGCAAGGCGTCAAGGCTTTGCGACGGGGGAGTAGTCTTCCTCTGCTGGCACTAAGAGGCAATGATGGGCAATAAAGGCCACGAGGGCTGCTGCTATGAAGG
Source organism: Bacillota bacterium (assembly GCA_007130145.1). Lineage (GTDB taxonomy): Bacteria > Bacillota > Sulfobacillia > UBA8153 > UBA8153 > SLSY01. The sequence continues at coordinate 13,146 of SLSY01000232.1, forward strand.
CCGCCCCGAGCAGTTCCAAGGGTTCTTCAAAGACAAAATCAACGAAGTAGAAGCCTACACGACCACGGAAAATATGATGGGTTACGCGCTCGGCCCAGTCCACGCTGAGATGGTCGATGATGGCATTGCCCAATCTGGTGTACCAGTTGCCGATGCCCCGGGTGGCAGAGCAAAAGGATGCAACGAAATAGAAAGCATAGCCGGTCACAAGATATTTTTTTCCTGTCCAGCTGGCGCTGGCTTCTTTGAGAATGAAGGCCAAAGCGACGATCATGATCGCTCCCAAAATGGCATAGAGGGTGATCTCCACCAAACCACGCATGGATACGAATCCTATCCGCAGGCCTGGACTCACATCGAAAGAATCCCGTATGAAATCCACCGTCTTGTGGCGGATATTGTAGAAGTCCTCGATGATCATCCATACCAGGCCGAAAAGAAGAAATTTCCAGCCCCAGGAAACGGGGATTTGAGCCTTCTTATTCATCACTATGTACACGGTGCAGAGGATGATACAGGCCGCTAGCATGCTCCATTGTACGTTCTCTGTGGGTGATGCCTCGGTGAAGGCATAGATCCAAAACAAGGGGTAGGTGGAACGCGTTTGCTCGATCCAGGTCTTGAGGCCCCAAGGATCCAACCCTTGATAATCGATCAGGTATGAAAGGATGAGCATGGTGAGAATGTAAGCAATGGTGCCCAGAACAATGGTAACAGGGAGTTTGGTTAGGATCTGAGTTCGCAGCGATGTCACGTTTTCCTCTCCCTGCTTTCGGCCATAGGTTGGCTCGAGCATTTTCTATGGGCATGGTCGTGGTCTAATTCGCTTAATTCGCTCCTATGAGGCCGAAACCTTTCGCCGGAAGGTTTCGGATTCACCACAATTTCCCTGAGAGTGTGCAGGCTAGGGGGTCCAACGGTACGTGAGCTAGAAGGGCAGAAGGCAAGGTCACCAGCGAGGACGTTGCCAAATGCTTGTCCAGCACCACCTGGTGTAAGAACTGGAGCACCTGCTTTGTCGCAGGGTCTGTGAGGGGACGTTGTGGTCGCTTTCATAATCCGTCCGAATGGATGGTTGTTCATCGCGAGCTCTTGTCCCTGAGCTCGACTCTTGCCCGACGCCTCACTTTCTCACAGGTCCGGTTCGTCGGGTTGACCCTTCTCGTTGCTCTCGAACACATGCCTTCAGCAACACAAACCCTTGCTCTCTATCACCGCTGTCGGTGCAAAAAAGGGCGTGCCTTCACTGCAAGCACGGGGACGTTAGGTATAGATGGGCGCTTGAAACAGCCACTCGCATGGCGAAAGCTGTTTTAGAAAAGGAGGGATATGGGGAGGCGGTGGCGAATATGCTTTCGGATGACAACTATGAAATCACATGGCATGCTGCTAGAAGGTGAGACGTGAGTCCCGTCAGGGATTGACCTATATGCGCACACGCAACCAAGTCTGGCTCCCTTCAACGCCATGCGGATTTCTTGCCCTGATGGTGGCACAGCCGATACGTCTGTGGAACTTTGAGCGGGCAAAAAAGAGTGCGTGCGTTGGAGCCGGTGAAGCACGCCCTAGCTTGTTTCATAAAGGGGGTGGTAATCCGTCTGAGTGACAGAACAGATGACCCGTTGATGCAAGGTATCAAGAACTAAAGGGGGAAAAGAGAGGACAATGTTAAAGAGAAAGAGCACGTTTGTGCTTATGGTAGCGCTCCTGTGTGTGGCCAGCTTGATCGCGAGTTGCGGTCCGGCTGCTGATCCCACACCGACCGATCCTGATGTATCTGATCCAACGCCTGCGGGGCCTCAGGACATCATTGTAGCGCTTTCCGGTTCACCCAAGGCGCTCTGCGCCTGGCGTGGTACTTCGGTTGGTGATCAGAGCGTCGCAAATCTGATTCACTTTGGTCTTTTGGAGTGGGACGAGAACCTTGTTATCGAGCCGCTAGCGGCCAAGGAGATTCTGTTCCCTGACGAGACCACTATCGTCTTCGAACTGCACGAAGGCATCTTTTTCCACGATGGGGTGGAGATGACTTCAGCCGATGTAAAGTACACCTACGATCTCATTCGTGATGCAGACTTCGCTGCCCAAAACCGCGGATTCTACACTCCGATTAAAGAGATCACGACGCCTGACGATTACACGGTTGAGTTCCACTTGCATGAGCCCAATGCGCCCATGCTCTATTACATGAGCATCGGCATTATGCCCAAGCACATTGGCGAAGAGCACGGCGAAGAGTGGATGGAAGAGAACGCCGTGGGCATCGGGCCCTACCAACTGGTTGAGTGGGTTATGGAAGAGCGCATCGTCATCGAAGCGTTCGACGATTGCTTCTGGGGCCGTCCGGCCATTGACAGCATCACCTACCGTATGATTCCTGAAATGGCCACACGCGTCATCGAACTGGAAGCCGGTAGCGTTCACGTCATTGACTGGGTTGCACCGGAGGAAGTCGAGCGTCTAAAGGATCATGCGGAGATCCGGCTGGACATCAGTCCGGGTAGCGGCATGAATTACCTGTTTGCCAACGTCGAGAAGCCGCCTCTGGATGATCTCCGCGTGAGAAAGGCACTTGCCTACCTGTTCGACCAAGAGAAGATGGTCGAGCATATTCTCCGGGGGCAAGGCGACTACATCTATGGACCGATCATCCCCAGCTCATGGGCTTATCATCCTGATCTGCCCAAGTATGAGTTTGACGTCGAGAGAGCCAAAGAACTCTTGGCAGAAGCTGGCTATGAAGATGGGCTCACATTGGAACTCACCTTCTTCTGGGAACCCTTCCGGGAAATGGCTGAGATCCTTCAGTATGACTTCGCCCAAGCTGGCGTGAACCTCGAAGTGAAGCAAGTTAACAGCGCCCTCTGGTACGAGCTATCTGAGGCCGGTGACATCGAGCTGGGTATCCAGGGTTGGAGAGGCCAGACGGACCCCGATCGCGGTGTGTATCGTCAGTTCCATAGCGATAATCGTCAGCCTGCAGGACCCAACTGGGCCCGCTACTCCAATCCCGAAGTGGACGAGCTCCTTGACAAGGCCCGCGCCGTGACCGATGTAGAAGAGCGCAAGGCCCTTTACTGGGAAATCCAGGAGATCGTAGCCGAAGAACTGCCCTGGATTGGCTATGGTGGGGCTGACTATGTTCTGAGTGCTCATAATCGGAGCTTGCAGAACTTCCAGTACAACGGCTGGTTCTACTTCCGCCAGCTTTATCAAGCCTGGCTTGAGTAGAAACTGATGGAATCTAGCTGGTAGCAGAAGCGGGGAGGAGGTCCTCCCCGCTTCGTTTTTGGGTGCGCCCGGTATGGGCGAATGCTAGCGGGTGGAAGTCCCGTGGGGAGGGAGACCCCGTACAACCTCTAGCCGAAGGCAAGGGTGTCCGTGGCGACGCGGAATCTGAAGGAAGCTAGAGGCAAAATCGCGGCGCACGAACTCTGGAAGGAGGCAGCATTGTCCGGGCGAGCCTGTTGGCCAACATTCTCCTGGACGAGTGGGACCGGGACTTGGAAGAGCGCAGGCATCGCTTCGTCCGCTACGCGGACGATTGTAACATCTACGTGCGTAGCGAACGTGCGGGACAACGCGTCATGAACTCGGTGAAAGCCTTCTTGCAGAAGCGGTTGCGACTGAAGGTGAACGAGGGCAAAAGCGCCGTAGCCCGACCCCAGAAACGCAAGTTCTTGGGGTTTATCTTTCCCACAAACACGCCCGTAGCCGGCGGCGCATCCAACCTTCGAGGTCCCCAAGCCAGGTCGCCGCATCGGCCCGGGAGAAGTACCCCAGCCAACCTTGGAGGTAGCTGTTGAGGCGTCGGATTCGTTCCTTCAGGCTCATCGATTTACCATTCCCCACACGGGGTGAGGTTGCGCTTGGCGCCGGAGACGACGGTCCGGGTCAAAGTCCGGATACGGGAACTGACCCGGCGCACGAAGCGCCCTCGAACCCGTCTGCGTGAGCTCCGTGCCCTGGGACTACCCGACTGGCAGGCCTGGCAAAAGGCTATGTCTCGTAAGGGACCTTGGCGGATGGCTGGGCACCCCTTAAATGGAGCCCTGGGCATCGCCTACTGGCGTGCCCAGGGACTCATAAGCCTTACGACTCGTTATCGTCAACTTCGTAGTGCCTGGTGAACCCCCCGGTGCGGACCCGCATGCCGGGTGGTATGAGAGGACGGGGGCTAGCCGCCCCCTTCTACTCGATCCTTATGGAGCGGCGCGAAAAGCGGCGTACTCGATGATCACCCCATACAAGATGCCGACGGCAAAGCCAACGGGATCGCCAAACCCTGTGGCGCTGTAGAATGCGAATGATACCATCAAGCCAATCACTGCTCCCCGATAGATTGCCCTTGCTAGAAGGGATGTCCCGACCGCCCATCCGATGACGATGCCCATGAGGAGCCGGTTGTACCAAAAAGCGAAGAGATAATACGGTTCTTGTTGAAACCCCGAACGAACTTGTGCTCCCACAATGCAGACCACACCCAAGATGGCACCAGCCGCAATGCAGATTCTCATTCTCTTATTCACTGTTTTCTCCTTTCCCAGACGCCCGCTTTGAGGGAGGAGCGGGTATGCTCCCCCAGCGAAACGCTGTTGCTTGCTTAGTATTGTAGCACGCTTGCTTGCTGTCCGGTGAGATGACACGCTTGACAGAATGATGGCAATGCGGTAGGATTTGAGCGAATTATCCCTAAGTTGCACTCTTTCCGAGAAAGGAGGGTTCTGGGTGTTCTTGGCAGGGGTAACCGTAGTCGCCCTGATGGTGGTGGGGGCTCCGGTCGTTTGGGGGCTTCGTATCCGCAGCTGGAAAGCCATGAGTACCGGGGGCAAGCTCCTTTGGCTATCGGGAATATTCTACATCCCGGGAGGTCTGGTGTGGCTTCTCAAGTGGAGCCCGTCTCAGGGTCCTTACGGGGTGGGCGAAAACTATATTTTCGGCAGCTACCTACAAGCGTGGGAGGTGTCGATGGGATTTGCCTTCCTTGCCTTTGGCTTGCTCTTCAGTTCGGCCGTATTGCTGATGGAACATCACAAGACCCGGTGGGTGTGGACCAGCCTCCTGACGGCCTGGCTTCTTGTCATGTTTCCTCACTTTCTCATTGGCGTAACCTTTGCTTTGGATGATCCGAGTCTTGCGAGTCTGGGGGTAGCACGGTTTGCTATCCCTAATACGCTGCTCTGGATGGCCATGGTTATCTTAGGGTTTTTCAAAACCTACGGAGAAATCACGCACCAGCAAGAAACCTGTGAGTCAAGGAGAAAGACTTGAGCTAAGAGCGTATCAGCCTGATCATGAAACGAAGGGGTTCTCCTTCTTGCTACGGTCACGCTGTCCTTTCTTGAAACCGGCATAGTAGACTGCAAGCATGAGAAGGAAAGAAAGTGTGAAAGTCAGCCAGGTGTGCCGGGTGGTCTGCACGAAAAGCATCAGCACATCTTGGAGCACCACGGCCAGTCTGAGTGCAGGTAGGTAGAAGAGTTGGGACCATGTGCCCACGTCGTTGGATAGATACCGCTCTAGTACCAGCGCTTGATACAGGTTGAGAACGAGGATAAGGGCGCCAAACACGTTGCCTATGACGAGGGCCGGAAGGGGTGAGCGTATCCACCGAGCCGCTAGATATCCCACCCCGCACCAGTAGAGATAGAAGACCGCGCTAAGCAAACCGAGACTTACACCGTAAAGGTGATAACTCCACATAGCCCGATGCCATACGTATCCCCACAGCAAGGGTGTCCCGCTGAGCAACAGAAGCTTGACTGCGTTCACCATAGTCTACTCCTTCTTGTCTCATTGTTTCATCACATTATATCATTTCCTGGGCCAAGAGTGTCAGGGCCAGCGCTGACCGCATTATCATCAACCCAGATGCAGGATAGAGAAGGAACTGTCGGCCGAGGGAGTGAAGGTATGTCGAGAGCAAGCCGAGGAGTGGAGGTGGTGGAGAAGGTGCTTGATACGGTGATAAGAAATGCACGGATCTATGACGGTACCGGCAGACCGTGGTTTACGGGGCAGGTGGGAGTCTTAGGGGAGAAGATTGAGGCCCTCTGGCGTTCTCCTTGTCAAGTGCCATCCCGTGAAATCATCGAGGGCCAGGGCCTGGCGCTGTGCCCGGGCATCATTGATGTCCATGGGCATAGTGACTTCACCATACTCAGCCATCCGGGTGCTGACAACCTTGTGGCCCAGGGTATCACCACGCAGGTGGTGGGACAGTGCGGATTCTCTATGTATGCCTTTTTATCACAGTATGTTTCGCAGGTGAAGAAGACAATACAGGTAACAGCCGGGGAATCTCTGGAGCAGGTGGACTGGAAGAGCTTAGACGAGTGGCGACAGAAGGTCCAAGCTAGAGGCACGAGAGTGAATCTGGTTCCCCTCATTGGCCACAACACGTTGCGCTGTAGTGTCCTGGGGCCGGAGGCTGACGTCCGGGTGGAGCTGACTCGTGGGCAGGCGCGCGACATGAGACACCTCTTGCATCAGGGGCTTGAAGACGGAGCCTTTGGTCTTTCCACAGGTCTTCGCTATCCCTACGGTAGAAATGCGACCACCGAAGAGGTCATCGATCTATGCCATTGCGTTGCCCAATGCGGGGGCGTCCACATGTCTCATCTGCGCAGTGAAGAAGAGTATCTTCTCCCTGCCGTTCATGAGCTGATCCAGATCAGCGAGCAAACGGGTGTGCCCGGGTGTGCCTCTCACTTCAAGGCTCTGTTTCCAGAGAACTGGGGGACACCTGCTGCAGGTTTGCGGGCGCTAGAGGAGGCTCGCTCTCGTGGCGTGAACGTTGTTTGTGATGTGTACCCGTGGACATTTGCCCGTCAGATTAACCTGGGTGCCTGGTTTGGCGGCCCACTCTTAACATCTGGGGAGCGCGTCATCCGGCCGAAAGCACTCATCCTCTCTCTCCTGCAAGATCCCAGCGAGTGGCGAAGGATCAAGTCCTCCCTAATAGACCAAAACGCGCAGCTGGAAATTGAGAACCGGTCCAGAAAGGATAGGCTCGGGAGCCGGGGGATCTTTGCTCCTTGCATTTGGCGGTTGGAGCATTATGACTGTGTGACTCATTCTCCTTCTCATGGTCACTTTGAGGGCCATACTCTTGGCCAGATCACCCGTGCTCTTGACCTTTCGGATCCTTGGGAGACGATGCGCCTTCTGTATTTGGCCGATGATGGATTCACGCAGGTGGCGGCAGGACCCGTCAGTCCCAGCGATGTGGAATCCGTCATCAGACATCCTCTGTCCATGTTCGGAACCGATGCGAGCAGTCTGGATACGCGGCCTTCCATGGACGATCCCCAAGTCAGCGCCCATCCCCGTGCCTGGGGCACCTATCCCAAGATTTTGGGAGACTGTGTCCGGCAGCGCGACATCCTGTGCTGGGAAGAAGCCATTGCCAAATGCACGTCTTTTCCCGCGTCCTTTCTTGGCATCACAGGTCGGGGCCTAATCAAGCCGGGATTCTGGGCGGATCTGGTGCTGTTTGACCCGGCCTCTGTTGCCAACCGTGCCACCTATGCCCAACCGGCCCATAGCCCTGAAGGCATCAAGATCGTCATGGTTAATGGGCAGAAGGTATGGGAGCAGGGTGTCTATCGAACCGAACACCCTGGTAGAGTCCTATCGAGATGACCGCGCTGTGAGGTACGGTTTGTTTGATAGAAGAAAGTCGTGTCGCGGCTGGCCGTTTGTCGCGACAGCATTTACTGTGCTTGCACGCATCTTGTTCGAATTTCACCACATCTGCCTGGTGCATCGATCACCACGTTCCTTGCACTTTTCTGGTCGTCCCTTGCCTTTGGCTCGGTGCAATGTGATGGTCCCCTGGCTCCGTCTCCGGGAAGGGCGGTGTTTTTGTGTGTATGTCTTGCTATGATTCCTTCTGCTTGCGTGAAACTCTCAAACGTGCGATGCTGTAAGGAAGATGACGTTGCTCAATGGCAGAGGGAGTTGAAGGCAGCATGAAGCCGGAGAAAACAGTTGACCAGTCTCGATCCATCTTGTCGGAAGTCATGTTGATCAATC
>SLSY01000153.1 GCA_007130145.1 Bacillota bacterium
TCACACGCGATGTGGGCGTTATGACATCCCGCGGGATGCTGGTCGGGCGTTTGCGTGAGGACTGTCGTCGCGCCGAAGTGGATGCCTGTTTGGCCTCCTTGGCTATGCCCCTTTGGCAGGGTCCCCCACCCCAGGGTGCCTATCTTGAGGGAGGGAACCTGATGTACTTGGATGATCGGCATATGGCGGTGGGCGTGGGGGCGCGTACCAATGCTGCCGGGGCTGCGTGGGCCTGCGAACACCTACACGAGCAGGGGATAGACACGTTCATTGTCGAGTTTGATCCGCGCTACTTGCACCTTGACATGATCTTTAATGTGGTGGGGGATGGTTTTGCCCGCGCCCATGTGGAGGTGCTTCCCCAGACCTTCTGTCGCATGGTTTATGAGAAATTGGGATTTGATTTACTGCCAATGGATGATGAAACCGTGTTTTCGTTCGGGGCCCACCGCATGGCTCTGGACCTTCACACCGTTCTTAGCCCAGCAAACAACACCAAGGTGAATAAGATGTTGATCAAGAGAGGTTTTCCGGTGGTGGAGGTTAGCTAATCCCAGCTCTTGAGAGGAGGTGGCAGACTCCACTGCATGACGTTCCCCTGGGTGAGTGATGCCTGAGAAGGCCGACCGCACACGGTGGGAATGAGTGGGCTCTTGCCCGACTTGACGGCAAAGGGAGATAGATGAGGCGTTTTGCCTGGTGAATTCTTCCGAGGAGGGTCATGCGGCAGTAGCGGACAGCTGCTGTCTGATGCCCCTAAAGGGAACAATAGTAAGGAGGATTTACATCTTGCTAAGCTATCGGGAATTGCACGAAGCAGGAATGAAGCGAATTCGCGAGGTTGATGCCGAGCATCTTATGGATCTGGGCGCGGAAACAGGTGCTCAAAACCGCATGAATCGCGAGTATATGGAAAGCATTGCATTTGAGATGCGCTTTATGGGTTCAAACTATGCCGACACCAAGACCAGCTTCTTTGGCCACGAAGTGTCTCATCCCATCCAGCATGCTGCTATGAGCGCAGGCCGGTTGCTCAACAAAATCTCCACCTATTGGGAAGAGCCCTACATTGAAGACATGGCGGCCGGGCTCATGGAGGCCGGCAGCTGGTTCTGGGCGGGTGCCTTGGGCAATCAGGAGATGCAGCGCATCATCAATATGGGTGTGCCTACGGTTCGCATTGTCAAACCCATGTCCAATCCGGGTTGGGATGAGAACGAAGATATCATCCGCGCCCTCAAAGACGCCGAGCAGCGAGGTTGCGTGGCAGTTGGCATGGATGTCGATGTCTTCTTTGGTGAAAAAACCCATGATGAGCCGCCCTTCCGCTACTCTTTGGGACCCAAGACCATGGAGGAAATGCGGCGCTTCGTCGAAGCCACCAGCCTGCCGTTTATCGTTAAGGGGGTTTTGAGCAAGCAGGATGCCGTCAAGTCCAAAGAGATTGGCGCCCAGGGGATCGTGGTATCCCATCACGGCGGTGAGTGCATTGACTATGCTTTGCCTATCTTGCGCGTGCTCCCGCATATACGCAGGGCTGTGCCGGACATGACCATTTTTGCCGAAGGCGGTATTCAGCGCGGCACCGACATTCTCAAGGCACTGGCGCTGGGGGCAGACGGTGTATGCATGCTCACCATCCTTACCATTGCCTATGCCGGGCATGGACGCCGGGGCGTCACCGACATGGTGCGGGTGCTGGCCGATGAACTGATGCGCAACATGTCCATCTGCGGTTGTCAAACCATAGAAGATATCGAGCCGAGCATCCTATGGATGCCTTATCCCGATCGTAACCGGGGCGAGTGACGCGGACAAGACCCAAGAGAAGGGGTATGTACAGCTGTGTTGTACCCCCGGTTGCGTGACAAGGCGACACGCGCTTTGCACCCACCGCGAAGGGGCGCATGGGAGATGAGCAGAGAGCCGCTCTGGTTTTGTGGCAAACGACTGCCGGTGACGTATCGTACCATCCCAAAACATGTGGCCAGCCCGGGTCATGGTGGAGTTACTGCTTGAGGGTGGCAGATGGCCGCGACCTTTTTCGGTAGAAGAGAAAAAGGACCTTCGTCAGTTCAATGCGTGAAATACGGTTTCACTAAGGGAAGGGAATTTGCCTCGCGGTGGAGAACACGTTGAGTTGCGAGTCTCCAAACGTATGCGCGGGGAGATACCCTGCAATGTGAGAGATGGGAAGGATGCTGAAGAACATTGAGCAAGGTCCTTATGAAAGGCAACCATGCGGTAGTGGAAGGCGCAATTCAAGCGGGCTGCAAGTACTTTTTCGGTTACCCGATTACTCCTCAAAATGAGGTGCCCGAGTACATGTCGGTCCGTATGCCCCAGACGGGGGGCAAGTTTGTCCAGGCGGAAAGTGAGGTCGGCGCCATCAACATGGTACTGGGTGCGGCGGCGGCGGGTGCGCGCGTCATCACCTCTTCTTCCGGCCCCGGTATCGATCTCAAGTGGGAAGGTATTGGCAACCTTGCCGCTCACCGTCTCCCTTGCGTCATCGTGGATGTAGCCCGAGGCGGTCCAGGTAACGGTGCTTTGCACCCAGCCCAAACCGATCTGGCGAACGTGACATGGGGAAGAGGCGATCTTCGTCTTATCGTGTTGGCACCGTGGAGCGTACAGGAGATGATGGAACACACTCGTTTAGCCTTCGAACTGGCGGACCGTTATCGCAATCCCGTCATGGTTCTTTCGGACGCTGTTATTGGTCAGATGTCTGAAGCAGTGACGCTATCCGATGATCCCATCGATGAAGCGCCCGAAAAGCCCTGGGCTGTGACGGGAGCCAAGGGAAGGCCGCGTAATCTGACCATTGCGCATTTCCCGGAACACGATGTATACAATAGGTTTCATGAAGATCTAAAGGCAACGTATGAGAAGGCAGCCCGGGATGAACAGCGTTGGGAAGAGTACGATACCGAAGATGCTGATGTTGTCCTGATCGCCTATGGTATTTCCTCTCGCGTGTGTCGGGCTGCGGTGCGGCAATTGCGCCAGGAGAACTTGAAGGTGGGTCTCTTGCGACCCATTACCTTGACGAGTCTCCCGGTCGGGGCTTTGGAGACGATGCATGAGGGGGGTGCCCGTTTCTTGGTGGTAGAGATGTCCGCCGGTCAGCTGACCCGGGAATTGCGTTTGCTTTTGCCCCAGGTCGATTTCCCCTGCCAGCCGGGCTCGGCGCGCGCTTTGCCCCCGCGCATAAGCGAGGTCATGGAGTGGGCCCAGCAGCTTTTGTAGAAGAATGGGGTGAATGATTTGCCAGGTTTGCATTATGAAGAGTTTGAACTTAACCAGGTGTTTGTAACGCCCCGGCGCACCGTAACCGAGACCGATGTCGTCATGTTTGCGGGTCTGTCCGGTGATTACAACCCCTTGCATACGGATGAAGTGTTTGCCGAGACGACGCCCTTCAAAGCCCGCATTGCCCATGGCTTGCTGAGCCTTTCGGTGCTTACCGGCCTGATTGGAAAGGTCGGCATGTTGGAGGGAACAACCTTGGCTTTTCTGGGTCTTGAGTGGGACTTCAAGGGTCCGGTTCTCTTTGGTGACACCATCTATGGACGTTTGGAAGTGGCGTTCAAGCGGGAGACCTCCCGGCCGGAGCGGGGGATCGTCCACTTTGATTGCCAGATTCTCAATCAACGCGATGACGTGGTGCAACAGGGCGTACTTAAGATGATGGTCAGGCGCAAAGCGAACTGACCTGACGAGGAGGGATTCTGTTACCATGAAGAAAGTCAGATTGGGCGCAGGTTCAGCTTATTGGGGAGATATGCTGGAACCCGCTGTAGAGGTAGCTAAACACGGCAACGTCGACTATATGGGATTTGATCATCTGGCTGAATTGACCATGTCCATATTGCAGCGCATGAAGGACAAAAATCCCAAAGCCGGCTATATCGCCGATATCGTTCCCTGGATGCGCCAGCTCTTGCCTATTGCTAAGGCTAACGGGGTAAAACTCATTACCAATGCCGGCGGAGCCAATCCCGAGGCAGCCGCCGACGCAGTGATCGAGGTGTGTAAGTCGCTCGGCATTACCGGCATGAAGATTGGTGTCGTAACCGGTGATGATATTGGTGATCGTTTGCAAGAACTCCGTGACCAGGGTCTGAAATTCCGCAATCTGGATACCGGAGAAGAGGATATCGACAGAATTGCCGATCGCATCGTGGCGGCTCACGCCTATATCGGCGCCGAACGCATCATCGATGCATTGGCCGAAGGATGCGACATTGTGATTACCGGGCGCTGCTCGGACAATGCTCTTTTTGTCGCTCCCCTCATGTATGAGTTTGGTTGGAAGTTTGAGGATCCTTACTGGGACAAGGTTGGTGCGGCCATCACCATCGGTCACGTGCTGGAGTGTGCCGAGTGCGCTACCGGCGGGCTGTCCAACATGTGGGATCAAGCCCCTAATATGGCGCGGATTGGCTTTCCCATTGCCGAGGTTGATGAAGAGGGCAACGCCCTCGTTACCAAGGTAGAAGGATCGGGCGGGCTGGTCAATGAGTGGACCATTAAGGAGCAGCTGACCTACGAAATCAAGGACCCCACGCGCTATATGATGCCAGACGGCGTGGCCGATTTCACCCGTCTCAAACTCGAAGATCTCGGCAACGATCAGGTGCGGTTGAGTAATATGGGCGGTGACGCCCGTCCTGAGACACTCAAAGTGCAAATAGGCTATCGCGATGGGTTCATCGGGGAAGGTCAGATCCTGTTGCCCTGGCCCGATGCTTACGCTAAAGCCAAAAAAGCTGAGGAAATTGTGCGCGAGCGCTTTGAGATCGTGGGTCTTGAAGCGCAAGAACTGCGCTTTGACTACATGGGTGTTAACACGCTGCACGGCGAGCTGTCCCCTGAGCCATCCTGTGACCTAAACGAAGTGGGTCTGCGCATTGTTGCCAAGACCAAGACCATTGAAGAAGCAGATAAGGTCAGGCGCGAAGGTACGCATCTGTGGACACTGGGCGGCATTGGTGCGGCTTTCGGTGTGCCGTTCAAACCGCGTCCGGTGATTGGTCTGTGGCCCACCTTGGTGCCGCGGAGTGACGTGGAAACCAAACTGACAGTGAGAGAGGTGTAGCGCGATGGCAGAAGTGCTGCTCAAAGACATCGCTTATGCGCGGTCGGGGGACAAGGGAGATGTGTCCAACATCGGTGTCTTGGCTCAAGATGAGAAGGCTTGGGAGATCATTCGCCGGGAACTGACCCCGGAAGCGATTAAAGCACACTTTCGCGGTCTGGTTACCGGGAAAGTCAACGTATATGAAATGCCCAATTTGCGAGCGCTCAATATTGTGATGGAAGGTGCGTTGGGTGGCGGGGCCACCAACACCTTGCGTTACGATCAGACCGGCAAGGCGCTGAGCACAGCTATCTTGCGCATGAAGGTGCGTACAGATGGTTGAACGGCTCAAAGAGCAAGACGTGGTTCTGGTCAGTGCCGCGCGGCTGCCCGTAGGGCGGCTGGGCGGCTCCCTCAAGGATGTCGATGAAATCGATATGGGCGTTGCCGTCATTCAGGCAGCATTGGAACGGGCCGGCGTGCCCACGGATGCTGTGGATGAGGTAATCATGGGCCAGAACTTCCGCACGGGTAAGACCGCGTCCAACAGTGCCCGGGTCATGGGGATCCGGGCCGGTATTCCCATGGAAGTGCCGGGATTTACCGTTAATAAGCACTGTGCGGCTGGCATTAAGACGGTCAATCTGGCCGCTCAGGCCATTCGGTCCGGTGATGCCCAGGTGGTCATTGCCGGTGGTGTGGAACAGATGAGTGCAGCTGCCTTCTTCGTACCGGGCAAAATTCGGTGGGGAACACCTCTGGGCCATCAAACCTTGCAGGATCAGCTGATTATGCGCGATCCGATTTGTGATTTGACCATGGGGGAGACAGCAGAGAAACTGGCTGGAACCTTTTCCATCGGTCGCCAGGAGCAGGATGAATTCGCAGTTTGGAGTCAAGAGAAGGCTGAAACTGCCATTAAGGGTGGCAAGTTCACCGACGAGATCGTACCGTTTCCCGTGCCGCAGCGAAAGGGCGATCCACTTGTTTTCGACCAAGATGAACATCCTCGTTTTGGCACCACATTGGAAGCGCTGGCCCGACTCAAACCGGTGTTTGCCAAGGACGGCACGGTGACGGCTGGCAATGCCAGCGGTATGAATGATGGCGCTGGGGCTTTGGTGGTCACCAGTGGCGCCTATGCACGAGCTCATGGTCTGAAACCCATGGCCCGGCTGATGGGTTATGTAGCTGTGGGGGTGGACCCCTCCATTATGGGAACCGGCCCGGTGCCCGCAACCCAGAAACTCCTCAAGGGGTTGGGGTTGAATCTGAGCGAAATGTCCTTGATCGAACTCAATGAGGCGTTTGCCTGCATGTGTGTATACTACCAACGACAGTTGGAACCAGATCTTGATCTTGTCAATCCCAACGGCGGGGCCATAGCATTGGGGCATCCCATTGCCGCCACCGGTTCGGTGATCCTCACCCGTCTTTTGTATGAACTCCGGCGCCGGCAGGGACAATACGGTTTGGCCACCATGTGCATTGGTGGCGGTCAGGGCGTGGCGCTGGCTGTGGAGAATTTGGGATGAAGCTGGAGGGAATTTGTGTTGAGTGAGACAGTATTGTTGGAAGAGAAGAAGGGCTATGTTTTGTACCTGACCTTGAATCGTCCCAAGGTGCGTAACGCGCTCAGTTCCGAACTGATGACTGAGCTGGCCCAGCGCCTGGGACGGGTGAAGGAGGACGCATCAGTCCGGGTCGTGGTGCTGCGCGGCGCCGGAGATAAGGCGTTCTGTGCCGGTGGAGACCTCACAGCCATGCTGGAGAATTCCAAGGCTGGCATTGACGCATTGCGCAAGAACATCCACCAGTATGCTGAGGTGATCTTGGCAGTGCACCGGGTCGGTAAACCCATCATTGCCCAGGTGCACGGCTATGCTTTGGCCGGGGGTTGTGGGCTTGCCGCTGCCTGCGATATCACACTGGTTTCTGATGATGCGGTCTTCGGTGTGCCTGAAATCAATATCGGTCTTTGGGGTATGGTCATTACGGCACCTTTGGTACGGGCGGTGGGCCCCAAGCGAGCGATGGAACTGTTCTACACGGGCCGGCGTTTCGCTGCGCAAGAAGCCTGTGATCTGGGACTGGGCACGCGGGTTATACCTCGTGACAGGCTGGAGGAAGAGACAGAAGCACTCGCCGATGAATTGGCCGCCAAGAGCCCGGGTACCCTCAAGACCGGTCGCGAAGCATTCTTGTTGGCACGTGACATGGAGTTTGAAACCTCCGTCAAGTACTTGCGCGAGATGGCGACCCTGGTGACTTCTCTGGACGACGCGCAAGAAGGTATGGCGGCCTTCTTGGAGAAGCGCAAGCCCGTCTGGAAGGACGAGTAGGGCGGGAAGGTGATGCAATAATGAACAAGGATCAGTGGGAGCGACTACTCAAAGAAGCGCGTGAGAAAACGCCGGAACGAAAGCCCGAATTTACGACCATATCTGGTTTGACGCTGGAACCCAGCTATTTTGGGCTTGACGCCGAATGGCCCGGTGCTTATCCGTTTACCCGCGGCATTGACCCCATCCTGTACCGGTCCGATTTGTGGGTGATGGGCCAGTATTCAGGATTTGGCTCGGCAGAAGAGGCTAATCAACGTTATCGTTACTTACTTTCCCGGGGACAGACGGGTTTTTCCATCGCACTGGATTTGCCGACGCAAATGGGGTTTGATTCGGACCATGATATGTCCGAAGGTGAAGTGGGCAAAGTGGGGGTGGCCCTCAATTCTCTTGAGGACATGCAAATGCTGCTCAAGGACATACCCTTGCAAAAGGTGCGCCAGATGCGTACCACCGCCAATGCTACCGGCCCTATCATGGCGGCTATGTTTATTGCCACCATGGAGAAGGATGGAACCGATCCCAAAGACATCAAGATACTGATTCAAAACGACAGTCTCAAGGAGTTCTTCGCCCGCGGTGCTTATATTTTCCCACCTGAGCCATCAGCAAAGCTTTCGGTGGATGTAATCGAATATTGTAGCAAGCACTTGCCGGGATGGACACCCCTGTCGATTAGCGGATACCACATTCGCGATTCCGGGGCCACCGCCCAACAGGAGGTGGCATTCGCCTTTGCCAATGGGGTGGCGTATATTGAGGAGGCCTTAAAGCGAGGCCTGGATGTGGACGAATTTGCCGGCTCTTTCTACGTCTTCTTTGCCTCTCACATCGACCTGTTGGAAGAGGTGGCCAAGTTTCGGGCCGCACGTCGTCTCTGGGCTCGCCTGATGAAGGAGCGGTTTGGAGCCAAGTTGGATGAGACCATGAAACTGCGCATCTTCGCCTATACCATGGGTGGCGCTCTTACCGCCCAACAGCCTCTCAACAATGTGGCGCGCGTCACCATTGAGGCGCTGGCTGCCGTATTGGGAGGGGTGCAGACACTGGCCACCTCGTCATACGATGAAGCGCTCTCCATACCTTCGGAAGAGGCGGTAACGGTCGCGCTCAGGACACAGCAAATCATTGCCCACGAATCCGGTGTTACCGGGACCGTGGATCCCCTGGGTGGCTCTTATGCCATCGAAGCCTTGACGGACCAGAGTGAAGAACGCATGATGGAATACATCAACACGGTGGATCGTATGGGCGGGGCCATTGCGGCCATTGAGCGCGGATACTTCCAAAGAGAAATTGGTGAGTCGGCCTATCGCTGGCAGAAAGATGTGGAAGAGAACAAGCGTACTGTGGTCGGCGTGAATGAGTTTGTGTCGGACAAGAGTGAGAAAGTTCCGGTATTCCGACTGGACCCTGCCATAGAACAGAGGCAGGTCGCCAGACTGACAGACCTGCGGCGCCGCCGCGATAACCGAGCGGTAGCAGCAGCTCTCACGGCAGTGGAACAGGCGGCTCGCAAGGGGGATAATACCATACCTTCCCTGGTGGAAGCCATTAAAGCCTATGCGACGCTGGGCGAAATTTGCGATGTGTTCCGCGATCTGTGGGGCACCTATCAAGAGCCGGCGGTATTCTAGGCGAGGAGGACGAACATGGAATCAAAGGTAAGGGTTTTAATCGCCAAACCGGGACTGGACGGTCATGACCGCGGCGCCAAAGTGATTGCCCGAGCCCTTTCCGAGGCGGGAATGGAAGTCATTTACACCGGCCTGCACCAGAGCCCGCACAACATCGTGGAGGCGGCTCTGCAGGAAGACGTCAAGGTAATTGGTCTGAGTATACTGTCAGGGGCTCATCTATCTTTGGGTAAGAGAGTCATGGAGGGCCTGAAGGAAAGAGGCCTTGATGATGTTCTGGTTCTTTTTGGGGGCATCATTCCTGATGATGACATCGCTGAACTCAAAGACCTGGGTGTAGATGCTGTGTTCGGGCCCGGGACCGATACCCGTGAGGTAGTGGAACACATAACCCGTCGTTTGGACAAGACGAAATAGGATGTAAGGATAGAGGGAGGACAGGTTATGTTGAACAAAGACAACTCTCGCCCCTTAGCGGGCGTAAAGGTACTGACCATTGAGAATCAGGTGTCGGCACCGTTTTGCACCATGATGCTGGCCGATGCCGGAGCCGAAGTGATCAAGATAGAAACGCCGGGTCGGGGCGACTCCTCGCGCGAGGCCGGACCCATCATCAAGAAGGACGGGGAGAAGACCAGCGGCTATTTCATGCGCTTTAACCGCCAGAAGAAAAGCCTTACCCTTAATCTTAAAGAGGATGAAGGCAAGGATATACTAAAGAAGCTGGTCAAGGAAGCCGATGTGTTGGTGGAAAACCTCAGGCCCGGAAGCCTCAAAGGCATGGGTTTGGGCTATGATGAGCTCAGCCAGATCAACCCGCGTTTGATCTACGCGACCATCAGCGGCTTTGGCCAGCTGGCAGAAGGCCCCTATTCCGAGCGGCCCGCCTACGATATCATCGTGCAGGCCATGGGTGGTTTGATGAATCTGGTGGGGGAAGAGAATGGACCCCCGTTACATCCCATGCTCGCCTTAGGCGATATCGTTCCCGGTATGCTGACGGCCTACGCCATCAGCCTGGCTTTGATCAAACGGGATCGCACCGGTGAGGGTGACTTCATCGATATGGCTATGTATGATGTGGTCTTGGCGTTGACCGAACGCGCTCATACTCTCTATTCGTTAACACAGCAAGTCATGACGCGAGGCAAGGAAACTCTGATCCACCCGTGGGGCGCTTTCCCCACCAAGGACGGTTATGTTGCCATCATCGTTTTGGAGGCGAGGATGTGGGCTCGTTTTTGCCAGGCGATTGAACGCCCTGAGCTGGAGAAGGACGAGCGTTTTGCCAATGCTATGTTGCGAGCCAAGAACCGCGCCGACCTTGATCCTGTCATCAACGAGTGGATGGTCTCTCGTACTTGCGATCAAGTGATCGACACGCTGCTCAAGGCCAAGGTTCCTGCCGGCAAGGTGAGAGATTCATCTGAAGTATTCGATTGTCCGCAGGCCAGAAGCCGCGGCATGTGGGTCAAGAGCCAGCACCCCATCGCCGGCGAAGTGGAACTCATTGGTTCTCCCATCCGGATGAAGAATGTGCCGCACCAAAGCGAGGTGTTACCCTCGCCTGAACTCGGAGAGCATTCTGCGGAGGTTTTGGCGAAGCTGCTGGGCATGAGTGATGAGGATATTGCCGGTCTAAAGGATAAGGGCATCATCTGATTTCCAACGGTGTTTTGAGCCCTGCTTCCGGTTGGAGGCAGGGCTCACTGCGTCTCACCGACGTAACCTTGAGCCTCTTTTTCATCGCGTGGGCTTGGCTTCGATAGCACCGGTTTCCTACCAGGTGCGCTCACAGCCGAATGTGGCAACCGCCCGGCCCTGTCTTTTTTGTGCCATGTGGTGAAGTGAGAAAACAGATCGTCCCCCTTGCATCTTTGCGGCATAAATGGTAGTATTATACTATATTAATCGTTAATTTACGATTAGAGGTGGGACAATGATCAAGGGTTTTGGACTGTCCGGGAACGAGCTATGGCTGAGCCGAGCCTGCAAGGCACTGGGACATCCGGCGCGACTTAGGATTCTCTGGGAACTGGCCCAGGGTGATTGCATGTGCGGCAATTTGGTGCGCCGCCTTCCTTTGGCCCAGTCTACTGTATCCCAGCACGTGAAAGTGCTCAGAGAAGCGGGCCTTATTATCGGGAGTATAGAAGGGGCTGCTACCAATTATCGTTTGGATCGAAATGCCGTGGAGTTGCTCAAGCAACTGATGTCGGAGTTGTAGAGTGGTTAACAGACACAGTTTGAGGCAAAAGTGTCATCGAAAACATGAAAGAGGTGAAAGTGTATGGGTAAAGCAGTAGGAATTGATTTGGGCACGACATATTCGGCCGTGGCCGTTCTTGAGGGCGGAAAACCGTCAGTCATTACCAATGCAGAAGGTGCGCGAACCACGCCTTCCGTCGTGGCGTTCCGCGATAATGGCGAGAAATTGGTGGGGCAGGTCGCCAAGCGACAAGCGGCGCTCAACCCGCAGAACACTCTGTTCTCCATCAAACGATTTATGGGGCGAAACTATGATGAGGTGTTGGAGGAGCGCAAACTGGTTCCCTACGAAGTAGTGGACGGACCCAGCAATGCCGTGCGTTTTCAGGTGAAGGACAAGAAATATGCTCCGGAAGAGATATCGGCCATGGTCCTGAAGAAACTGGTGGAGGATGCTTCCCGTTATCTCGGTGAGAAAGTAACGGACGCGGTCATCACCGTCCCCGCCTACTTCAACGACACACAGAGGCAGGCCACCAAGGATGCTGGTAAGATCGCCGGGCTGAACGTGCTGCGCATTGTGAACGAACCGACGGCCGCGGCATTGGCCTATGGTCTTGACAAGGAGAGCAACGATACCATCCTTGTATTCGACCTGGGGGGCGGAACATTTGATGTATCCATCCTTGAGGTGGGAGACGGTGTCTTTGAGGTTAAGTCCACCCACGGCGACACTCATCTGGGCGGGGATAACTTCGATAAGGTCATCGTTGACTATCTGGCCGAAGAATTCAAAAAAGATCAGGGCATTGATTTGCGCCAGGATCGACAGGCCCTTCAACGCCTAATCGAGGCGGCTGAAAAGGCGAAGATTGAACTGTCGTCCACTCTTGAGACCGACATAAACATCCCCTTCATCACGGCGGATGCCCACGGACCCAAACACTTGGACGCCAAGCTGAGCCGGGCAAAGTTCGATGACCTTACCCACTCGCTGGTGGAGAGATGTCGGGGTCCCGTAAAGGCTGCTCTTGAGGATGCAGGTCTCACTGAGAAGGAGATCGATCAGGTTATCTTGGTTGGCGGGAGTACACGTCTTCCCTCGGTGCAGAAGCTGGTGAAGGAGCTCATTGGTAAAGATCCCAACCAGAGCGTTAACCCCGATGAAGTGGTGGCAGTGGGTGCTGCTATCCAGGCTGGTGTGCTGGTGGGAGAGATCGAAGACGTGGTCCTCTTGGACGTGACACCGCTATCCTTGGGGGTCGAGACTCTCGGTGGTGTCATGACCAGCATCATTGAGCGGAATACCACTATACCGACTCGGCACAGCCAGATCTTCTCCACTGCTGAGGATAATCAGGGGGCCGTTGACATCCACGTACTGCAGGGCGAGAGGGAGATGGCCCGGGATAACCGTTCGCTGGGCCAGTTCAAACTCGAGGGGATCCCACCGGCGCCGCGGGGTGTTCCTCAGGTGGAGGTCGCCTTCGATATTGATGCCAATGGTATTCTCAAGGTAACCGCTCAGGATAAGGCGACCGGCAAGGAACAAGCCATTACCATCAGCGGCTCCACCAATCTGGATCAGACTGAGATCGAGCGCATGGTGGAAGAAGCGCAAAAGCACCAGGATGAGGACAAGCAACGTCGCAGGGAAGTGGAGGAGCGTAACGCGGCTGACAGCACGCTCTATCAGGTGCAACGACAACTCAACGAAGCAGGCGACGGACTGGGTGTGCATGAGAAGGCCCGTATCGAGCAGCTGGTTGATGACTTGCGCCAGGCCTTGGAGAAGGATGAACCCATGGAGAAGGTGCGGAATCTTCACAGCGACTTGCAGCAGGCAGCACACAACCTCGCAGAAGCTGCATACAAGCAGACGCAAGGGCCGACGCCGGATGCCGAAAGCGCCGGTGCTGATGATGAGGACATTGTCGACGCTGACTACGAAGAGAAGCCATGACCTTGATGCTGCGAGGCGGGGATGGGTCGTCCCGACCCGCCTCGCCTCATATCCTCGCGTAGAGAAGGTCTTTTGCCACAGATACTTTTGGCAGTGGAGGAAAGCATATGGCCGTTACGTTTCAAGACTATTATGAGGTGCTGGGAGTGGGCCGCGATGCCGATGCCAAACAGATCAAGGCTGCCTATCGCAAATTGGCACGCAAGTGGCATCCTGATTTGCATCCGCCTGACAAGAAAGAAGAAGTGGAAGAGAAATTCAAGCGCATAAACGAAGCGTACGAGGTCTTGCGCGATGCAAAGAAGCGAGAGCGCTACGATCGCCTCGGCGAGCGCTGGCGCGACGGAGACGATTTCCAGGCGCCGCCTGACATGGAAGGATTCCACTTTCACACCGCCGGTGATGCAGGTTCTGATTTCGGTGATGGTTTTAGCAGCTTCTTTGATATGCTCTTTGGCCAGCAGCGCGCGCAAAGAAGTCGGCAGAATCACCGCCAAATTCGCGGGCAGGATGTTGAAAGCGTGATCGATCTGACCCTGGAGGAGGCATACCAGGGGGTCACCAAGCCGATTCGCGTGGCCACCAGTTCGGTATGTGCAGCTTGCGGTGGCTCAGGTATGAGCAAAGAAGGTTTTTGCCCTGCCTGTGCCGGTACGGGTTCGGGGCGGGGCGAGAAGACTCTGGAGGTGAAAATCCCTGCTGGGGTCCAAGATGGAGGCCGTATACGCCTCAAAGGCCAGGGAGGTGCCGGTTTGATGGGGGGCGCGTCCGGAGATTTGTTTCTCAAAGTCAGGCTCAAACCGCACCCGGTCTTTCGTTTGCGGGGACGCGATTTGGAGTCGGACGTTCGCGTTTACCCAGATCAGGCTGTATTAGGGGGACAGGTTACCGTCCCAACCCTGGATGGTCCCGTGCGTTTGACCATACCGCCCCAGAGTCATGCCGGGAGAAGGCTGCGCTTGCGCGGCAAGGGATGGCCGAGCAAAGGAGAGCAGCGAGGCGATCAGTATGTTCGTATTGTGGTGGACATTCCCGATGCGGTCACCGAACAAGAGCGGGAAATGTATCGCCAATTACAAGAATATCGTCAAAGGGGTAGTGACAGCTCATGAGATTAATGTGCGTTCACTGTCATGCCGAGGAAGGGGATGATGTATCGGTCTTGCGGCTTGAGGTTCATCCCGACATGCTGGAGTTGCTCCAGGAATTGGGCATTCTTGAAGCAAGGGGCGATACCATTCACATCGAGCAGTTCTTGCGCATCAGAAAGATCTTGCAGCTACGCCGGTCACTGGGAGTGAGTCTGAGGGGAGCGGCAATCATTGCCGACCTTTTGGTGCGCATGGAGGATATGCAACACGAAATCAGGCGCTTGCGCGAAGGTGGGTGAATATCAGTTGGATTTGAACCGTTTTACACAAAAATCAAAGGAAGCTCTGGGCGCAGCCCAGCAAGAGGCGGCGGAGCGGCATCACCAAATGGTCGCCCCCAAACACTTGCTACTGGCGCTATTGGCCCAAGAGAACGGGTTGGCGGTACGTTTGCTCGAGCACACGGCCACCGACTTGGCCACGCTGACGCAGGGAGTTGAGCAACTGCTAGCAAGGGTGCCTGCTGTACATGGATACGAAAGCTCGCTGCAGATGAGTCCGGCATTGGCCCGGGTTCTTTCCGTCGCCGAGCAAGAGGCCCGGCAAATGAAGGACGAGTTTGTTAGTATAGAGCATTTGCTACTCGGTCTATTGCAGGAAGGCGAATCCGATGTACAACAATTGCTGGGAAGAGTTGGACTAAGCCGTAACGCTGTACTCGACGCATGTAAGGCGGTGCGAGGTTCACAACGGGTGACCAGCGATAACCCCGAACAGACATACGAAGCACTGCTTCGTTATGGTCGGGACTTAACAGCTCTGGCAGAAAGTGGAAAACTCGATCCGGTGATTGGCCGAGATGATGAGATTCGTCGCATCATGGAAATTCTGTCACGGCGCACCAAGAACAATCCCGTCCTCATCGGCGAACCCGGTGTGGGCAAGACGGCCGTGGTGGAGGGTCTAGCGCGCCGCATTGTGGCTGGCGATGTGCCGGACGGCCTCAAGGAGAAGCTAGTGGTATCGTTGGATCTCGGAGCCTTGGTTGCCGGGGCCAAGTACCGGGGCGAATTTGAGGAACGGCTCAAGGCGGTACTCAAGGAAGTACAGGAGGCGTCGGGTAAGATCATACTGTTCATCGATGAGTTGCATACCGTGGTGGGCGCAGGAGCAGCAGAAGGAGCTATGGATGCCAGCAACCTGCTTAAGCCCATGCTAGCCCGGGGTGAACTAAAGGCCATCGGAGCGACGACCCTCACTGAATACAGAAAACACATTGAGAAAGATGCCGCGCTGGAACGGCGCTTTCAGCCGGTCATGGTGCATCAGCCCTCAGTGGAAAACACCATCTCTATCTTGCGCGGTCTCAAGGAGCGCTACGAAGTATATCACGGTGTGCGCATGCAGGATGCAGCCCTCATTGCTGCCGCCACTCTATCCGATCGCTATATTACCGATCGTTTCCTGCCGGATAAGGCCATCGATCTCATCGATGAAGCCGCAGCGCACCTGCGCACGCAGATTGACAGTATGCCGACGGCACTTGACGAGATCACCCGGCGCGTTATGCAAAAAGAGATTGAAGAAGCTGCGCTGAAGCGAGAGAAGGATCCGGCTTCGCGTGAACGGCTCACCAAACTGCAGGACGAGCTGGTCCAGCTGCGCGATGAAGTGGAGGACATGAGGGAGCAATGGGAGACGGAGAAGGAAGCCATTGCCCGGGTTCGTGCCGTCAAACGGGAAATAGAACAAGTGCGTAACGAAATGGAAAAGGCTGAGCGAGAGTATGATTTGAACCGGGCGGCCGAGCTGAAATACGGACGGTTGCTGAATCTCGAGCGCCAGCTGGAGACGCAAGAGGAGCAACTGGCCCAAAAGAAGAACGACAGTAGGCTGTTGCAGGAAGAAGTCACCGAAGAGGTAGTGGCCAGTGTCGTGAGCCGCTGGACCGGGATTCCGGTGAGCAACCTACTGCAGAGTGAGCGCGAAAAATTGATGCAACTGGAGGACATCTTGCATCAGCGCGTCGTGGGGCAACACGAGGCAGTGCAGGCGGTGGCCGATGCAGTCATTCGCGCTCGTAGCGGGATCAAGGATCCCCACCGGCCTATCGGCAGCTTCATCTTCTTGGGTCCGACCGGCGTCGGGAAGACGGAACTCAGCC
The DNA here is from genome assembly GCA_007130145.1 of Bacillota bacterium. Taxonomy (GTDB): domain Bacteria; phylum Bacillota; class Sulfobacillia; order UBA8153; family UBA8153; genus SLSY01. The sequence goes on from SLSY01000153.1 coordinate 16,495, forward strand.
GGGCCTTGGCTGAGGCGTTGTTTGATGATGAACGCAACATGATTCGACTGGATATGTCCGAATATATGGAGAAACATACCGTTGCCCGCTTGCTGGGAGCGCCTCCCGGCTATGTGGGATATGATGAAGGCGGCCAACTCACCGAAGCCGTCCGTCGCCAGCCCTACAGTGTGATATTGTTTGACGAGATCGAGAAGGCCCATCCTGATGTGTTCAATGCCCTGCTGCAGATCCTCGATGATGGGCGGCTCACGGATGGCAAGGGTCGGACGGTAGACTTTCGCAACGCCATCATCATTATGACCTCCAACATCGGAAGTCAGGAGATCCTCGCCTATCAAGAGAGCGGGGGAGACTACGAAGAAATGAAAGGGTCGGTCCTGGCCATGCTCCGAGCGCATTTTAGGCCCGAGTTTCTCAATCGCATTGACGAGACCATCGTCTTTCGGGCCCTGGAGAAGGAAGAGATCGCCGAGATTGCTCGTTTGCTTCTGGCGCGTCTGGCCCTGCGCTTGCGCGAAAACACCGGTTTGCTGCTGGTCTGGGAAGATGAGGCCGTTGACTACCTGGGCGAAAAGGGCTACGACCCATCCTTTGGTGCTCGCCCTCTCAAGCGTGTCATACAGCATGAAGTGGAGACGCCGCTGGCGCGGCAGATGGTAGCCACAGAAATCCGGGCAGGTTTTACTGTGACGCTGGTGCGAGACGGCGATGCCATGGGCTTTCGTGTGCAGAACAGTTGAAGATCAAAGATCATGATAGCCGGGGGCGTCCGTGGGGACGTCCCCCGGCCTTTTATTGGACTAACCGAGCCTCTCTTTGAACCAACCGCTGATGCGGCGCAGCCGGTCCAAGCGGTTGACGGGCCGGCCGCCACGGGACAAGTTGTGATTCTCTCCTGAGTAACGGATGTAGAGGACTTCCTTGCGCTGTACCTTGAGGGCTGCGAACAGCTGCTCTGCCTGGTCAATAGGACAGCGCCGGTCGTTTTCGCTGTGAATGATCAATAAGGGGGTCGTGATGTTGCCGGCATAACGCACGGGAGAGTGCTTGAGATACTGCTCTTCTGCTTCCCACGGACCTCCGTCAAAGGCCCGAAGCGCCAGGCGAAAGCCAGCGTCGCTTGTGCCAAAATAGCTGTAGCGGCTGCTCACGCTGCGCTGAGTGCAAGCGGCCTTGAAGCGGCCGGTGTGGCCTACGATCCAATTGGTCATATACCCTCCATAACTGCCGCCGGTCACGCCCATGTTATCTTCATCGATGTATCCCAGGCTCAAGGCATAGTCCACGCCCTTCATCAAGTCCTCGTAATCCTTGCCGCCCCAGTCGCGGATTACAGCATCGGCGAAGTTCTCACCGTAGCCCTGGCTGCCGTGGGGATTCACATAGAGAACGACAAAGCCCATCCCACTGAGAAGTTGGAACTCGTGGAAGAAGGAATTACCGTAGGCGTTGGCCGGGCCCCCGTGTATATAGAGGATGAGGGGATACTTAGTGGTCTTGTCAAAATTCGCAGGCTTCATGATCCAGCCTTCGATGGGATGATCATCGGCACCGGCGTATGCAATTCGCTCCGGCTGATTCAGCTGCAGGGTAGAGATCACATCCTGGTTGATGAAGGTGAGACGCTTCTCCTGACCCAGTGTGGTGGGGTTTTCTAAAGGCGCAATATACACATCACCCGGTTCACACCAACGAGAAGAGGCAAAACTCATGACCTGGCGGTTTTGGTCGAAATCGTAGGCATAGACCAACCGCTCACCGGTCGTCAAGAGTTTGATTTCACCCGTCTTGCGGTGGGTGGAGAACACGTGAACGCTACCGCCGAAGGTGGCGTAAGAGTAAAGCACCTTTCCATCCGTCGACCAGACGGGCCGGTAGAGGCCGCGAAATAGGGTGAGGTCATATAAGACATCGTTGCCGATGGAACGATCGAAATCGTCAGCACTAATGCGAGTGGGGCGACCGCCGCTTGCCGGTACGGCCCACAAGACCTGGTTGTTCATGCCGCGGGGGCGGTGATTATCATTGCCGATAAACGCGATCTCGGTCCCGTCAGGACTCCAAGCCGGAGCCTGGGCTGGGCCCTTTTGCTCCTGGGTGACTTGGGTGAGGTGGCCGTCTAGATCGCTCACCCAGATGTCGGTGTGGGGTAGAAAATCGGCATCCTCCGGATCTGGGGGCCGACAGGCAGAAAACGCAAGGTGCTGGCTGTCCGGCGACCAAGCGGGTGAGGAATGCTCGTAATCACCCTCGGTGAGTTGCCATGCCCTCTGTGTCTTCACATCGACCACCCAGATCTGAGACCACTTGTCATCGAGAAAATCGGCGTCACTGCGATAATAGGCCCGTTTGATGATGCGGAGCTCGCCCTCGGGTTCCTCATAATCGGTTGACAGGCGCCGCGTGGTAAAGGCGATCTTCTCTCCATCAGGAGACCATACCGGATCCGAGACACTGGTGTCGAGGTGAGTGACCTGTTGGGCTTCGCCCCCGTCGGCGTGCATCAAGAACAGCTGACCGGTACCTGCGCGATCGGAGATGAAGGACAATCGGGTGCCATCCGGTGACCACCGGGGCGAATGGTCCTCTGGACCGGTGGTGAAGCGGCGACTGGTGCCATTGGCTGCATCGACAACATAGACGTTGGACAGATAGCGATTTTGCTCAAGGCTTCCTTCTTTGACCGTGTAGGCCACACGATTCCCTGACGGGGAGATAACCATCTCACTAATCAATCTCATGTTGAAAAGGTCTTCTGGCGCTACTGTGCGTTTCTTGCTCAATATTCCACCTCCGGATGTGTTCGGTTTGAATCAAGACTTCGCCACAAGAGGTTATGCCTCCTACCAGTACTTCTTGTGGTAGGGGAAGGAGTTGTTAGGGATAACGGGGAAACCATGCTGCGTATTGACGCCGCGCTGGTCAGCCTTCTATAGAGAGAATAAGGCGGATGCGATATGGGTAGAAGTCACCTTGAGTTTTTTGGGCGTGAGAGTGTAAGAACCAATTCCTAGTTGGGGGCGTAGGCTTCACTCGGCTACCTCCATATTGATAGGGGACGGACGAACTGGGGGTGGATTCCTCCCGGCATTGCTATTTTGGTCACCGTACGCTCCCTTAGCTTCCTCGGCGCTGCTTTGCGAGACGTTATTCACTCAAAACGCAAACCTGTTTGATGTCCACCCGCACCAGCTTTCACGGCCAGGGTATGACGGCTTAGAGATGCGGTGGAACCGGATCCCGTCAAGTAAGCGTACCGTTATCAACCCGAAAGGAGATGGATGCAGTGGGTTTGGTCACAAAGGATATTCGCCATGATCATGAAGGTCGCGTAGAAACGTTGCGTGCGCGCATGGCAGAGCAGAACGTGGATGGGGTCTATGTGGGTGCGGGCATGAACATGTTCTATTTCCTCGGATTCACCGGTTACAGTGGCGGGTGGCCCATCTGGCTGACCGGAGCCGTGATCCCGCGCCAGGGAGAGGTCATATCCTTTTGCAATGACATGCATCGTGACATTGCGGCCTATGGACAGACCCTGGCCACGGACTTGCGTACCCACCGCGATGGTGATGACGTCTTGCCCATCATGCGCCAGGTTCTCCATGATGCCGGTGTTCGTGGAGGACGGTTGGGAATTGAAGCCAATCTCTGGTCGGCTGAGCGATCTCTCATTGCTGAGGCGGCACCATCCCTCGAATTTGTGGATTTTCAGGATGCCATTGATGATCTGCGTATGGTCAAGGACAAGTTGGAGATTTCTTTGATTCGCAAAGCCTGCGCGGCGAGCATGGCTGGCTTCAAGGCCTGTCATGAAACGGCCAAGGTAGGAGCGCCAGGAAAGGATGTGGCCATGGCTGTGTTCGATGCCATGACAGCCAATGGTACCATTGCCAGTCCCATGCATATCTTCCGCCACTTCATCCACCGCAACATGGAAGATGGTGACATCATCTGTGCCGACTTAGGGGGAACGTATCGTAACTACGGAAGTGATGCCGCACGTACCATTTTTGTGGGTAGCATGAGCGACGATCTCAAGCGCATTCATGATATTATCCTTGATACCCGGCTGCAGTTGCTGGAGATGATTGGTCCTGGTGTGCGAGTGGAGGATATTCACGATGCGGCTTGCCGTCTGGTAGAACGCACCGGTTACCGCCAGCCCTGGCGCATTGGGCATGGTATTGGCCTGGGACCTTCCCACGAAATGCCGCTGCTTCAGTATGGTTCCCGCGTGGTTTGCCAACCGGGCATGATCTTCGTTATCGATCCGGGCATTCACTATCCTGATCCCCAACGAGATCTTCCCATTGCCATTGAAGATGCGCTGTTGGTGACAGAGGATGGACATGAGCTCCTAACTCCTTATCAGCCCGAGGTTATCACCAAGCAGTAGAACACTCTAACCTGTTTTGTTGGCGTCGGCATGGGGCAGCCGGGGCGCCTGCGAGGGCCGGGCCGTGCCCCCATCCTCTTGCCAGCTGGCCCGGATTCGGTGCGGGCCAACCCCTCGCGTTTGCTTCATTTGCCTTCTTCCAAAGCTTCGGCTCCGACCAGGACGTCAGCTAACTCGGTGGTGATTTCCTCCTGGCGCCTTTGCCGGTGTTGGTCCATGAGATCATCGAGGCGTTCGTCA